>NZ_CP129212.1:6000000-6300000 GCF_030413175.1 Bradyrhizobium roseum
GGTCCGCCTGCACACCGCGCAGGAGGAAGACATCTACGAGGCGGTCGCGGCGCATTGACTGGAGCAATCGGGTTCCAGAGGCCATGCACCTCCCCTCCGGGGCCCAAAAGCAAAACATCGAAAACAACCCCATGCAAAGTAGGATGGCCGGGGCCCGCAGCGCCTACAGCGTTCCACCTAACCCCTCGATGCGCCACGCATAAAACCGCCGCAACGGCTCCAGCTGCGTTGCTGCGGTGGCTTGCAGATAGGCCGCCCGCGCAGCGTCGTTCCGGCCGAGACGCCGCAACAGATCGGCGCGCACCGCCGGCAGCAGCTCGTAGCCCTTCAGTCCGCCGCGCGCCTCCAGCGCATCGATCAGGTCCAGCGCCCGCGCCGGACCGTCGACCATCGATATGGCGGCGGCGTGGTTCAGTTCGATCACCGGCGACGGGCTGATACGCAGCAGCACTTCATAGAGACCGGCGATCTGGCGCCAGTCGGTTTCTTCGTAACTCGCCGCGCGGGCATGCAGCGCGGCGATGGCGGCCTGCACCGCATAGGATTGCGGGCGGCCCGGCATACAGAGCGCCTCTTCCACGAGACGCAGGCCCTCCTCGATCTGCCTGTGGTCCCACAGCGTGCGGTCCCGTTCTTCCAGCAACACGATATCGCCGCCTGCGGTCTGACGGCCGGCACGGCGTGAATCGTGCAACAGCATCAGGGCCAGCAGCCCCTTGATCTCGCCGCGGCCTGGCATCAGCGCGTCGAGCAGCCGCGCCAGCCGGATGGCTTCGCGCGCGAGGTCCGGCCGCATCAGGTCTTGGCCGTGTAAAAACCCCATTCCAGAGAAGCCGGAGAGAAGGTCGGACCGGTCGGCCTCAGGCCGCGATCGCGGCCATCAACGGCTTGGTCCCAACGATGTTCATAACCCGGGTCAGATTGTAGGCCAGGACCGAGAGGGCCATCTCGGCGGCTACTTTAGGAAGCGTTTTGGTCAGGAAGTGCGTCGCACCCATGCGCGCTTTCATGGTGCCGAACGGATGCTCGACGGTCTCGCGACGTAGTCGCATGGCGAGCGGGTTCGCATCGAGCCGCTGCTGCACGGCGTCGAGCAGATGCTCGTGTTCCCATCGTGTGATCCGTCGCTCGGACCCGGGCGTGCACTGGGATTTGATCGAACAATTCTTGCAGGCGTTGGTCCAGTAGCGCCTCAGCATCTTGTCGGCTTCTTCGTTTGTATAGCGATAAGGCAAACGCTCCCCGGCCGGACAACGATAGGCATCGTCCTCCGGCAAATAGACGAAGTCCTGCTTGCCGAAGCGTCCGTCCGACTTGGCGCCCGAAGTCATCGGCTTGGGCAGGGTTATCGTGATGCCGGCCTCGTGGCAGGCGAGGATCTCCGGGCTGTTGAAGTAGCCGCGGTCGGCAACGGCCTCGAGGGTCTCGGTCTGCAATACAGCCTTTGCTTGCCTGGCCATATTGGCGAGTTGCGCCCGATCCGAGCCGCTGTTCGTCACCTCATGGGTAATGATCAGGTGATGATCGGTATCCACAGCGACCTGCACGTTGTAGCCGACGACGCCCGAGCCACGGCCGCTGGTTGCCATCGAGCGACTGTCGGGGTCGGTCAGAGATATCTGCTGGTCGGGCGAAGCCAGCATCTGCTTCTCGTAGACAGCAAGCTTGCCCATTTGCTCCTTCACCTTCGCCAGCTTCTCCTTGAGTCTCGTCACCTTCCCGGCCAGCGCTTCGGTCGGCTCCTGCCGGTCGGCGGTGTCAAGCTGGCTCAGATAGCGGGCAACGCTTTCCTCCAGTTGGGCACGCCGCCGCTCCACCTTTGCCCGCGTGAAGTTCCTGTCCCGGTTGTTCACGGCCTTGAACTTGCTGCCATCGATGGCAACGCTCGCCGTCGCGAGAAGGCCCATCTCACGGCAAAGCTCAACGAAGCGCGCGCAGACCTTGCGGAGCCCCAGGCCGTTGTCCTTGCGGAAGTCTGCGATCGTCTTGTGATCAGGCACGAGCCGGCCCAGCAGCCACATGACTTCGACATTGCGACCGGCCTCTCGCTCCAGCCGCCGGCTCGACTGCACCCGGTTAAGGTAGCCGTAGATGTAAAGCTTCAGGAGAACCGAGGGATGGTACGACGGCCGTCCGGTCGCCGCCGGGTCCACCCCATCGAAGCCCATTTCCGCCAAATCTAGCGCATCGACAAACACGTCGATCACCCGAACCGGGTTGCCTTCGTCAATGAAATCATCGAGGCATTCGGGCAGCAGCGTCGATTGCCCACGATCCGCCTCTTCAATGAAGCGCCTCATCAATTCTCTCCCGAGAATCATCGAGGGAATCATAGCAGCGCAATGGCGTTTTCACACAGCCAGGGTCATCGCCCGACGTCGCTACATAGCCTTCGGTGAACACCAGGTAGATCACGGCGAGCACACCGCCGAGCCGCGGCTCCAGCGCGTCGCGCTCCGGCACCTCATAAGGAATCCCGGCGAGACGAATCTTCTGCTTGGCCCGCAACAGCCGCTGCGCCATCGCGTCCTCGCTGACGAGAAACGCACGCGCGACCTGTGGCGTCGTCAGCCCGCACACGGTGCGCAGCGTGAGCGCGACCTGCACCTCGACGGCAAAGGACGGGTGGCAGCAAATGAAGATCAGCCGCAGCATGTCGTCGGCGAGCACGCTGTCGGCGTCCTCGTCCGGTGCGGGCGCGTTGAGCAGGATTTCGTGCGCGAGTGCCTGCTGTTTGCCACGAAACGTGACGTTGCGCCTGACGCGATCGATCGCCTTGTTGCGCCCGACATTGACCAGCCATGCCCGCGGATTGGACGGCAGGCCTTCACCAGGCCAACGCGCCAGCGCCGCCGCGAACGCGTCCTGCAACGCATCCTCGGCCAGATCGAAATCGCCGACGAGGCGGATCAGGGTCGCCAGCGCCCTGCCCGCCTCGTCGCGAAATATTGTCTCGATGTCGCGAGGTGTCATAGGCCGTCAGTCATAAGCCCAGATCGGCCGGACCTCGATCGACCCGATCCGGGCGCTGGGAATGCGCGCGGCAATGGCGAGCGCCTCGTCGAGATCCTTTGCCTCGACCAGATAATAGCCGCCAAGCTGCTCGCGGGTCTCCGCGAACGGACCGTCGGTCGTCAGCGTCTTGCCGTCTCGGACGCGCACCGTGGTCGCGGTCGAGGTCGGCTGCAGCCGGTCGGCAGCCTTGAAGTTGCCGCTGTGAATGATGGACTGAGTGAAGGCGCCATATTCCTGGAGCATCTTCTGGGTCGTTGCAGCGTCGTTGCTGGCGTACTCGGCTTCGCTTTGATAGATCATCAGCAGGTACTGCATTTCAAAACTCCTGTTTATCGGCTGGATCGCCGACACCCAGTCGAACGGGATCAGCGCGCAACGACATCTTCAGGATAATTTAATTTGAGGGCCGATGGCGCCCATATCGCTTGACGTGGCAGCCCCAAGTCTCCATCACAAGCCCGTCAGTCGGCCGGACGGCCGCTCCCGCTATGGTCGAAAGGCTGCGGGGGAGGAAAGTCCGGGCTCCATCGACATACGGTGCCGGATAACGTCCGGCGGGGGCGACCCCAGGGAAAGTGCCACAGAGAACGAACCGCTCCGTCTCCGGACGGAGCAAGGGTGAAAAGGTGCGGTAAGAGCGCACCGCGTATCCGGCAACGGAAACGGCATGGCAAACCACACCGGGAGCAAAACCGAATAGGGACGGCAACGCGGAAAGTTCGCCTTCGGGCGATAACTCCGCAGGGCGATGTCAGGCTCGCCGTCCGGGTAGGTTGCTCGAGGCCATGTGCAAATATGGCCCCAGAGGAATGGCCGTCACGTAGCGCTTGCGCAAGCAGGCGGTGCCCTACAGAACCCGGCTTACAGGCTGGCTGATATTTGATGAATGAGGGGTTCGGCGCAAACACGCCGGACCCCTCGCCATTTCCGCTAGGCTCTTGCCCGCCTTTCGGGCGCTCTTTCCTCTGCCACTTCGCCTGCGAGTGCGGAGCCGAGCTGTTACCGACATTGGCATTCCGGGGAGCAATCTGCCTTTAGCAGCTTAGGCCGGCGCCACGCGCCATCGACCGACGCGTCACTGCCATCAATTGGATCATCGTGCACACATTAAGACCACACCGGGTGAGTTTGGATATGTAAAACTGTCTTTAGGTCGAGCGACGGAGAGACGGTGATGGCGATTGACTTCACGCTCACATCGTATCAGCGCCGCCTGCAACGGATCGCCCGCGAATTCGCCACCGAAATTCTCGCTCCCCTGGTGCGCGCGGCGGACGAGGACCCGGATCCCCAAAAGGCTTTCCAGGCCGTCAAGGGCGCCTATGTCGAAAGCTACAAGTTGGGTTTTGCCACCGGCTTCATCCCCAAGAAGTACGGTGGTGGCGGGGTTTCCAACGTCGACCTGCAGATCGTGGTCGAGGAACTCTGCGCCGTCGATCCCGGCTTCGCCACCATCCTTCTCGTCAACGGACTGGCTTTGATGCCGCTGGTCTGGTTCGGCTCCGAACAGCAGAAGCAAAAATGGCTGGTACCCGCGACCGGTGATCCGCGCGGCGAGTATCTGGCCGGATGGACCGTCAGCGAACCGCCGGGAAGCCCTGGTGGAACGGCCAATTTCGACGGCGCAGCACCCTGGCCGGCAGGCATCGGCCTCACGGCCATCCACGACCGCAAGAATGGCGAATACGTCCTGAACGGGCGTAAATTCTGGCCGGTGAATGCCGGCGGCTGGGATCTGAAGGGCGCGGATACCAATGTGTGCATCGTAAGAACCGAGCCGCAGGCCGAAGGATCGCGCGGCCTCAGCGCCATTATCGTCCCGCGCGGAACGCCCGGCATTTGCTACGAGCAACCGATCTCGAAGTCGGGCCACCGCATCTGCCAGAACAATTCCGTGGTATTTTCGGACTGCCGTGTGCCCGAGGAGAACGCCTTCGCGGTCGGCAACGGCGACCTTGTCGTCAACAAGGCGTTCACATGGTCCGGACCGGTTGCCGCGATCGCATCGGTCGCTGTCGCCCGTTCTGCCTACGAATTCGCCCTGGCATGGGCCAAGAAATACACCGGCGGCGGAGACAGGCCGATCATCAACCACCAGATTGTCGCCTATACGCTGGCGGAAGTTGCAATGAAGGTCGAAGCGGGGCGCGCCTTCGCCTGGAAAGCCGCGCACTACCACGATCTTCACAACGCGGACGGCCATGCCATCGGGCCGATGGCAAAGGTGTTCTGCAGCGAGATGCTGTTTACCGCCGTATTCCAGGCCATGAAGGTCGTTGGCGTCAACGCGCTGGACAGATCCCATCCGCTCGAGCGCTATCTCAGGGAGGCATCGGTATTCCCGCTCTATGACGCGGGCAATATCGGCATGCAGATGCGGAAGATCTGCGCCGTCATGGCCGAGCCGGACTTCGACCCGCGCGCGATCGCAAGTTCTCGCGCCACGCCGTTCGGAAAGAAGGCGCCGCCGCCCGAAATTCAGGCCGTCGGCAGGAACCTGAAACGGCAGGCCTGACCGCCGCGCTGCATGCACTCCTGATGTTCGATCGGCGCGCCCATCAGGCCGGACAAAAATCCGAGATCGAACTGGCAGACCTCGGTGTAATCCTTCGAGAGGTCGTGAAACACGCAGTTCTTGCACTCGATGCGGGGAAGCTTTTCGCCCTTGCCGGGCGAGATCACGCGCGCCGCGAACCCGGTCTCGTTCATGATCTTCACGATTTCGACGACGCGCTCAACCCGCGTCTTGCCCACCAGTCGCGGAATCGCCGCCGCCGACATGTCGACCCCGAGTTCGAACATGTAGGCGCCGAACTTCGACGCGCCGATCTTCTTGCGCAGGCTCTCGAACATCACCCGCGAGAACCATGAATAACGCTTTGGGAACAGATCTATTCCGCTCTCGGTGAGCGTATACAGAAAGCGCGGCCGGCCGCCGCTCTTGGAAGAGGTGTGCTGCACATAGCCCGACCGTTCCATGCCGGACAAATGCTGCTTCACGGCGCTGCGCGTGATCTCCACTGCGCTCGCCAGTTCATCGACCGTCAATCCGGCCTTGGCTTCCAGGAGTTGAGCCAGCAGCTTTTGCTGGGTGTCGCCGACGATCAAGCAAAGCCTCCGTTTCCAGCCTACAGCGCCAGATGTATCCGAACACAGCCGCCCGCGCTGCGTCGATTCCGATCATATCCTGCCCAAAACTCCGACAATTTGCACGCTCGAAGTGCGCTTTTGGTTCTTTAAACAGTTAATACTGCCTAAAGTATTTTCTTGTCGTTTCTTCGCGTGAGCAGATGATGTCGGCGTTGAAGCAAGTCCGGCCGGCTTTGTCTTGAACGATCTGTAACGAGCACCAACGGAGGACTCGAATGGCGATCGATTTCACGATGTCCGCGGAGCAGCGGAAAATTCAGAAAATGGCGCGGGACTTTTCGGAGGGCGTGCTGGCCCCGGTGATACCGGCGGCCGACAAAGAGCCGGACCCCATGCTGGCCTACCAGAAGACCAAGGGCGCCTATATCGAGGCGTACAAGGCCGGCATCGCGATGGCGATGCTGCCGAAGGAATACGGCGGCGGCGGATTGTCGTGCCTCGATTTCGTGATTGCAGCGGAAGAGATCTGCGCCGTCGATCCCGGCTTCGCCTGCACCGTCCTGTGCAACGGACTCGGACTGATGCCCGTGTCCTGGTACGGCAGCGAGGAACAGAAGAAGCGGTTCATCGGGGCGGCAACTTCCGATCCAACCGGCACCTACCTCAGCGCATGGACCGCCGGTGAGCCGCCGGGCGGTACCGGCGGCACGGCGAATTTCGACAGCCCGCTACCGAAGGCCGGCATCGGCATGACCGCGGTCCGCGATGGCGACCACTTCATCCTCAACGGCAAGAAGAAATGGTCGTCTTCCGCCGGCTGGGATGGTCTCGGCACCAATACGCAATGCGCCATTATCCGCACCGACACCAATGTCGGCGGCACCGAGGGACTGTCCGCGATCATCATCGAGCGCGGCACGCCCGGCATCACCTGGACGTTCCTGGACAAGGAGGGCCATCGCACCACGTCGAACGCGTTCATCGTGTTCAAGGATGCCAGAGTGCCGGTCGACAATCTGCTGCCCGGCGCCAAGGGCAACGGCGACTTCGTGATCAACAGGAACTTTGCCTGGTCGGGCCCGGTCGCCGCGATCGCCGCAGTCGGCGTCGCACGGTCGGCCTACGAGGATGCGCTGAAGTTCCTCAAGACCAACACCGCCGGATCGCTGACGCCGATCATCCGCTTCCAGAATGCCGGCTACATCATGGGCGACGTCGCGGCCAAGATCGAATCCGCCCGCTATTTCTCCTGGCGCGCGGCGGATTATCTCGACAAGCACTCGCAGCATGCCGAACTGATCGGTGCGATGTGCAAGATCAACGTCACCGAAGCCATGGTCGACTGCGTCTACAAATGCATGCAGGTGGTCGGCGTCAACAGCCTCAGCACCGAATTCAAGTTCGGCAAGTACCTGCGCGAGGCCGCGGTGCTGCCGATCTACGACGGCGGCAACATGGGGATGCAGCGCCGCCGCGTGCACGGCATCATTGCCGAGGAGAGTTTCAATCCCCGCGCCATCATGGACGACGACTTCGTCAAGTTTGAGAAGTCGATGGAGGCGATCGGCACCGTGGCCGATCCGGTGGCGAAATCCCGCGGCATCATGCAGGCCGCGGAATAGGAGTTCGGGACCGGCCAGCGGCGGCCGGTCCCCTTTCTTTCGAATGCGAAGTCAGGTCGCGATACTTCTGGGCAAGCTACGCGGTGTTTCGAGCGAGGCGATCGCGTGCGCGGATCTCAGTCGCGCCCGGCCTCCGCGATCGCTTGCGCCAGCCGTGCCGGATTGCTGAAGAACATCTCGTGGCTGCCGTCGCATTCGACCAGCCGGAAGAGCCCCAGCCGTTCCGACAGCCGCGGATGCCATGGCAGCCCGTGCGGCAGGGCGGTGTCCTGCCGGCAATTGACATAGGACTTGCCGACCGGCAATTCCGCCAACGCCTGCTTCAACGTGATCTTGTCGGTGAACGTCTTGTACGGATGCAGGTTGAGTTTGGCGTACGCGGATTTCGCCAGCTCAAGATCGGCGTCGTTGATGAAGGCATCGCGCCAGATTTCGAACGGCAGCATCACGGCGCCGTTGTTGGCGGCGGCTACCGCATCGAACAGGTTGACATAGTGCGGCGGCACCATGTCGTTGAGGCACTGTCCGTCCAGCGGCACGAACGCATTGACATAGACGAGGCGTCTGATCCGATCGGTCAAACGGTCGGCGACGCCCGAAATCACCATCCCGCCATAGGAATGTCCGACCAGACGGATGTCGCGCAGATTGTTCGTTTCGATGTAGGTAACGATCGACGAGATCGCTTGCTCGAGGCCAATCTTCTCGCGATCATCATCCGTGTTGTTGCCGGCAATCGTCGGGCAGTGCACGACATGGCCGCCCCTTCGCAGATGTCCGGCCACCGCTTCCATTTCGGCGCCGGTGTGCCACGCGCCATGAACCAGAACATAAGTGTCTGCCATTCCCGTCTCCCTCGATTTCGAAAAATCGAACATTGATACGGACGGGCATCGGTGCCGGATGGCCGGATTCGGCCATCGTCATCGGCGATTTACGCCAAGGGGACAATGCGGCTTCAGCGCTGCCGACGGAATGCGCCTGGCGTCATGCCCAGAGACTTGCGGCATTGGCGGATGAAGTGGGATGGATCGGACAGGCCGACGCGCAGCCCGATGCCGCCGACGCTGAGGCGGTCGAACCGCGGATCGCGCAGCATCCGGCGCGCGGCCGCCATCCGGCAATCGTTCAGCAGCCCGCCAAATGTCAGGCCCGCCTTGTTGAGGCAGCGGTGCAAGGTCCGCTCAGAAACACGCAAATCCTCCGCGACGGCCAAAGCCGTCAGCCCCGGTTCGGCGTAGCGCAGCCTTATGGCACGGCCGATCTGGTCCAAGAGCTTCGTGGCATCGCGCTGCTCGGCGGGCGTGGCCGGAATCTCGCTGCCCAACCCCAGCGCCAGCAGCGCGCCGAGTTGGTCGGTCAGCACCGGAGCCGGCAACGGCCGGTCGGCGGCGAGTTCGGGCGTCAGCTGGCCGGCAAATGCGCTGAGCGCCGCGCCCCAGCCGGCGCGCCCGTCGATGCGCTGCCCGATCCGCCGCTCGGGATCTGATATCCACGATTCGACCCAGTGGATCGGCAGTTCCAGCGACAGCGTGTCGGCGGTCGCCGGAAAGTTGAATTCATAGCAACGCCGGGAATCCAGCAGGACAAGATCCATCGGCCGCATCCGCGACGAATGACCGTTCTGCATGACCGTCCAGTCGTTGTCGGTCTTGCACAGCAAGTAATAGTAGTTGGCCGCGCTGCGCGCGACGCTCGCTTTCCGGCGGTAGACGTGCTGCGCAGATCCCTGCACACGGTTGATGCCGATGGTGTCGAGCTGCCCGCGCTGAACGGAGCAATCGAAGTCCGTGCGGACCTGCGTCGTGATGTCCATTTCGAGAAAACATTCGCAGACGGCGCCGATCCAGTAATCGAGGCGCCGCTCGGGCTTGACCGAACCCGTCGACCACGTCTCGATGCCCGTCGTCGTTCTGGCCGCCATGGCCCCGTCCTCCGCGATCGACGTCGATCACTGGTCGCTAGCTTGTTGAGCGGATGGCAGAGAGTCAATCCTCGAAGAAACCCGAAGCCCCGCTAAGCCGCTATCTTCTGCAGCAGCGCCGCCAGCGCTTCCGGCGCGGTGACGTTCGGCGAGTGGCTGGCGTCGATCTCGTAATAGCTCCAGGCCGGATTGTTCTTTGTCATCTTCGAAAAGCGACCGAACGTATCGGCCGGCGTAATGCGCGTGGCGTAGATGTAGCTGCGCGGCAAGGTGAGCGGGCCGCCCTGCAGCCTGATCGGGGAGTCGAAACATTTGATCGGCATGTCGACCCGGCGGGCGCTGAGCCATTCGAGGTCGGCGGCGGGCGTATCCTCCGGCGTCGGGTTCGGCGGCACGCGCCAGCCGTCGCCGGTCTTGGAGAGCTCCTGCATCCGCGGCCGCGCCACCTCGTTGAGGTCGAGCAGCGACTGGCCGTCTTCCGGCACGAAGGCATCGATGTAGATGAGCTGTTTGACCTTGTCGCGCGCACGGTCGGCGACCCCGGTCGCGACCATGCCGCCATAGCTGTGCCCGATCAGCACGATGTCGCGCAGGTCCTCATATTTGATCACGTTCAGCATGTCCTCGATATGGGAATTGAGGTCGATGCCGGGATGAGCCAGATGGACTCGCTCGCCGAGGCCAGTGTAGCTCGGGGTCACCAGGCGGTGCCCGGCCGCCTGCATCAGCGGATGTACCTTCTTCCAGGCCCAGCCCGCGGACCACGCGCCGTGACAGACGAGAAAGGTTTTTGGAGAGGCACTCATGGGCTTTTTCCACCGGTTATTGTTGACGCTTGGATTGCGATAGTACCTGTCCCGGGCGTCGTGTAAACGAAGCCACAACATTCAACGTCATTCCGGGGCGATGCGAAGCATCGAACCCGGAATCTCGAGATTCCGGGTCTGGTCCTTCGGACCATCCCGGAATGACTGGGGAGAAAGAGTGGACTTAACCACCTACGCCGTTCTGCTCGCCGGCGCGCTCGCCGGCGGCTTCGTCTCCGGACTGGCCGGCTTCGGCACCGCGCTGATGGCGCTGGGGATCTGGTTGTACATTCTGCCGCCGGCGGTGGCGGTGCCGCTGGTGCTGATCTGCTCGGTGAGTTCGCAGATATCGACCTTGCCCGCGATGTGGAAGCTGCTCGACTTCAGGCTCGCGCTGCCGTTCGTAGCCGGCGGACTGCTCGGCATGCCGATCGGCGCCCTGCTGGTCGCGCGCGCCGATCCGCAAACCTTCAAGCTCAGCGTCGGCGTGATGCTGCTGGTATTTCCGACCGCGCTGTTTTTCATTCGCAAGCCGATGGCGTTTCGCTTCGGCGGCCGCATCGCCGATGCCTGTGTCGGGTTTGCCGGCGGCATCCTCGGCGGCCTTGCCGGGCTGTCCGGCCCGCTGCCGACCCTGTGGGCGAGCATCCGCGGCTGGACCAAGGATCAGCGCCGCGGCGTCTTCCAGATTTTCAACGGCACTGTGCTCGGCGCCGCGCTGATCCTGCAGAGCGCGACCGGGTTCGTGAAGCTGAACGTCCTGTTCCTGGCGTTGCTCGCGATGCCCGGCACGCTGGTCGGCGCCCGCCTCGGCATGCGGACCTACCGCGCCCTGAACGATCGAAACTTCTACGACGTGGTGCTGGCGCTGCTGTTCATGTCGGGACTCGGATTGGTGTGGAGCAGCATTGCTCCGAGGTAAAGGCGCATGGCCGCCATGTGCTCCGAGCAGATTGCTGTACGCTGGCGCGCAAAGCGGCTAACCAGTCGCCTCATGTCCTCCCCTGCTTCACGCGAGCGCCTCGGCCTGCTGCTGGGCTTCATCGGCATGGTGATCTTCGGCGGCACGCTGCCGGCGACGCGGCTTGCTGTTGCGGAAATTGATCCGATTGCACTGACCGCGCTGCGCACCGCGATCGCCGGGACGTGCTCGCTCGCGCTGCTTCTGATGTTACGCCGCCCGCTGCCGCCGCGCGCGCTGTGGCCGCAACTGGTCATCGCGATGCTCTGCGTCGCGGTCGTTTTCCCGCTATTGATGTCGATGGGGATGCAGCGGGTCGACGCCTCCCATGGCGGCGTGGTGCTCGGCGTATTGCCGATCGCGACCGCCCTCGCCGCTGTGGCCGTTGCCCACGAGCGGCCGCGGCCCTTGTTCTGGATAGCGTCCATCGCCGGCGCCGCGCTGGTGATTGCGTTCTCTTTGCGCCAGGGCGGCGGCACGTTCTCGACCGGCGATTTGCTGCTGTTCGCCGCGGTAGCGGTATCGGCGCTCGGCTACACGTTCTCCGGCCGGCTCACCGCGCACATGCCGGGCTGGGAGGTCATCAGCTGGATCCTCGTGATCGGCCTGCCGCTGTCGATTCCCGCGGCTGTTCTGACCATGCCGCCCGACGTCGGCCAGGTCGGCGTCAAGCCGTGGCTCGGGCTGCTCTATGTCGCGCTGTTCTCGCAGTGGATCGGCTTCTTCGCCTGGAACGCCGGCATGGCGATGGGCGGTATCGCGCGGGTGTCGCAGGTGCAGCTGCTGCAGCCTTTCGTTACCTTTGCGCTGGCGTCGCTGTTCAACGACGAGACCATCACGCTGCAGATCCTGCTGTTCGCCGCCGCCGTCGTCGTGACGGTCGCGATCTCGACGCGCACGCGCGCCAGGGCCAAGCCGCCCGAAACTGCGCCACCGCAGCGCGATCGCGAGCCGCCTCAGCTGGCTGCTTCCTGATCGATCAGGATCGGGTAATCGACCACCAGTTCGCCCCTCGTTTTTTCCGACTGGATGGCGCGAAGCAGGACTCGCGCGGTCTTCAGATGATCGACCTTCACGCACAGCCTGATGACCTGGCTCACGGAAACGTCGCGCATCGAATCGTCGGAAATCTGCATGGCGATCTCGAGCGCGCGCTTGATGGCAGCCTGGTATCGCGCGGCGTCGGCTGCCAGCTTGTGCTCGGCATCGCGCGTGCTGGCTGCCACCAGCTTTTCCGCGATAGTGGCTGCGGATGCACAAATTTCCCGAATCCTGTGCGCCGCCGCGATATCGCCCAACGGTTGATCGTCGGCGACTTCCCAGACGTCAGGCTGCTTTTCCTTGTTAAACCAGCGCATTGCGCAAGTCCTCTCGGTGCGGGAAGCATATTCCCACACCGCGTGGAATCGCAAGTTGCGCAGATCACACTGCCGCCGAGATGCGGCTGAACTCGGTCGCCTGCAGTTCGAACAGCCCGCGATAGACGCCGCCCGGACGCGCCGTCAGCGCCGCGTGGGTGCCCTGCTCGACGATCTCGCCGCGGTCGAACACCAGGATGCGATCGAGGCTGCGCACCGTCGAAAGCCGGTGCGCGATCACGATCGAGGTGCGCCCCTTCATCAGGCGCTCCATCGCCTGCTGGATCAGGCCCTCCGATTCCGAGTCCAGGCTCGAGGTCGCCTCGTCCAGGATCAGCACCGGCGCGTCCGCCAGGAACGCGCGCGCCAGCGCGACGCGCTGTCGCTCGCCGCCCGACAGCTTGACGCCGCGTTCGCCGACCAGCGTGCCATAGCCCTTCGGCAGCCGCAGGATGAAGTCATGCGCATTGGCGAGCCGCGCCGCCTGCTCGACCGCCGCCATGCTGGCGCCCGGCCGGCCATAGGCGATGTTTTCCGCCAGCGTGCGGTGAAACAGGATCGGCTCCTGCTGCACGATCGCGATCTGGCTGCGCAGCGAATGCTGCGTCGCCTTGGCGATGTCCTGACCGTCGATCAGGATCTTGCCGCCGCTGACGTCGTACAGCCGCTGCACCAGCTTGACGAAGGTGGTCTTGCCGGAACCGGAACGTCCGACCAGGCCGACCCGTTCGCCGGCGCGGATCTCCACCGACAGGCCGTCATACAGCGGCGTGCGATGGCCGCCATAATGGAACGTCACGTTATCGAACACGATGCGGCCGCCCTGGATGTCGATCGGCTTGGCATCCGGCGCGTCGGCGATGCCGATCGGCTCGGCATGGATCGCAACGAGCTCCTCCATGTCGTTGACCGAGCGCTGCAAATTGTTGATGTGCATGCCGACGTCGCGCAGATAGGCGTGGATGATGTAGTAGCTGGTCAGCACATAGGTGACGTCGCCCGGCGTGGCGCGGCCGGCGATCCACAGCAGGATCGCGCCGCCGATCACCGAACCGCGAAAGCACAACAGCACCGCCAGTTGCGCCGTCGAGGTATAGTTGTAGCGATACCACGTCCGCCGCACCCGCCTGCGCCAGCGGCCGATCACCCCGCCCAGCCGTGCATCCTCGCGCGCTTCCGCGCCGAAGGATTTTACCACCGCGTTGCAGGTCAAGGCATCCGCCAGCGTACCGCCGACCTTGGTGTCCCAGGCGTTGGAGACGCGCGCGGCCGGCGCAATGTAGTTCATCGAGAATGCCAGCGTCATCGAGACGTAGATCACCGTACCGACCGCGATCACCGCGCCCAGCACCGGCCAGTGCAGCCCGAGCAGGATCATCGAACCCAGCAGCACCAGCAGCGACGGCGCCAGCGCCATCAGGATGGTGTCGTTGAGCAGGTCGAGCGCCCACATGCCGCGCGTGACCTTGCGCACGGTCGAGCCGGCGAACGAGTTGGCGTGCCAGTCGGTCGAGAAACGTTGCACGCGGGCAAAGGCGTCGCGCGACACGTCGGACATCGTCTTCAGCGTGAACGGCACGATCGCCTGCAGGCCGGCGAGCCGCAGGATCATCGACACCAGGCCAAGCGCCACGATGCCGCCAAAGGCGGTGAACGCAGCATGGCGCGCCGCCGGGTCCGAAGCGCCCAACGTCAGCGCATCGACCAGGCGGCCGGAAAAGATCGGCATGAACAGGTCGGCCGCCGTCGCGCCCAGCAGGCCGCCGGCAACGACGGCGGCGCGGCCGGGCTGTTGCAGCCAGTGGCGGAACACGAACGGGATCACCACGCGTATCGCCGCGGGCTTGTTGTCCTTGAGAGCGGTCATGGCGTCATCCGGCTGCGCTTAAGGCGCACACGCCGGCTCCATCTGTTTGACGCGACGGCAGCCCGAAGGCCGAGCAGGGGCGTCGTTGAAAAAGGTCAAGTCGTTGGGAAGCTTCGGAGATCGGGCATCAGACCCGATCGGGGCCGGCGGCGATCGCGCTCAGTGACGCGATCGAAAGACCAGCACAAGCACCGGACGCGAGGGTGCGATCTGCGAATACATCGACATCATGCAAATCTCCCCGGTTCGAGCGACGATTTGCTGCTTATAAATGCATCGTGGGCGATTTGCAACATGACAAGGGCGTGATGAGAGCAATCACTGCCGGCTTCCCGCATGTCGCTTCGCTCATGGCGGGCTACGATTGCGGACCCGTAGCCCGCCATGAGCGTAGCGAAATGCGGGACAACTCTATCCGCTCACGCGCTCTCCAAAGTTTCCCTCGCCCTGACCGGCGTCTCCCGCCCAGTCCTCGGGCACAATTCCATCCCGCACATAGCGATGAAACGACGAATAGGGCCAGTCACGGACACGCTGCACCAGCCCGTGCTTGACCGGGTTGAAATGAATGTAGTCGACATGCCGCGCATAGTCGCCTTCATCGCGGATGGTGTGTTCCCAGAACCGTCGTTGCCAAAGCGCCAAACTACCGTTCGGCCGGCGCTTTAATTCTGTCGAGGTGTCGATCAAGGCGCTGCTGAAATGTCCCTTGATGCGCCGCCAACGTCCCGAAAAATCGGAATCGTCGGGTGGCAACGTAAAGATTGCATGCAAATGGTCGGGGAGTATGACGACCGCATCGATGACGAATGGACGTTCCCGACGGGCGAAGCGCAAAGCATTGCGCAGGAGGTCGACATGGTCGACCAGGAGTTTGGAACGCCGGTCTGCGAGCGTAACCGTGAAGAAAAACGTACCGCCGGGAAGGAAATTGCGTCGATAGTTGACCATTCGATTAGCGCCATTCCCAGGACTTCCCGCATGTCGCTGCGCTCATGGCGGGCTACGATCGTCGCTATCTCCGTCTCAATGCGCGTCGCCGCCGAGCACCGCGGCAGATGGCTTTTTCAGCACCAACACCAGCACGGTGAGGCCGAAATAGAACACGGTCATCATGAAGAAGGCGTCGCCGTAACCCATCACCACGGCCTGGCGGTGCACGATCTGCGACAATTGCTTCATCGCCATCAGCGCGGCGTCGCCCATGCCCTGCATTTTCTGGGTGAGCATGTTGAGGGTCTCGACCGCGGCGGCGTTGCCCCAGGTGACGCGGTCGTGCAGGCGCGAGATATGCAGGTCGGTGCGGTCGTTCAGCACCTGGTTGATGACGGCGAGCCCCAGGGCGCCGCCGAGATTGCGCGTCAGGTTGAACAGGCCCGAAGCGTTCTTCACCCGATCGGGCGCCAGCGTGCCGAGCGCGATGGTGTTGGTCGGCACCATCGCCAGCATCATGCCGACACCGCGCAGGACCTGCGGAACCAGCAGTTCCCAGAAGTCATATTCCTTCGTGATCCACGTCATCTGATACGAACCCAGCGCGAACAGCATGAGACCGATCGCGATCAGATAGCGCATATCGTACTTCACCATCAGCCGGCCGACGATCGGCGCGGTGAGGAACATGGCGATGCCCGAGACGAACATGGTCTCGCCGATCATCAGCGGGCTGTAGCCGCGCACTTCGGCGAGATAACGCGGATACATGTAGGTCAGGCCGTAAAGTCCGATGCCGACGCAGAACGAGATCAGGCAGCCGACGCCGAAATTGCGGTCGGTAAAAGTCCTGAGGTCGACGATCGGCTCCCGCGCGCTGAGCACGCGCCAGAAGAAGGCGATCGCCGAGACCACGCAGGTCGCCGCGCAAACCGCGACCGAGGTATCCTCCAGCCATTGCGACTGCGGGCCCTCTTCCAGCACATATTCCAGCGTGCCGAGGAAGCCGGCCATGAACGCCAGGCCCCACCAGTCGAAATGCTCGAGCAGCGCGAAGTTCGGCTTGTCGAAATCGCACAGCATCCACACACCGATGGTGATGCCGATGCCGGGAACGATGTTGATGAAGAACAGCCAGTGCCACGACATCAAGTCGGTGATGTAGCCGCCGACCGTCGGCCCGATGGTCGGCGCCAGTGTCGCGACCAGGCCGATGATGGGGCCGACGATATGGAATTTAGAGCGCGGGAACACCGTGTAGGCGGATGCAAACACGGTCGGGATCATGCCGGCACCGAGAAATCCCTGCAGCGCGCGCCAAAAAATCATCTGCTCGATCGTCGAGGCGAACCCGCAGAACAGGCTCGCGACCGTGAAGCCGGAGGCCGAGATCGAAAACAGCAGCCGCGTGCCGAACGCGCGCGACAGGAATCCGGACAGCGGGATCGCGATCACTTCGGCGATCAGGTACGACGTCTGCACCCACGACACTTCGCTGGAACTGGCCGAAAGCCCGGCCTGGATTTGCTGCAGCGATGCCGAGACGACCTGGATGTCCAGGATCGACATGAACATCCCGAATACCATGATGAGGAAGCAGAATAGCCGGCGCGGCGGGATGTGGTCCGCCGCGGTGTTCGTCGTCGATGGGGTAACGGCGTCAGCCATGGTGAACCCGGAATGCGCGCCGGAGGTTTGCCCAACGGCTTCAATAACGACTACTTCGGTTGAACCGTGCCGGGCGCGTCAAGATCCGCATCGCTGTCGGCGTCGGCCGCGCCCTCGCGGGTGTCCACGGTGGTGTAGACCGACATGCCGGCGCGCAGCAGGTTCTGTTTCGCCACTTCCTTCGGCACGCGAATGCGGACCGGCAGCCGCTGCACGATCTTGGTGAAATTGCCGGTCGCATTGTCTGGCGGCAGCAGCGTGAATACCGAGCCTGCGGCCGGCGAGATGCTGTCGACCACCCCGGCGAACTTGCGATGGCCATAGGCATCGACCGAGATGGTGACGGGCTGGCCGGGTCGGATGCGCTTGAGCTGCGTTTCCTTGTAGTTGGCGTCGATGAAGACGTCGTTGAGCGGCACCACGTTCGCAAGCCGCTGCCCGGCCTGGATGAAATCGCCGGCATTGACCAGGCGGTTGGAGAAGGTGCCGTCGACCGGCGCGCGCACCGCGGTAAACGCAAGGTCGCGCTCCGCCTTGGCGAGCTGGCCCTGCAATTCCACGAGCTGCGCGCGGGCCTCGGCCTGCTGCGCCTTCGTCACCTCGACATTGTCGCGCGCGGCATCGAAGGCCGCCTGCGCCGATTTCACCGCGGCAAGGCCCTGATCCCGACTGGCCTCGGAAACCTCGAAGGTGGCGCGCGAGGCAAAGCCCTTGGTGCTCAGCGCCTGCTGCCGTTCGAAGTCGAGGCCGGCGCGCTTCAGCGCCGCGTCCGCCGAGGCGAGCTGCGCCTTGGCCTGCTCGGCCGCGCTTTCCAGCGCGGTGACCTGGCGGCCGATACGATCGATCGTGGCCTGCTGGGTCGCGATCTTGCTCCGCGCGGCCTCCACGGCGATGCGATAGTCACCGTCATCGATCCGGAAGATCACGTCGCCGGCGCGCACGAGGGAATTGTCGCGGGGCAGGATGGCCGCGACGTGGCCCGAAACCCGGGCGCCGAGCGTGGTGTTGTTGGCGCGAACGTAAGCGTCATCCGTCGAGATGTAGAAGCGCCCGACCAGGACGAAGTAGACGCCGTAAGCGATCGCGGCCAGCGCGAGCAGCCCGAACACACCGATCATGATGAATTTGCGCTTGCCCGGTTTCGCCATGGTTGCATCGGCCGCCGGCGGTGCGGCCGGCCGCTCGGCGCCGTGCGACTCGGCCGGACGGCGGCGGGTCTCTTCGGCGACATGCGCGCGCAACTGGTCAGCGAGTTGTGCGCTGGTCTCACTGGCGGCCTCGTCCTGCGCCGTTTCCGATCCGCCGCGGATGATGCGTGCGGCCTGATCTCTCGCTGCGGCCATAACGGCCTCCCCAAAATAACGCGGCGCACGTGAAGCCAGAAAAGCCGGGACAATACCGGCAGCATTGGTGTGCTCGACATCAAAAGTATCATTGACCGAACGGTTCGGTCAACATATATTCATACCATCACGGACCATACGCGAGAAAAGCTTCCCGCCAGATCTTGGGATGAATTGTTGCGCGAGAAGATAAACCAATGGTTGCATCGATACCAAACACGATTCATCCCTTTGGCGAGGACGACAGTTCAAAGCGCCGGCAGATTTTGGACGGCGCACGAAAGGTGTTCATGGATCTGGGCTTTGACGGCGCCAGCATGAACGAGATCGCCCGCGCCGCCGGCGTCTCCAAGGGCACGCTCTATGTCTATTTCAGCGACAAGAGCCGGCTGTTCGAGGCGATGGTCGAGGACGAAGAGGTCGAAAAGGGCAAGATCGCGTTCAATCTCGATCCAGGGCGCGATGTCGAAACCACGTTGCGCGAGTTCGGCCGGAGCTACATCGGTTCGATGTGCCGGCCGGGCGGCGGGTCGTCGATCCGGACGGTGATGGCGATCGCCGAACGGATGCCGGAGGTCGGACGCCGCTTCTACCAAAACGTGCTGGCGAAATCGATCGAAAGCCTTTCCGAATATCTCCAGGCGCATGTCCGGCCGAACGATCTGGCGATCGACGACTGCCAGCTCGCGGCGGCGCAGTTCATGCAGATGTGCCAGGCAACGCTGTTTCTGCCATTCGTGTTCCAGGCCGAACCGGCGCCGTCGGCGGAACGCATCGCGCGCGTGGTCGACAGCGCGACGCGGCTATTCCTGCAGACGTACAAGGCGACGCCGAAGTAGGCTCCTCCCCCACCTTTCCTGACCGTGCGCCAGGTCCCGGCATCACAGATCAGTACTGCGCCACGCACGGGACATGCACGGAAGACTCGCTCAGAACTTGTAGGTGAGTCGCGACAGGATGGACCGCCTTGCCCCGTAGAAGCAGTCGCCGCGCGCCAGACATGACGAGAAGTATTGCTGATCCCCGAGGTTTGATCCGTTGATCTGGAAGCGCCAGTTCCTGTTCTCCCACGCGATCATTGCGTCAAAGAGCGTTTTGGATGGCGTCATGAGCGTGTCGGTGCCGTCCCACTGTTCGCCGATGTAGCGGACGCCGGCGCCGACCGAGAAACCCGGGATGCCGAAGGCCGTGAAGCGGTACTTCGCCCACACTGCAGTCTGATGCTCCGGCACCGTCTCGATCCGCTTGCCGGCGTTGTCGCCTTCCACCACCTTGGCGTCGAGGTAGGTGTAGACACCGATGATGTCGAGGTCGCCCCCGAGCGTGGTCAGCACTTCCAGTTCGGCGCCTTTGATACTTGCCCTGCCGACCTGCACGGCCCCCAACGAGCTGGCGCTATAGGCGATGCGGTTCTGCTGGGTGATGTCGAACAGCGCGCCGTTGATAGCGAGCGTATTCGACGGCTTGTACTTGAAGCCGACTTCATATTGTTCGCCCAGCACGGGCTTGCAGAGGCCCGTGGCGCTGTCGACGCAGCGGTTGTTGCCATACGGCGCGGTACCGAACTGCGGCTCGAACGACTTCGCGTAGGAGAAATACGGCGTCACGTTGTTCGGAAGCTCGTACATCAGGGCCGCGCGCCAGGTCGTCGCTTCGTCCGTCTGCGATGGATTGCCCTGAAGGCTGCTGGTCGCCTGGTCATGGCGCAAACCGAACAGGCCGATCAACGGGCCCCACTTCACCTGATCCTGCACGTAGACGCCGGCCTGCCTCTGCGAGAGCTCCGGCAACACGGAGAGCACGGGCGGTACTACGGAGGTGTAGACCGGCGAATAGAGATCGAACGGCGTCAGGTCGAGTTTGCTTCCTGCCGTGCCGGTCTCGTCCATCCGGCGGTAGTCGAACCCGGCGAGAACCTTGTGCGACAGCGGACCGGTGTTGAACTTCACTTCCGCATTGCTGTCGGAGGTAAACGTCTGGCGATGACTGTTCCAGGCATCGACATAACGCGAAATCGTGCGCCGCGCCGGATCGAGGTACGGGTCCTTGGAGTAGCTGTTGGCATAGACCGTGTTGTAGATGCCGTTGACGTCCTGATAGCGCGCGTTGACGGAGACTTTCAACGCGTCGTTGAAGCGATGCTCGAACAGGCTGGTGATCGACTTCGTCTCGGTCTGATAAAGGTCGTAGTTCGGATCGCCGACGAAGCGGTTGATCGGGATTGTGCCGTTGGGATTGAAGGAGATCGTGCCGGAGTGCGGCAGGAACGCCGTCGACGATCCGGTCTTGTCCTTCTGGTAGTTCGCGAGCACGGTCCAGGTGGTCATATCGGTCGGCACCCACGTCACTGCCGGCATGAAGAAGACGCGATTATCCCTGACGTAGTCGGTCTGGTAGTCGCTGTCGCGGAACACGCCGATCACGCGGTAGAGCCAGCGACCGTCCTCGGAGATTTTGCCGGTGTGGTCGGTCTGGATCTGCTTGCGGTGGAAGCTGCCGTACTGGACTTCGACTTCGTGCAGCGCCTCCGCGCGCGGCCGTTTCGACACCAGATTGATGAGCCCGGCGGTCGTGGTGCTGCCATAGAGCGTCGAAGACGGGCCGCGCAGCGCCTCCGCGCGCTCTAGTGAGTAGGGCTCCGCGCGTTGATGGTTCCACCAGGAATTGGTGATACGCATGCCGTCGAGATAGATGTCGGGATTCATGCCGCGGATCATGATCGAGTCGACGCGCGAATCCGGGCCATAGGCGTCGGCGTTGACACCGGGCACATAGCGCAGCGCCTCTTGCACCGTGGTCACGCCTTGATCTCGCATGCGGTCGGCGGTGACCACCGTGATGGATTGCGGCGTCTGGTTCAGCGGCGTATCGGTCTTGGTTGCGGTCGCGCTCTGGTTGGCGATGTAACCCTGCACCGGACCGTAGGCCGTTTCGGCGCGTGCGCCGGCGGCAGCCGCGGCATCAGGCGTCGTCTGCCCGCGCTGGGCTGCGCGGCGGCTCGCGGCCGACGAAGCTTGCCGCTTCGGTGCGGGCCGCGACCGCGCGGCCGGCGGACGGGAGGGCTGATCGACGACGACGGCCGGCAACTCCCGCGCCGACGACTGCGCATTCGCCGGCGTCATATCGATCATCACGGCCAGCATCGGCAGTGCGGTGCCTAACCGTCCCACAGTCTTCAAGCATGCGCTCATTTCCAGCCCCCATCGCTTCGTGAGGAACCAGTAGCAAGCGCGAACAACGCGATGAAAGTGCATGAGGGAAACAGCGGCGCGGCAAACGCCTGTTTAGAACTAGTATTGCTCCAGACGCACATCGGGAAAGGGGAATTGGTGCGCAACGCGTCTTCTCGCGCGAGCGCAGAGGCGGCTATCGCGCGCTCACCGGAACCAAACCCGCAATGAGGGGTTGCTTCGCGGTGAGAGACTTTGAAATGAGACCTGTGAAATCCACTCTGCTCTGGCTGACCGGCTTTCCGCTGCTGCCGGTCATCCTATTGGTCGCGCTGTTTCTTCATCCGGCTTGACCATCCGCCGCAAGCGCTTGCCGGCTTCCCGCCGAAGGTGCAGAGTGCGGCCTCCTTGCCGGCCCGAACAAGATGACCCGCATCGCCTTCATCCTCGCGTTGCTATTGGCCGCTCCCTGGGAAGAGGCCGAGACCGTTGACGTGAAGGATCGCGGCACGGTCGATCTCAAGCCGTTCAATTGCCAGGACATCACCCGCAGCAGCCTCGTCGGCCGGGTCTGCTACGACGCCGCAAGCCGCCGCCTGCTGGTGCAGCGGCACGCGGTCTACCGCCAATATTGCGAAGTGCCGAAAAGCACGGTCGATGCCTTTCTGAACGCGCCCTCGATGGGCCGGTTTTTCAAGATCAACATCGAAGGCGGCGACGAAGGCGGTCCGCACGCCTGCCCGCCGCATCGATAGAAGCAAACATTTTCGCGATGACCGCTCGCGCAAGGCACACCTGACCGTGACTTGACATTTCTTTCGATTTTGTAAAAATCGTCAAATGGGCCCGCGCACCCGCATTCTCGACGCCGCGATGCTGGTATTCCGCCGGCAGGGTTTTCGGCGTTCGTCGATCGAGCAGGCCGCGGATGCCGCAGGGCTGACGCGACAGGCGCTCTACCATCACTTCAAATCCAAGGAAGAGTTGTTCCGCGCCGTCATCGAACGGTTGCATGAGGACGCGCTCGCCGCCGAAATCGCCGCCGCCGGCAACGCCGAGAAAGCCGGCGGCAGCCTTGCCGACATCCTTGTGGCGTCGGTCACCGCCAAGCTCGGACAACTGGCGGCTTCACTCGACGGCTCGCCCCATGTCGAAGAGCTGTTCTCCGAACACCTCGTGCAGGCGCGCGACCTCTATCAGAAATACACCACCGCCTATGCGGAGCTGATCGCCGCGACCATCGCGCGCGTCTGCCGCCAGCAGGGCCTCGTTCTCAATGCCGGCATGACGCCGCGCGATCTCGCCCGCTGCGTCGAGATGGCGGTTAACGGCACGAAATCCGCCTACCCCGCGATGCAGCCGGCGGACGCCTTCCTCAAGGATCTTGAAATCATGCTGCGCACGTTGATCGCGGGCGCCGTGCGTCCAGCGACGAAACCGCGCGCCGCCAGGCCAACGCCCGCAAAGAAAGTTTCCCGAACCACTGCCCGCAAAACTGGAGATCGCAGATGAGCACGATGACGGTCAACGGCAAGCCAGCTTCCCTCCCCGACGATCCCGATGCGCTGCTGGTCGACGTCGTGCGCGACGCACTCGATCTCACCGGCACAAAACTCGTCTGCGGGGCCGGCGTCTGCGGCGCCTGCACCGTGCTGGTCGACGGCGAGCCTGTGGTGAGTTGCCTGATGCCGGCGCGAGCTGCTGCGAATACGAACGTGACCACGGTCGAAGGTATCGGCGCTGCCAAACTGCATCCGGTGCAGCAGGCCTTCATGGCGCACGACGCCCTGCAATGCGGCTTCTGCACGCCGGGATTCATTGTCGAGGCGGTGGCCTTTCACGACCGCTGGCGCGCGGCCAAGGGAACGGCGGTGCCCTCGCGCGAGGAAATCGGCGCGGCGCTGTCGGGCCACCTCTGCCGCTGCGGCGCCTATGACGGCATTTTCCGGGCCGTGGCGGATGCCTGCGCCGGCCGCTTCGACGGCGGCGACATCCTGCCACCACGCATGGAAGCCCGCGACAAGGTGACGGGATCGGCGAAATACACCGTCGACATCCGCCATGACGGTCAGCTCGAAGGCGCGATCCTGCGCTCGCCGTTCGCACATGCCCGGATCGGCGAACTCGACCTGGCGACGGCGCGCGCGATGCCGGGCGTCGGTGCCGTGATCTCGCTGCTCGGCGACGACCGCATCGTGCGCTATGTCGGCGAACCCATTGCCGCCGTCGCGGCCAGCGACCGCAAGACCGCGCTGGCCGCCATCGCCGCGATCAAGCTCGGCAGTGAACCCCTGCCGTCGGCGATCGGGCTCGACGAAGCCCGCAAGGCCGATGCGCCTGTGGTGTTCGAAAAGTCCGCCCGAAAAAAAGCCGGCAACGTTTCCGAAGGCGCGGGCTCGCCGGCGCCCTGGAAGGGCAACGTCCGCGGACCGTCGGCGGCATTCTCCAAGAAGCCGAAGAAGGTGCGAAACTGGGTCGAGGGCGCGCGCGCCGCGAACCATCCGCTGCTGGTCGAGGGCACGTTCCGGACCGGCACGCAACAGCACGCCTGCCTCGAACCGCATGCTGCCGTCGCCCGTTTCGACGGCGACCGGCTCACCGTGCACGTGTCGACGCAGTCGGTGTTTCACCTGATGGAACTGATCGCCAAGCGCTACAAGCTCGGCCACGACAAGGTGCGCGTGATCGCCGATCACGTCGGCGGCGGATTTGGTTCGAAAGGCACGCTCGGCGTCGAGACCACAACCGCGATCGAACTGGCGCGCGCCGCCAAGGCGCCAGTCAGGGTCGCCTATGACCGGCACGAGGAACTATCGGTGACCGGCTATCGGCCGGCGACGGAGATGAAGATCGCACTGCTGCCCTCCGAACAGGGCGGGTTGAAAGCGCTGTCGCTGACCGCCTGGGCCGATACGGGCGCCGCGACCAATTCGACCATCGCCGCGCTGGCGCGGCTGATCTATCCGGCGGAAGCCAAGGAACTTGCCGACTTCGACGTCATCAGCAATCTGCCGGCGGGCGCGCCGTTCCGCGGTCCCGGCGGGCCACCGATGGCCTTTGCGCTGGAACAGGCGATTGACGAAGCGGCGCTGCGCATGAGCGTCGATCCGATCGCGCTGCGCAAACGCTGGGATCCCGATCCAAACCGGCAGCGGCTGTACGATTGGGCATCGGGCCTTGCAGTCTGGCGTAACCGCAAACCGATTGCCGCACAGAGCGGCCGCTACCGTCGCGGCGTCGGCGTCGCCGCCGGCTACTGGCTTTATCTGTGGCAGCCCGGCTCGAAGGTCGAAGTGGCGGTCAAGGGCGGGCGCCTGGTCGCCAGCACCGCAACGCAGGATATCGGCACCGGCACGCGCTCCGTGATCGCCAATACGGTCGCGCGCGAATTCGGGCTGGAGCCGCATGAGATCGAGGTCCGGATCGGCGATTCAAATCTCCCGGAAGGACCCGGCTCGGGCGGCAGCCGGGTCACGGCCTCGATCATCCCGCCGATGCTGCTGGCGATCGAGCAGTTGAAAGCCTCGATCCAGCAGCAGGCCAAGCGGCAGCCGGTCCCCGGCTCCAACGCGCCGTGGCGCGAACTGCTCGCGGCCTCGCCCGATCTGAGCGTTTCCAGCGTGCGGCCGGAAGACTCCAGGCCGACGGCGGCGGGCGTCGAGTCGCCGCTGAAACAGGTCGGCATCCTGGGAATGATTTTCGGCTGGATGATGCGGCGCTTCTCCAACCTCGCGATCGGGGCCGGCGTGCCGAGTTCGGTGCAGATCATCGAAGTCGAAGTCGATACCTGGCTCGGCCACGTCCGCGTCGTCAACGTTCACACCGGCATCGCGGTCGGCACGGTCGCCGCGCCCGCGCTGGCGCACAGCCAGGCGGCGGGCGCCGTGATCCAGGGCATCGGCTACGCCTTGTATGAAACGCGCGAAATCGATTCCCGCACCGGCGACGTGCTCAGCGCCGGCATGGAGGACTATCGCATTCCCGGCATCGCGGACACGCCCGGGATCGACGTGCATTTCGACCAGGGCGGTTTCGAGCACGTGCTCGGCGGCAGCGTCGGCATCGGCGAGGTCGCGACCGTGCCGACGTCGCCCGCGATCGCCAACGCGATCCATAACGCTACCGGCGTTCGGCTGACCGAAATTCCGATCCGTCCCGACCGTCTTATCGCCGCGCTCAAAGGGAGGGCCGCCGCATGACACCGACAGCCATGACTGCCACAGCAGGTGAATTCCGCGCCGCCGGCACCGACCTCTCCGAGAGGCGGCGCAGCGGCGTCTCGACGGGACCGCTGATCGATATCTCGGCTGCGCCCGACACGACCGGCATGCATTGGGGCGACGACGGAGCTTTGCGCATCGGCGCCTTCTCCACGATTGCCGCGATCGCCGCCGACGCGCGCCTTGCCGAGGCGTATCCAGGCATCGCGGCGTCTGCACAGGGTTTGGCAACGCCGCAGATCCGTCACCTCGCCACCCTCGGCGGCAATCTCGCGCAACGTTCGCGCTGCTGGTACTTTCGCAATCCGCATATCGCCTGCCTGAAGAAGGGTGGAACGGAGTGTCCGGCGCGATCGGGCAATCATCTCTACCATGCGGCTTTCGACCTCGGCCCCTGCGTGGCGCCGCATCCCTCGACCATGGCGGCCGCACTGCTCGCCTATGAAGCGAAAGTAACCACCGATCGCCGGAATTCGCTTGCGATCGGCGACCTGCTCGGCGACGGCTCCAACGGCCGCAGCGACAACGCGCTGCAGCCGGGTGAGATGATCCGAAGCATCGAACTTGGCATTCCCCTGCAAGGCGAGCGCGCGCTGTACAAGCGCGCGATCAGCCGCACCCATGCCGAATGGCCGCTGGTCGAAGTCTGCGCCCGCGCCGTGATCAAGGACGGCGCCTTCCGGTTCGTCCGCCTCGCCGCCGGCGGCATCGCCCCGGTGCCGCTGCGGCTTGCGGCCGCGGAAGCGGCATTGGAGGGCAAGCCAGCAAAGATATCGACGATTGACGTCGCCGCCGAGCGCACGACATCAGGCGCAAAGCCGCTACCGATGACGGGATACAAGCTCGATCTGCTGAAGGGCGTGGTGCGGGATCTGCTGGAGCGGCTGGCGGCGTAGAGACGCCGAGACGGCCTCAATGATCCTCGTACTCGCCGTCCCCGTTCACCTTGCTGCTCTTGCCGTCGAACCAGCGCGACACTGACTTCTTGGCCCCAACCGATCCCGTCGAATACGGATCGCGCGCCGCGTAAGGATTGCGCTGCCCGGCGCGGCCAGCGACCTGGTCGCCCGAGACGGCGGCGGGCTGGCAGATGGTGCGGCGGGAGGACCGGCGCATCAGGTCGACGTGGATGTGATCCTCGTGATGGGAATTGGAGCCCGGCGCCAGCACGGTGCTGAAATGCTGGCAGGCCGCCCCCTGCACGTCGCGCAGAAAACCCTGCTCTTCCGGCATGCCGCGCCAACCGCCCTTGATGGTGACGCGGCGGCCGTCAGCCAGCGTGAAGGCGGCGATATCGAGCGCGTTGCCGAAGGCGTGCTCGGAAATATGTGCGTGCGGATTGCCGTTCATGCCGCGGCAGGAATAGGCCGAGATCTGTCTGATCTCGACGACGCGCACGCCGAACCAGCGCATCGCGGCGGGCTGCACGGCGTCGGAAAGCCAGCGGTCGAGCGCCGAGACGATCGGGCACGCCAGTGTCGCCGGCGGCTTCATCGAGACCTGGCCGAAGGCGCTGACGGCGTTGCCTTGTGCCGGCCCAAGCGGCGGCGCGGCGGGCGATGGCGAATAGGATGGCTGCGGATAGGGCGCGGACGAAGATGACGGATACCGCTCGCGCGATGAATCGGCGTCGTTCTCCGGCGAATCGATGCCCGGTGCGGACAGCGAGATTGGACCGTTCGAAGGTGCGGCATAGTTCGGCTCGCGCGAGGCCGGAGCCCGATAGCCGCCCTGATAGTTATTTTGGGGCGGGGGCGCCGGCGCGCGTGCGATCGGCCAGCGCGGCTGGTTGCCGATCGCGCCGGGCGGCCGCAGGCTTTCGTCGGCGAATCCGAAACCCGTGATGTTTTCGCCGAGCGCGGCGACTTTCAGCGGATACTCCGCGCCGCACACGCCCGGACCTGTAATCGGGTCGATTCGGACCAGTTCCGCGGTTTCCTTGACCGTGCCGGATTTCAGGCAAGCGATTTCGGCCTCGGCGCGCCATGGTTCGCGCTCGGCGGACTGAAAAAATCCGCGGCCACAACCCGCTAGCGAGACAAGGACGAAGGAGCCGACGAGATACAAACGAACTCCGCGCGTCATCGACGCACGTTCAACGAATTTATTTAAGGATCATTCAACATGTTGATTTTACGAATTTTTTACCATGTTGCAGCGTTCGCCCGGGGTGCGAAACCCGGGGATGGACAGCAACCCTGACTTTTTAGGCGGGGAACGCTTTGCTAGCGTCGGTTGTTATTTGTGAGCACGACGTAACCCAAGGGAGCATTCCCACATGGATTTCGTAAGTCCTCTCGTCAGCAGACTCAGCGTTGTAACCGCATATGTTGCATTCGCTTTCGTCGGCGCGATTGTGCTCGGCGTGTTCTAAGAGCCTTCCGTCCAGCGATGGAGCTAAATCGCCCGGTGACCCCGTCACCGGGCGTTTTCGCGCGCCGCTACGAGCGGTGGTCCAACGGCATCTGCCGCGACGTCATAACACCGTCGGCGCGGCGCGTGATGCGACTCCAGTTGTTGCCGGAGCAGTAGAAGCGGCCGAGCGCGCAGGCTTCGACGCGGAGCGTGTTGATCCCCTTCATCGACATGGTGCCGAAATATGTCTCGGCGCTGCTCTGGCTGTAGACGCCGCCGGTCCATTGCATCTGCGTCTTCGGCTTCATGTTGATCAGGATCGCCTCGCCTCGTTCATTCCCCGAATCGAGCACGAATCCGCACAGCGCGTCGCCGCACTTTCCGATCCTCACCTTTCCCTTGCCTTCGGTCTGCCAGTCGCCGATCGGGGAATCCGATGCTGTTTCTTCCTCGGCCTGATGCAGCACGCGCTGCACCTGCGGCGGAGGCGGCGCCGCCTCGACCGGCGCTGCGACCGACGGCGCCGGCGGCACTGGAATGGCGACGTCCTGAACCGCTGGCGCAGCAAGCGGGGGTGGTTCGACGGGCTCGCTTCGCGATGCGGCCGCCGTGTAGACGGGGTCCGGCGCGGTAACGATCGTCTTGGGCGGCGCCGCAGACGGTGGCGGGGCCGGTGGCGAAACCGTTTGCGGCACCGATGGCACAGGCTTTACCGGCATCGTCGCGTCCCGCTCCTCCTCGTAACGGTCCCGCCTGTGGCGCCAGTTGAGGCGTTTGGAGATCGACACCGACGTGCACGATAACGACCGGCAATGCCTGGCGGTTTCGACATGCACGCGATGCTTGCCAAGACTGAATGAAATCGAACGGCCGGCATGGGCCGATGAGGTGAGTGTGAGCAACACGGCGAGAAAACACAGCCGTTTCATGTGAGCCTCCTCGCTGGTGAGGCGGAAGGCTAGCCGCAGGGATGGGGCGCTGAATGTGATTTGAATCACCCGCCCGATTTGTCGCGTCGATTTGGGGCCCAGCGCTTCCGAGCGCATTGTGACACGCATCACAGAACCTGTCCCTCACCCGGCGTAGGGTCCCCCCACATTCAAAACGCTCACACGCCGCTCAGGGGAGCCCGTCATGAAGAAGCTCTACATCACCGCCGCATTGCTGCTGGCCACCACCTCGGCCCAGGCCGGCGGAATTTCCTTCCAGATCAACGGCGAGCGCGTCCGCATCGAAGCGCCGAGCAACTGTGCCGCGATTTCCTGCGTCAAGGTGATCTCGCCCGGCTATACCGGCAAGCTCGGCAATGTCGATCTCAAGGGCATGGGCAAGAAGAAGAACGACGACGACGATGACGTCGTGACCTCAGCGCCCGCCGCACCTCCTCCGGCACCCGCACCAGCCCAGGCCGCTGCGCCGCCGCCCCCTGCTCCCGCTCCGGCAGCGGCACCCGCCCCGGCTCCGACCACCGTCGCGGCTGCGACGCCGTTGCGATACGAAACTGTTTCGCCCGCGCCACTGCCGCCGGCACCGCCCGCTCCCGCCGCGGCGGCGCCCGCCCCGGCTCCGGCTCCGGTCGCCGCCGCGTCCGACCCCAATTCGCCGGTCGGCATCTGGATGACGGAAGAGAACAAGGGCAATGTGCGCATCGAGGAGTGCGGCGCCAATCTGTGCGGCTACTCCGTCAACACCGGCGCGCGCATCCTGATCAACATGAAGCCGCAGGGCAGCAAGTGGACCGGCCGGATCCATGATCCGGACAGCGGCCGCAACTACGACTCGACGATCGCGCTGAAGAGCACCGACACGCTCAAGGTCCAGGGCTGCGCCTTCGGCGGCATGTTCTGCGGCGGCCAGACCTGGAAGCGCGCGAGCTGATCGCCCTGAACGCCCTCTGCCATTCTCCCTGAGACTTATTCTCCCTGAGACTTGGGCCCCGTGAAATTTTCACGGGGCCTTCTTTTTTGCCCATCGTCAAATCGCGTGGGTGGAGGCGGCCTCCGACGCGGCGCGCAGCGAACGGACATCGCCCGCTCATTCCCGCAGTCCCGCCAGGCCGCATTCGGTGCGCTGGTTTCGCTTTATTGGAACAACGCCCGCTACTGCTTCGATCCCGACACCAAAGCCGTGGTGCAACGTCGGCACGGGAACGACCACACGGGCCACGATACCCGACGTGACAGGTAGTCTATGTCACCAGCCATTGAACCGCCGCCACGTTTCAATGCCGTGGTCCGTGGCTGCCTGATATTCGGAGAACTGCGCTCCGGTAGCGCAGGCGTGGTTAGGGAGTATCCGAAGTCGTGTGCCGATCGGGAAACGATTTTCAACAGAGCGACGTCCGTTCGTCGCGGCGAGAATCCCATGTTCCTGATTTGCCGCGATCATGATCAGGTTTTCCTTCAGCGGCTGCCCCTCCAAATCGCATGCGATCCCGTATCCGTAATCATGGCTCTGACGAGCCGTACCGCGGTCTCGGCTCATCGCCATCCATCCCGCATCGACGATGATCCAGCCTTTTTCCGATTGATGCCCGACCACCGTCGTCAGCACGGAAAGGGCAATGTCGTCGATCGCGCAGACGCCGACATTCGTCATGAACAGATCGAAGAACACATACACGCCGCAGCGCACTTCCGTAATGCCTTCCAGGGCGCGGGCGGACAACGCCGTCGGGGTCGATCCGACGCTTACGACCGGGCAAGGAAGACCGGCGGCGCGAAGCCGTTCAGCCGCGCGCACGCTCAAGGCACGCTCCCGCTCCGCCAAGCGCGCCAGGGCCTCGGGGTCGTCGAGTTCATAGGAGTTTCCGGCATGGGTCAGCACGCCGCAAAGTGTGGCGCCACCGGTGTGAAGCATGCGACCGATCTCGATGAGACGCTCGTCCTCGGGGCCCACACCTGAGCGATGCCCGTCAGTGTCGATTTCTATCAGGAGTTCGAAAGGGTCGCGATGCGAGTGCGCCTTGACGACGGCCTGCGCAGCCTCGACCGAGTCGACCAGAATTTTGAGACGGCAGCCCTGATCACGCAGTGCTCGGGCCCGTCGGAGCCTGTGCGGAGCGATGCAGACAGCGTAGAGAATGTCGTCATAGCCCGCGGCAAAAAACTCCTCGGCTTCGCGCAGGGTCGAAACGGTGATGCCGTTCGCGCCTGCGGCACGTTGCCTGTCGGCAACAGCGACGCATTTGGTCGTCTTGACGTGGGGACGGAAACTGACACCGAAGTCATTCATCCGGTCTTGCATGTGGGCGATATTGCGCTGCATGCGCGCGACGTCGACGACGGCCGCGGGCGTCTCGATATCTGAGAGAGATGTCGTCATGACTAATCCAGATATTCGCCCTTGGCGCGCAGCACTGGTACGGCCTGCTCCAGCCCTTGAGCGATCAGCGCACTGACGGCGCCGGGCTCGAGATCCGCCCCCCGGGGCAGTTCGACACCGACCGCAGTCATCTGTCGCACGACATCCGGGTCGGCGAGTGCGGCGCGCAAGGCGTCATTCAATCGCTGACGCACCGGCGCAGGCGTTCCCTTCCGCACGAAGATCGCGTTCCAGGAGCGGAGGTTCACATCTGGATAACCCGCCGCTGCTGCGGTGGGCACCTGAGGCGCCTGCGGCAGGGGCTGATCGCTCAGCGCTGCGATGGCCTTGATCGTTCCGCCGAGCACTTGAGGCAGCGCGGTCGTGGTCTGGTCGCACATGAAGTCCACGTGACCACCCATGAGATCGTTCATCGCGGGGGCAACGCCGCGGTATGGCACATGGGTGACGTTCAGTTTCAGGTTCGACAGCAGCAGAACGCATGCATAATGCGAAATCGATCCGACGCCGGCGCTGCCATAGGTGAGTTTCTCGCGGTTGGCTCGGGCATAGGTGATGAAGTCCTGCAGATTGGACGCCGGCAAGCCCGACTTCGCGACAAGAAGCATGGAGGCCATCCCGGCGAGGCCCACGGGCTCGAAGTCGGCGACAGGGTCGTAAGGCAGGTGCTTGAACAGCGCGACATTAGCGACATGTGTTCCGATGGTGCCAAAGCCGAGCGAGTATCCGTCTGCGGGCGCCTTCAGCAACTTGGTCAGGCCGATGGTGCCGCTGGCGCCGCCGATATTTTCCACGATGACGGATTGCTTCAAGTTGACGGCCATCGCCTGGGCCACTGCCCGGCCCAGCGCATCGCTCGGGCCACCGGCGGGAAACGGAACGATCAGCGTCAGTTGCTTCTCGGGAAATCCCTGAGCCGTTGCCGCTGAGATGTTCAGTCCGACCGCCAACAAGGCCGCCAACGCGCGAGATATCATGAAAAATCCTCCAGCCACGGAATGAGGTCATCGAGATCAGCGGATTCTCTCTCGGCCACCGGGGCGCCATCGGGACGCGCCAGGCCCACGCGATTGTGCCAGTAGGTGCGCAGTCCGACGGCCGAGGTGCCGATGAGGTCGTAGCCGGAGCCTGCGACGAAGGCTGCGTCCGCGGCCGACACGCCCAGCCTGTCCAGGGCCAGACGATAGGGCCGGGTGTCGGGCTTGTAGAAGCCGGCCTCCTCCGCGGTGATCACGACATCCCATGGCGTGCGAAGACGGGCGGCGGCCATTCGTCCGAGACGCGTCGAGCAATTGGTGACGACTGCCAGGCGCGTGCGTCCGGCCAACCGGTCGAGCGCAGCCTGCGCGCCGCTCCAGACCGGGAGCGACTGCCAGTTTTCGTCGAGGGCTTCGGCCGCCGACGGAGCGAGACCGGTCGTGTACGCCGCCTGGCGGACCAGATCCTCATACGGGACATAGCTCCCGCAACCGTATGTCAGGCGAAGATACTCGGCCCTCCAGGCCCGGCCCGAGGCTTCGGATCCGGCGGACGCATTCCAGACGCTCCAGGAATCGAGGAGCGCGGTGAGAAGATCGAAAAGAACGGCGCGTGGCATAGCCATGGCAAACCTCTATCACCCCGATGATCAGTTGTGTTTAAGTAGGACTATCTCTTCCCTTCAGGAAAATTGAATGATCGGCCTTGAGGATTTGCGGTTTGTGGCGGCCCTGAGCCGAACCGGATCGCTCAGCGCGGCGGCAAGGGCGCTGGATGTCACGCCGCCGGCGCTTTCCATGCGATTGAAGAAGCTGGAGGCTGTCCTCGGGGTCAACCTTGTCATTCGCAGCTCCCGAGGGCTGCGCTTCACGCCGGAAGGCGAACAGCTTGTGCTTGAAGCCCAGTCGCTCTTGGCGCGCGTCGACGGGCTGGCGGACAGTCTCAGCGGCGGCGTGTTTGCTGGCCCCCTGCGGGTTGTCGCGCCGTTTGGCTTCGGCAGGATCCATGTCGCGCCCGTCATGGCGGCATTCATTCGAGAGTACCCGCAAGTGCGGGCGACGTTGCATCTTTCCGAGGCGCCTTGGAACAGCAATGTCGAGGCGGACGTCGTCATCCATATTGGATCAGTCCGGGATTCCTCGTGGGTTGCTCATCTTCTTGCCCGCAACGCGCGCTGGGTATGCGCCAGTCCCGGCTATCTTCGACGACACGGAACGCCGTCACACCCTCGAGAGCTGGCGCAGCATGCCTGCCTCTCCGTTCGCGAAAACGAAGAGGACGTGACGCTGTGGCGCTACAGGAACAGCCACCCATCATCGCGGCGATCAGAGGCGCTTCGAATAAGTCCGGCACTCACGAGCAACAATGGCGAGGTTGTTCGCGCGTGGGCCGTCGCGGGGTTGGGCGTCGCGCTCAGGTCCGAATGGGACGTGGCACCATCCGTCAAGCGCGGCGAACTGCGCCGGCTGTTTGTCGAATATGAGTTCGAAGGGGCCGACATTCTGGCTTTGGTGCCCACGCGTCGAGGGGTCTCGGCTCGGGTTTCGCATTTTGTTGAAAGCCTGAAGACCCGCTTTCAACCGAAGCCGCCTTGGCGAAGTAATTGACGGTATGGCCAACCGTATTTGGACTCCGCTCGAAACCGCCGTGTTAACGGCAGCTCGAGCGGCTCGACCTTTGCGATGGCGAGCGGGCCCGGCCGAAGTACGGAAAACATCCGTTGCTGGCCCGCCGTTGCTGGCCCTTGGCGAAGGAGTGCGCCGCGGCGTGAGCTTGATTGCAGCGGGGCAAGCGGACGTGGCCTTCGTCGCGTCACGCCAACGGCGCTAACGGGCGCACCGCCTAGCTTGCCGCGCGGAACTGAACCTCGCCGTCGTTCAGGAAGCATGTCTTGGTGAAGAGGCTCAGGTCCAGCGGATTGGGCAACCTGACGTCATCCAGATCGGGACACGGCTTCTTCGACGGATCGTACGCGCGGTCGATCTGGGAAACAAAGACGAAGATCAGCCCGCGATCGCGGGCGAACGACTGCAGCGCCCGGACCTGAACCATCAATTCCGGATTCTCGCGCTTCTGGTCGAGCAGTTGCAGATAATCGACGACCACGAGCGTGCCGCGCGGCGCGGTGGCCAGCCGCTTGACGATGTAATCCGAACTTATCTCGTCGGAGCTGTCGAATTCAAACAGACCGACAAAATCCTCCCGCGCCACGCCGATGGCCCGGAAACGATCCAGCATATCCTTTTCCGTATATTCCAGCGTGAAGAACACGCCTCGGCTGCCGGACTTCATCGCCTGCACGGCAAGCTCGAGGCTCATCAGGGTTTTGCCCTGGCCCGGACGTGCAGCCACCAGCACCAGGTCGCCCGGCGCCAGCCGTGCAAACAGTTTTGCGGCGGGCGGCGCCGCCGCCGCTTTCGCCGCAAGCAGGCTCCAGCCGCCAACGCCCTCCTGCCGGGCAATGCGGTCGAGCGCTTCGTGCAGCGGGATGTTGTCAGCGCGGGAGAGAAGTCTGGCCTTGCGCTTCAAATGATAAAGGGGCGCGGAAAGCTTCATCGAAAAACCTCCTGTTTGCGAGCAAGATCGCAACCCCTCCTTATGCCGCTGCTCGAACAGTTGGTTCGATGGTGGAAATGGCCCCGCATGAAAGATGCTTTCCCGACGGAGGGGGGAGGCATGGGCCGCGCCAGATTCGAATCATAGCCGATTCTGGCTAAAGCGATATTGCCAGCGTTAGGCGCGGTTGCGAAAATGGTGGAAACCTCCCCGGCAGCCCCCGCTCGATCGTTGCCCTCATCCTGACAACAAGTGGGGCGTTCATCCCGCATTCAGCCCGGGCGCGCTGAAATCGAGACCCCGCCTTCTACCTGCCCCCCGTGAACGGAATTCCCCCGATGCAGCGCCAATTGTCCTTTGCGCTCATGCTGTTGGCCTTGAGCGCGACGATCGGCGCCGCAAATGCCGCTGCGGCTTCGTCCGAACCGATTCATCTGGCGCAGGCGCAGACCGAATCTACGCAGCCCGTCGCGCCGACGGCGGCCGATCCCGCCGCGCCTGACGCGACCGCTGCGGACGCGCCCGAAGAGCCGATCGGCAACGTTGCCACCGTGACCGGCAAGGCCAGCGTGATCCGCAACGACAAGACCACGCCACTCAAGGTGAAGGACGACATCTATCTCAACGACGTGGTGCAGACCGGAGCGAATTCCACGCTCGGCATCACCTTCATCGACGCCACCACCTTCAATCTCAAGGCCAGCACCAAGATCACCATCGACAATTATGTTTATGAGGAAGGCGGCAAGAGCAATGCCGCGATCTTCGACGTCGCCAGGGGTACCGCAGCGTTCGTCGCCGCTTCCGTTGCCAAGACCGGCGACATGAAGATCACGACCCCGACCGCGACGCTCGGCATTCGCGGCACCACGGGTCTCGTCGAGGTGCCGGAGGGCGCCGCCGCCAACAATCCGAACAACGTTGCGGTCAAACTCTATCCCGACGCCGACGGCCGCGTCGGTCGCATCGAGGTCAACGACCGCGCCGGCGCGCGGCTTGGTTTTTTGACCCAGGGCGCCAGCGGCTTCACCATCCGCGCCGGCGCGGGCGGCGCGCGCTTCGCCGCGGTGCCGCTGGCGATCCCGCAAGCAGCGATGCTGCGTGACCAGGGTTTTGTGCGCCAGCTTCACACGATGCAGAATGTCGGGCGGCAGGTCGTGTTCCAGCAGCGCGAATTCCGTCGCGCCAATCCCACCTTCGTCAATCCGAACCGCCCGATCCGGCAATTGCAGCCAGGCCAGACCAGGCCGAATGGTTTGCCCGGACAGCGTCGCCAAAACGGCCTGCCGGGACAACCCGGTCAGCCGCCGCTGCCGGGCGTGCCGAATCGTGCCGGTCAGCAGCCCAATCAGCTCAACCGCCCCGGTCAGCAACCGCCCGGTCAGTTGAACCGTCCCGGTCAGCAGCAACAGCAGGGCGCGCCGAACCGGCAGCGACAGCAGCAACCCGGATCTCCGTCGCGACCGGGCCTGCCGCCGCGCGCAGGCCAGCCGCAACCCGGCTCGCCCAATCAACCCGGCCTGCCGCCGCGGCCGGGACAACCGCCACGGACCGATCTGGCGCCGCAGCCCGGCCTCCCGGCAGGCGCCGGCCAGACGCCGCAGCCTGCCGTACCGGCGCAGCCGCCGTCGATGCGGCCGGGATCGCCGGACAGGTTCGGCGGGCCCGGACTGCAGCGCGCGCCCGGCGTCCGGGGCGCGCCAGCCCTGCAACGGCCGGGACTGCCCGCCGCACCGCGGCGGCAAGCGCCGCAACGCGGCAAGCCGCTAAAGGATCAGCGGTAGACGGAAACAGGCGTCAGGTATCGCGCCGCAGCCAGTCGTGCAGCTTCTGAATGAAGCTTCGCGGCTGCCATCGCGTGCGCGCCTTGCCCGGTTCGACCACCACCGGCTCTATCTCCGGCGCAAATGACGGCGGGCCGTGCCGCTGCGCCTGGTCAGCGGCCTGATCAACTGAGGTGCAGGCAGTCGCATCGATCACGACAGGCCCGTCGTCGTGCTGTGCAACTTGCGGCAGAGGCTGAGCAGGCAAGGACGGAGCAGACGCCGCAGTGGCTGCAGGCGCCTCGGCCGCGTCCGGCTGCCGTGTCCGCCGCTTCTCCGGCTGTTTGGCCCGCGCCTTGCGGGCCGTCGCAGCATGGCTCGCCGCGGAGAGTGCAATCGGGCCGACATTTTCGAGGAACGCGCGCTCATGGTCACGCGAGAGCCGCTCGATGGCGGCATCGAGCGGCAGCCAGTCCACGGCCCTCACGTCGCGCATCAGTTCATGAACGGCGCCGCCGCGCGCTTCCATGCGCCAGTAGTGCACGACCTTGGAACCGCTGCGGGATTCATACACCAGCGTGCCCAGAAACTCGTGCACGGCGACATCGTGCCCGGTTTCTTCCACCACCTCGCGCTCGGCCGCAGCGCGCGGCGTCTCGCCGTCGTTGAGCTTGCCCTTCGGCAAGACCCATTCGTTGCGCTTACGCAGGCGCACGACGGCGACCAGCGGCGTTCGCCCCTGCCGCAATACAATGCCTCCCGCCGCCAGAACGGGCGATCGCGCCATCTCTCTTCCCGCGTTGTCGCACCTGGCCGTCCCGGTGCGCGCGAGCATATAGAGGCATGAGCGAAAAGAATCGAGCCTAAAGCTGCGGTTTTCGCAACAGCGCTTCGCCGGCGCGGACGCGCGCGCCTTCCGCGACATGGTCGGCGAATTCGAAATGTTCCGGCGCCAGCACGATGATGGTCGAGCCGTGTTCGAACCAGCCGAGTTCGTCGCCCTTGCGAACGTTTGCATCACAAGGGAATACCGTCGGCCCCCTGCTCTGCGCATTGAGCGTGCGATCGAGGAAATGCAGCCGGATGCTGGCGACCAGAATGGCGGCGACCGGCACCAGTGTCAGCGCCTCGCCCGACGGCAGCCGCATCTGAAGCACCGCCCGCTCGTTCTTGCAGAACAGCCGCTCGACCCGCTTCAGCGCGATCGGGTTGACGTTCCAGACGTCGCCATGAATGAACGTCACCCGCTCGATCTTGCCGTCATAGGGCGCATGAAAGCGGTGATACATGCTGGAGGTCAGCCGCAGCGTGAGGAAGCGCCCGTTGCGGTGCTTTTCCACCAGCGCGGGATCGCCGAGCAGATCGAGCAGCGAATAAGGCGCGCCCTTGATCTGGAACAGCTCGGTGTCCGCGATCCTGCCGAAGGCGCCGATGATGCCGTCGGAGGGACTGGCCACGATTTGAGGGTCGGGATCGGCCGGCCGCAGCCCATCACGAAGTTCGCGCGTGAAACAATCGTGCAGGCTCTTGAATTCGGTCTTCTTCGCCTCCGACAGATCCAGGTCGGAGAACAGCCGCCAGCAGGCAATCGAGGCATCGCGCACCAGCGGGTTTTCGATCTTGCTGAACCAGCCCATGAAGCGCGTCAGGCCTGCGCGCGGGATGCGGTTGGTCAAGAGGAAATTCAGGTCCTCCTGCTGTGTGAAGCGGGCGATCAGGCCGCGGACTGTCATCAATCTGTCAGCAGGATTGGCTAGCGCTTCAGGCATGGATTCGTCCCTTCCGATTCTTTCCCTGTCCGCCGCTGCGGCCGTAAGCGCCGCGGCAGTATTCCCCAAATTGAAAGCGCGGCTGGCGCTGTCGCGCGCGAAACACCGCTCGCTGACCGGACATTCCAAAATGTCCAAGATGGTCGCGCGGCTGTTGCCGCACTACGAATTCGACATCGACGCTTTCTTCCGTTCCGACGGCGCGCCCAGCGAAATCGCCCTGCAACGCCAGGACGCGTTCTTCCGCCTCGCCAGCCTCTATCAGGAGCGCTACGCCAAGGGTCGGCAGATGACGGCAGACGCCTCGGAGCGCATCTCCGATTTGCAGTTCACCGAAAACTACCGCGTGCCGTTCCAGTACAGCCGCCTGGTGCGCGACAATCTCGGCACCGGCGCGTTCATGGAATCCTCGGCCGGCGTCACCGTCACCGACGTCGACGGCAATTTGTTCTACGATTTGACCGGCTCCTACGGCGTCAACATCTTCGGCAACGACTTCTACAAGGAGTGCATCGCGGAAGCCGAGAAGCGCGCGCATGCGCTCGGCCCCGTGCTCGGCCCCTATCACCCGGTCATCACGGACAACGTCCGCCGGTTGTGCGAAATTTCCGGCCTCGACGAAATCTCGTTCCACATGTCCGGCACCGAAGCCGTCATGCAGGCGGTACGGCTGGCGCGCTACCACACCAGGCGTTCGCACCTGGTTCGTTTTGCCGGCGCCTATCACGGCTGGTGGGGCGACGTGCAGCCCGGCGTCGGCAATCCGGTATCGCCGCACGAGACCTATACGCTGGCCGACATGTCGGAACGCACGCTGCACGTTCTCCGCACGCGCAAGGACATTGCCTGCGTGCTGGTCAATCCGCTGCAGGCGCTGCACCCCAACGCCAACGCGCCCGGCGATTCCGCGCTGGTCGACAGTTCGCGCAAGGGCAATTTCGACCGCGCGGCCTATGCCGAATGGCTGAAGAAGCTGCGCGAGGTCTGCACCGAACGCGGCATCGTTTTGATCTTCGACGAAATCTTCGTCGGCTTCCGCCTCGCCGCCAAGGGCGCGCAGGAATATTTCGGCATTCGCGCCGACATGGTGACCTACGGCAAGAGCCTGGCCGGCGGCCTTCCCGTCGGCGTGGTCTGCGGCCGCAAAGATCTGATGCGGCGCTACCGCGACGACCGCCCCGCGGATGTCTGCTTCGCCCGCGGCACCTTCAATTCGCACCCCTACGTGATGACGGCGATGGACGAGTTCCTCAGCCGCCTCGCCAGCCCGAACTTCAACGCCATCTATCAGGGCCTCGACGAGACGTGGAACGGCCGCGCTGAAACGCTCAACGCGCGGCTCGCGGCCAAGGACCTGCCCGTCCGCGTCAGCAATCTCTCCTCGATCTGGATGGTTCACTATACCGAACCGTCCCGCTACAACTGGATGCTGCAATATTATCTGCGTGCCGAGGGATTGGCGCTGAGCTGGGTGGGGACCGGCCGACTGGTCTTCAGCCTGAACTACACCGATGCGGATTTCAGCGAAGTCGCCGACCGCTTCATTGCCGCCAGCGAGAAAATGAAGCGCGACGGTTGGTGGTGGCATGATGCTGCGATGACCAACAAGACTATCAAGCGGCAGATTTTGAAAGAAATGCTGGCGAAGAAGTTCGGGCGCTGAGGGCGCTCGATCTCTTCTCGTCATGACCGGACGCAGACGTCCGAAGAACGACGTCGCTTTCGCTCGCCTATGTCCGGCCATCCCCGCCTCTGCTGTTGCCGACATCGCGATTCGCTGACGCTCAAGACGTGGATGCCCGGCACAGGGCCGGGCATGACGAGAATTCTTCGAGCGATCAGCAACACTCAAGCGGGCTTGACGTGCTTCTCGAGACCGGGATCGATCAGTTCGCCCTTCATCAGCGCCAGCGGCGCCTTGTAATAGAGCTTGAGGTCGCTGAAGGGGTCGGTGAGAATCTTCGTCATCCAGACCAGGCCGGTTTCGACGTCGCGAATGAAGAACAGGTGCACGGTGCGGAACAGCAGCCCGCCGATACCGACGGCCAGCCATACCTTGGCGACCTGGCGCATGAAGTCGGCATTGGTGACCCAGGGCTCGACCATCCCGAACAGCGTCGGGCTGAAGAACAGCACCACGGGCGACAGCGCCCAGATCGTCATCAGCACGACCTTGCGCTGCAGATTGTAGCCGACCTTGATCTCTTCCTTGTGCTCATGCGTCGCATGGTTGACATGATCGTAGCCGCGCGGCTCGAAGAAGAAGTGACCGGCCTGCCGCGTCGTCATCGACACCAGCCAGCCGACCAGCGCCGATACCACGGGATCGATGAACAGCATCACGTAGGCGAACAGGAAGCTCGCGGCGCTGACGAAGTGCAGCGACTGGTTGATGCGGCTGTGATGGTAGTAGCGATGGTCGTCCCAGCGCTGGGTTCGCAGTTCCTGAAGGAAATTTCTGATCATGTTCTTCCCCAAACGTTCGATGGGACCGGGTCTAATGAGATTCGATGTAGGGCATGTGACATCATCGTAATGACATGTGACAACGCACAGCGGCGCGTTGACGCAATGTCATCGCCGCGCATCACGCGGCCGCGGCGACGCCCGTTTTGCGAAAGCGCACCAGCGAGAAGTGGCCGAGCGGCGGCACGAGGCGGCGTTCCGCCAGCTCCATGCCTTGCGCGCCGGCCAGCCATTGCGCGTAGCGCGACCAGGCAAACTCGGCGGTGCGGAAGCCGAGCGGACGCACCACCGGCTGCAGCCGTCGTTCGATGAAACGGCGCATGCCGGCGTCGGCGCTGACCCGCGTCAGGATGATGAGCTCGCCGCCCGGACGCAGTACGCGGGCGAACTCGTCGAGCGCCTTTTCCGGGTTCGGTACCGCCGTGACGACATACTGCGCCATCACCACGTCGAACGCGTCATCCGGGAATTCGAGGTTCTCGGCGTCCATCACCGCCAGCCCCTCGACGTTCTTCAGGCCGAGTTCATCGACGCGCTTCTTTGCCTTTTCCAGCATCAGCTCCGAAATATCGGTGCCGAAGATCCGCAGATGCGGCGCGTAGAGCGGCAGCGAGATGCCGGTGCCCACACCGACCTCCAGCACCCGGCCACCGATCTTGTTGGTGGCCTGGATCGCCGCCTTGCGGCCCTTGGAGAACACGCCGCCGAACACGAGGTCGTAGACCGGCGCCCAGCGATCATAAGCCTGCTCGACCATTTCGCGGTCGAAATCGAGCTGCCTGGTGTCGTCGAGCTTGATGATGTCTGCCATGATTCTATTCTGCCTTCCGTCTCACGCATGTGACTTGTTGATCGGTGTTCGTCTTCAGCCCTGCACGGCGCTCGCGGCGGGCGCCCGACGCACCGGACGAAGCGCGCGGCTCGGCTGCAGCGCCGTCAGGTTGCCGATGAACTGGCGCGCACTGTTCTCCCAGGAACGCGACAGCGCAAAATTGCGACAGGCCTCGCGCGACATCATCAGCGCGCGCAGGCACGCGCTCCGCAGGTCGGCGTCGATTGCGCCGATCGGATGATCGGCGATGACGTCCTTAGGGCCGGTGACCGGAAACGCCGCGACCGGGGCGCCGCAAGCCAGCGCTTCGAGTTGCACGACGCCAAACGTGTCGGTCAGGCTCGGAAACACGAAGACGTCGGCGGCGGCGAGATGGGCGGTGAGGTCCGCGCCCTTCTTCTCACCGAGGAATACCGCGCCGGGATATTGTCTTTCGAGCTGCGCCCGCTGCGGACCATCGCCGACGACGATTTTTGTGCCGGGCAGGTCGAGCGACAGAAATGCTTCGAGGTTTTTTTCCACCGCGACGCGCCCCATGGTCATGAAGATCGGCCGCGGCAGATCCAGCACGGCAGGCGCATGCGGGTTGAACAGTTCGGTATCGACGCCGCGCGTCCAGAAGCCGAGCTTGCGGAAACCCCTCGCGCCAAGTTCCTGGCGCAGCGATTCGGTCGCGACCATGACGGTGGAAGATGCGGCATGAAAGTGGCGCATCACGGCATAGCCGACGCTGAGCGGCAGTCCGGTACGGACCGCGACGTACTCGGGAAAACGCGTCGTGTAGGATGTGGTAAACGCAAGCTTGCGGCGGCAGCAATAGGCGCGCGTCGCCCAGCCGATCGGGCCCTCGGTCGCGACGTGGATGGCGTCCGGCGCAGCCGCCTCGATCCGCCGCGCGATCTCGCGCCGGTTCGGCAACGCAATGCGCAGGCCGGGATAGGTCGGCAAGGGCATCGACGGAAACCCGTCCGGGGTCAGGAAACTGATATCGGCACCGAGCGCGCCGGCGCTCTTCGCCAGCGACGTCAGCGTGCGAACGACGCCGTTCACCTGCGGATGCCACGCATCGGTCGCGATCAATATCTTCATGGGCCGGACCCGGTATTCGTGAACGATTCTCAAATCCGACGTTCGGCCATGGATATTTCATGCGTATGACGTCATCGATATGTAAGGATGTTTTTTAAGCCCCCCTCCACGCATTTTGGTGTAATTTGACAGAATGATGTCAGATCCGAACGGCAATCCCGCGCGATCTCGCCAGCGGCGGCAGCGCAAGAATTATGCGCTCCTGATCCTGGCCGCCGGCATGCTCGCTTTCGGCGTCGCCACCGGCACGCTGTATTATGTGCTGCGCCCGACGACGCTGCGGATCGCGGTCGGGCCTGCCGGCAGCGAGGACTACAAACTGATCCAGCTGATGGCGCAGACGTTTGCGCGCGAAAACAGCGCGGTGCGGCTGTCGCCGGTCACGACGGAGGGAACCGCCGAAAGCATCGCGCTGTTCGCCGCCGGCAAGGCCGATCTGGCGGTGGCGCGCGGCGACCTGAACTTGCCTGAGAATGCCGAGTCGGTCGCCATCCTGCGCAAGAATGTCGTGGTGCTCTGGGCGCCGTCCGGCCTCTCCGCCAAGGGTTCGAAGAAGCCGCCAACGCCCAAGGTCAAGAGCTTCGACGACCTCGCCGGCCGCCGCGTCGGCGTGATCGGGCGCACGCAGGCCAACGTCACGCTGCTGCGTGTGATCCTGAAAGAGTCCGGCATCGATCCCGACAAGGTAGCGGTCAGCCAGTTCGCCACCAACCAGATCGGCGAGATGGCGCGCGACCCGTCGGTCGACGCCTTCATGGCGGTCGGCCCGCTCAAGAGCAAGATCACGATCGACGCGATCGCAGCGACGGCGACCGCCCGCGGCGAGCCGAAATTCCTGCCCGTCGACATCGCCGACGCGATCGCAAAGAAGAATCCGATCTACGAATCCGAGGAAATTCCCGCCAGCATTTTCGGCTCCTCGCCGCAGCGCCCGGAAGACAAGGTCGATACGGTGGCTGTCAATCACCTGATCATCGCGCCAAAATCGCTGTCGGACACCGCGGTCGCCGCTTTCGCCCGCCAACTCTTCACCAACCGCCAGCAACTCGCCCGCGAATTGCCCTCAGCTTCGCAGCTCGAAAAACCCGATACCGACAAGGATGCGGCGCTGCCGGCGCATGCGGGCGCCGCCGCCTATATCGACGGCAACGAGCGAACGTTTCTCGAAAAATACACCGACTACATCTGGTTCGCGGTGTTGATCGTCTCGGGCCTGGGATCGGCCGGCGCGTGGTTCAAGCATTACTGGTACAAGGACGAGCGCGAGCAGTACATCGCCCATCGCGATCAACTGCTCGAATTGATTTCGAAGGTGCGCAACGCCGAGACGCCGGGGGAACTTGCGGAAATGCAGGGCGCCGCCGACGGCATGCTGCGGGAAGCGCTCGATTGCTATGATGACGGCAGCATCGAGGACGGCGACCTGTCGGTGATCGGGCTCGCGCTCGAACAATTCCATCACGCGGTCGCCGACCGCCGAACGGTGCTCGGCGCCGGCGAAACCGGCAAGCCGCGGCTGCGCGCGGGCTAAACCCGATTGCTTCTTCCTTCTTCCCTTGTGGGAGAACGCGGCGCGGTCCCGGCCGGCCATCAACGAAACCTTAACGAAACGATTCCCTAACGCGACGAAATCATTTTGGCGACTTTGTGCAAATGTCCCGAAACAGTTCCCCTGTACATGTTTTACCAACGACGCGCCGACAACGATGCGCCCAGGCGTTAGAACAGGGGACGACCAATGTTTAATCCATTTGATCTGAACACCCGCTTTGCCGCCGCCGCCTTGGGCGCGCTGGCGATCGGCGCAACTGCATTTTCCGCACCCGCAGCCGCTGCTCCACAGCCGATCTTTCCGTTCTTCCTGCCGCAGATCGAAATGGCCCCGCCGCCGGTGCAGGCCGAGCCTCGATATGAAGAGGATCGGTCGGTCGAACTGCCAGCGCGCCTTCGCCGCCAGGTCGTGAGCTACCCGACCCGCGAGGCGCCGGGCACGATCATCATCGACACCCCGAACACGTATCTCTATCTCGTGCTCGGCAACGGCCAGGCAATGCGCTACGGCATCGGCATCGGCCGCGACGGCTTCACGTGGTCCGGCACGCAGACCATCACCCGCAAGGCCGAATGGCCGGCATGGACGCCGCCGCCGCAAATGATCGCCCGCCAGCCCTATCTGCCGCGCCACATGACCGGCGGCCCGGGTAACCCGCTCGGTGCCCGCGCGATGTATCTCGGCAATACGATCTATCGCATCCACGGCACCAATGCGCCGGAGACGATCGGTACCCGCGTCTCCTCGGGCTGCCTTCGCCTCACCAATGAGGACGTCAGCGACCTCTATTCGCGGGTCAGCGTCGGCACCAAGGTGATCGTGCTGCCGATGACCGATCGTAGAGCCGATCTCGGCCGCACGATCCGCTGAACTCCATAAGATTTTCAAAACGCGAAACGCGACCCCGGCACCGCCGGGGCCGCTTTGCATTTGGACGCAGATCGCAGCAATGTGCAGTGGCTTCCGATCCGCTCTCCCTGTAGAACGCTGTGGGGCGTTGCAACGGGATCCGGGGGAACGATGCGTCTGCCGATGCATCTGAAGACGGTTTCGATCGCGCTCGCGGTCGTTATCATCTCGTTTGTGGCCAGCCTGAAGGTGATGGACATCGTCGCGCCGCGGGCCACGAACCGGCCGCCGGCGCTGGCCGAATTGCCGCCGCTGCCGGCAGCGCCGCGCGCTTCCACCGTGATGGCGCCGATCGCGGTTGCGCTGTCGGCGATCCGCGACGCCGCCGAGCGCGGCGCGCCGCGCTCGTTCGCCGGCAAGGCCGACAATCCGATCTCGCAGATCCTGCAGAATGCCGATATCGGCTGGACCGCCTCGCGCGGGCCGATCGCAGCGACCGGCGCGCAGGACGTGCTGTCGCTGGCGACGCCGCTGACCGGCACACTGAACGTTACCGGCTCGCTGTCGGCCAAGGCGACGGGAGCGGTCGGAGAGGCGCTCGGCGGCCTGCTCGGCGGCAATGTCGCCAAGCAGATCGGCAGCGTGAACATCAAGAACCTGAACGCCAGCGCCGAGATCAAGGGCAACGTCGTGATATCGGCGCGGCCGAAGATCGCCGCGAACTGGCGCATCGAGCCGAACCTCGCGGGCCAGGTCAATCTCAGCGACTCCAGCCTCAGCGTCGCCGGCGCGCGCGTCAGCGTGCCCGCGCAGGTGAAGCCGTTGATCGACAAGAATGTCGCCGAGCAGATCGCGCTGGTTCAGGCGCGCATGCGCAACGATCCGGCGTTCGAGCAGAACGCGCGGGCGCAATGGGTCAAAGCCTGCCGCTCGATTGCGTTGCAGGGCACCACATCAGGCTCAACGATGCCGGCGCTGTGGCTGGAAGTGCGCCCCATTCGGGCGATGGCCGCGCAGCCGCGCGTCGACGCTTCGAACCTGACGCTGACGCTCGGCATCCAGGCGGAGACCCGCATCACATCGGCCGAGACCAAGCCGTCCTGTCCGTTCCCCGCCACGGTCGACATCGTGCCGCCGACACCGGGACGGGTCGCGATCGGCGTGCCGATCGACGTGCCCTTCACCGAGATCAACAAGCTTATCGAAGCGCAATTCGCCGGCAAGACGTTTCCGGAAGACGGCTCCGGTTCGGTCGACGTCACCGTCAAGCGCGCCACCGTCGCGGCATCGGGCAATCGCCTGCTGATTTCGCTGTTGGTCAACGCCCGGGAGAAGAAGAGCTTTCTCGGGCTGGGCGGCGAAGCCAACGTGCATATCTGGGGACAGCCGGCGCTCGATCAGGCCGCGCAGACGCTGCGGCTGACCGATATCGAACTCGCCGTCGAATCGGAGGCCGCGTTCGGGCTGCTCGGCGCCGCGGCGCGCGCGGCGATTCCGCATTTGCAGAAGACGCTGGCGGAAAGGGCTGTCATCGACCTCAAGCCGTTCGCGGCCAACGCCCAGAAGAAGATCGCGGCCGTGATCGGCGACTTCCAGAAAAACGAGGAAGGCCTGCGGGTTATCGCCGAGATCAGCAAGTTGCGACTGGCCGACATCGCCTTCGATTCCAAGACGCTGCGCGTGATCGCCGAAGCCGAAGGCGCGATCAACGTGTACGTCACCGCGCTGCCGGGGCTGTGACGGCGGTGTTGCTTCCACCCATGGTGAAAACACGTCAGTTCCGTCTCGCCGTGCCTCTGACCGACGTCAACAGCGTCCTGTCCGCCTCGACGCGTTTTTCGAGAAACGCGATCACCGCCTTGATGCGCGCGACGTGCAGGAGGTCTTCATGCACCGAAAGCCAGATGTCGCGCGTGGAGAACAGCTCCGGCATCACCGGCCGCAGATCCTTGTCATTAGCCGCGACGTAAGACGGGAGCATCGCGATCCCCTGCCCTTCAGACACCGCGATGTATTGCGCGACGAGGCTGGTGCTGCGAAAAATGATATGGGCGGGACGCAGGATGTCGGATAGCCAGCGGTTCTCCTTGCTGTAGATGTGATCGTCGATGAAATCGATGAAGGCGTGGTCCTCGAGCTCCTTCGGCGTTTTCGGATACGGACGGCTGTCGAAATAATCACTGGAGCTGTAGAGCGATATCTTGAACTCGCCGACCTTCCTGATCGACAGCCGCTTGCCCTGCGGACGGAAGAAGCTCACGAATATATCGGCCTCGCGCCGGCTGAGGTCGAGCAGCCGCGTGTCGGTGATCAGGTCGACCTGGATCGAGGGATAGAGCTTGTTGAAGTCGCCGATGCATTTGGTCAGATAAAAGCTGCCGATCCCCTCCATCGCCGCGATACGCACCGCACCGCCGGCATCAGCCTGCTGCAACCCGATGGCTTCGACGATAGAGTTGGCCTGGCTTTCCATGCCTTCGGCATATTGCAACAAGCGGAGTCCTATCTCGGTCAGGGTAAAACCGGATTTGCTGCGCTTGAACAAAGTGGAATTGAGGCTCTTCTCCAGTTCCCGAATGCGCCGGCTTACAGTGGTGTGGTCCACCCTCAGCTTCTCGGCGGCCCGGACGAGGTTGCGCTGACGCGCCACTTCCAGAAAGTAGACAACGTCGTTCCAGTCATAGCGGAGCTTTTGCTGCGGTTTCTTCACGCCCCCGACCGTCCTCCGCGGCTGCCGGCGGCTGATGCCGCCGGCCCATGAATCGCGGTCGAACATGATTTCGGTCAGGCCGCAACGATCGGAGCGTATGTCTCAACCAGCCGGTTTGCAAACATGTCGACCTTCGGGATCATCAGCTTCTGCCGGCAGAGCGCCAGATCGATATGCTTGGGCATCACGGCGCCGAGCTTCAGCACGCGAGGCGCTGCGACATTGATGTCCCATTGCGGGAAGCCGTTCGGCGGGATCACGACGCTGCCGCCGGGATAGGGCGAATCGACACGGTTAGCGAGCACCACCGCGACCCTGTTATCCTCGGCGCGCGGCACGGCGAGCAACTCGCGTTCGAACGGTTCGCGCAGGGCGGCGGGCCACAGGATGATATCGGCGCCGCCGATGGCAAGGCATCGCGAAGTCTCGGGGAAAACCGCGTCATATCCCGACATCACACCGATGCGGCCGAATGGAGTGTCGAACACCGGATAGTCGTCGCCGGCGACGGCCCATTTGCGCTCTTCTGCCGTCAGATGCGTCTTGCGGTAGCGGCCGGTTTCGTTGCCGTCCGGCCCGACCAGCACGGTCGTGACATGAAGTCCGGCTGCGGCCCGTTCGATGATCGGCGCCGCGATCAGGCAGCCATATTTTGCGGCGACACCCGCAACGGCCGAGAGATGCGACGAAGCCTGATCGGCCAGCGTCGCGGCTTCCCTTGCCGACAGGATATACTCGCCGGCAAAGGCGTATTCCGGCAGCACCAGCACCTTCACGCCGAGCTTGGCCGTATGATCGACCATGTCGATGACGTCGGCGACACTTGCTTCGCTGGTCACGTGCATCTGCACCGCGGCGACCTTCGCCACGGATCTGGACGGGATCAGTGGCCGGTCAGCCACGCCGAACACCGGCGTCCGTTCGTATGGCAGCGCCATGATGCCGTAGGTTTCGGGGCGGCGATCGGCGATCTTGTCATTGGCGGCGTAGATCGTCTTGTCGGCGGCAGCATCGAGGTCGACGTCCGCGATCGCCATGCCGTGCGTGTCGTAGGGGACTCTTGAAAGCACCCGCCCCTTCGGATCGACGATCATGCTGCCGCCGGGATAATAGATCGATCGCTCGTACCCGGACTTGGTCGCGGCGACCAGCCACACGCCGTTCTCGTAACTTCGGGCCGGCCCCCACATATCGGCCTGGTCCATCGCGAAGAAGTTCGCCATGTCGACGATCACTTCCGCGCCCTGCATCGCCATGGCGCGAAAGATTTCCGGAATCCGTCCGTCGAAGCAGATCAATAGACCGATACGGCCGAGATCGGTTTCGACGACCGGGCATCCGCGCTCGCCGAAGGAAAACCAATTCTGGTCGTGGGTCGCCAGGAACTGCTTGTGGTAATGGCAGGCAATCTTGCCCTGGCGATCGAACATGACGCCGCTGTTGAATATCTTCTCCTTGACGGGATCCCATTCCGTGATGCCGCTGGCAATGTAAACGCCGTGCTTTCGGCTGAGATTCGACAGCGCCGTCACGAACGGTCCGCCGGGAACGGTTTCCGCGAGTTCACGGCAGTGCGCGGCCGAATCGAACAGGTAGCCGGTATCCATGCATTCCGGGAATACGATCAGCTCGGCACCCTGCCGGACAGCATCCTCCACGAACTGCGTGGCAAGCGCGATATTGTAGTCGAAATCCCCGAGGCGGGCGAGTGTCTGCACCGCGGCGGCGCGAAAACGGCGCTTCGTCATGTCGGTCTCCAGTCTTGTCGGTGGGTGTGTCAGATCGTTGCCGACGAACGGCGGCGGTGATGGCGGCAGGGCGACGTCACTTCTTGACCTCCTGCCAGAAACGTTCCAGGCAGTGGCGCTTCAGATTCATGAAGGCCTCCCCGGTCGTCACTTCCAGATTGCGCGGCCACGGCAGGTCGACATCGACGATCTCGGCCACCCGGGTCGGCCGCCTCGTCAGCAGTACGACCTTGTCGGCGAGTTCGATCGCCTCATCGAGATCATGCGACACCAGCAGCATTGTCGTCTTCGTCTTCATGAAGATCTTCTGCAGTTGCTCGCGCATGAAGATCGTCATCTCGTAGTCAAGCGCGGAGAACGGCTCGTCGAGAAACAGCACCTCCGGCTCGGTAACGAGCGCGCGGAGGATGGAAACTGTCTGCTGCTGTCCGCCAGATAGCGTGTATGGAAAGGCATTGAGGTCGATGCGGACTTCGAAATCGGCCAGCAGCTTGTCGACGCGCTGGTGACGCTCCTTGCGCGGCACCCCCAACACCTTCAACGGGTAGTGGATGTTGTCAATAGCCTTAAGCCAGGGAAACAGGGCCTCGCGGTAGTTCTGAAATACGTAGGAAACCCGCGTGTCACTGATGCGTTGCCCGTCGTAGAGAACGTCGCCGGCGTCCATCGGCATGAGGCCGGAGACCATGTTGATGAAGGTGCTCTTTCCACAGCCGTTCGGGCCGAACACCGAAATGAAATGCCCGAGCGGCAGATCGATGTCGAAATCATCGTAAACCACGGCATCGTCGAAGGTCTTGCGCAGCCCGCGAACCGTCATCAGCGGCTGCCGCCGCGAACTCTTCGGCGTCGCCGGCGCGGGCACTTCTCCCGTTGCCAGCCGGATGGGGGCGATATTGTTCCTGACCATGTTTGCGTCAGGCTCAGTTGCCGAGATCGATCTTGGTCAGCAGCTTGTCGCGGACGTTCAGCGGGCCCGCCATCACCCCTTCCTTGATGAAGATATCGACCAGCGCCTGGTAGGACTTGATGTCGTTGTCGTTGAGATCCTTGAAGCCGCGCAGGTAAGGCTGCGCCACCAGTTCGAGCTGATCCGCCTTCATCGGCGTGTAGGTCGGCAGCACGGCCTTGTATTTCGCGAAATCGGCGTTAACGAGGTCAGTGGCCTCGTCGATCACCGCCACCACCCTTTTGGCGACATCGGGACGCTCCTTCAGGAACCTTGTCGTCATCACGGACGCGCCGGAATAGAAGGGATCGGCGATAACGGCGGCGACGGGATTGGTCATGGCGCGAATGGCCTTGCCGGATGCGACCGCAATCGAACCGACCGGCTCGAGCGACAGCGTGGCATCCACCGTCCCGCCGACGACGGCCGGCACCTGCATGGCAACCGCAAGATCGACGAGCTTGACGTCCTTGTCGGGATCGAGACCGGCCGAGCGCACCATGTGCCGCGAGATCGTCCGCCACTGGATGCCCGGCACGTGGCCGAGCGTCTTGCCGCGGAGATCGGCGAACGCCTTGATCGGGCTGTCCGGCTTGACGATCAGGCCGTCGTTGATCCTGCCAACAGCGACGCCACCGCCCTGCAGGCCGAACACCCTCAGCTTTCCGGGAAACTTCGATTCCGCGATCATGGCGATGCCAGCGGCCGCACCGGGGGGCCCGAAATCGGCGCGCTCCGCGATCAGAGCGTCGATGATCTGGTTCGGCGATTCCATCTTGTTGGAGTCGAGTTCGATGCAGGCTTTTTCGAACAGCTTCTGTTCGATCGCGACGTAGTAGGCGGTGGTTTGCATGATCGGCAGCCAGGCCGCCGTCACCTTGTCCATCTTGTCGCAGGCCGCGTGGGCGCCGCTATTGGCAAGAGCGGCGGCTGCAACACAGGCGGCGAACAGAACCGGTTTCGACATCGAATGTACTCCCTGGGAGACGATCGCAAGTTGGATGGCTACTTGCCCGACCAGTGAATGACCGAGCGTTCGAGAAACAGCAGTGCAAGATTGAGCCCGTATCCCATCGCGCCGGCGACGAGAATGGAGCCGTACATGTCGGTCAGCGAATAGGAGATTTGCGCATCGATGATGCGATGGCCCATGCCGTCGGTGGCGCCGATGAACATCTCGGCGACGATCACGACCACCAGCGCGAGCGAGACCGCGCTGCGCAGGCCGACGAAAGTCTGCGGCAGGGTCTCGAAGAAGATCACGTCGCGAAAAATCCGCAGCGACGACGCCCCCATCGACCGGGCGGCGAGGATACGCGTCTGCCGCGCGTTCATGACGCCGTAGGCGACGTTGAAGACGATGACGAGCCAGGCGGCGAAGGCCGCGACTGCGATCTTGGCGAGATCGCCGAGGCCGAACAGCAGCAGGAAGAGCGGAAACAGCGCGGTGGCGGGCGTCGAACGGAAGAAATCGACGATGAACTCGACGGAGCGGTAGATCGTGGCCTTTGCCCCCAGAATGATGCCGACCGGCACGCCGGCGACGATCGCGATCACGGTGGCGTAGGACACGCGGACCAGCGTCCGCGAAAAATCCTTCGTCATGCTGCCGGAGCCGATGCTGGACAGCGTGTCGCGGAGCGTTTCGAACGGCGAAGGCAGCAGATCCTTGTTGACCCACCCGCCCTTCGCGGCGACCCACCAGATGCCCAGCAGCAGGATGGGCCCGATCGCGAGCTCGATCGCGCGGCGGAGCCGTCTGGAATTCTGCGTCGAGAGCGCGATGCGCATGGCGGGTCCGCTTCATGGAGAGCGGCGGCCACGTGTGACGTTTGCGACCGCCTGGACACGCGCATCTTCCTGCAATCACTTCGAAAGAAAATGCCGAGAACTGCAACGAGTTGTGCAGAAATACATATTGAAATGCAACAATCGACTGATCAATTTGTATTCATGCATTGCATAGTTTTTGAGCAAAGCGATCCGATGCAGCGCATAAGACCCGATCAGGCGCCCATACAAGTAAATGGCCGGGCGGCATCTCGCCGTCAGGCCATTTCGCAAGCATGGCCGTCCAAGCCGCTTATTCGGTTGAATATCTGAACTCCGGCATCGCCAACCGCTGCGGCGCGCCGCAGCTCAGGTCTGATAGTCGAGCAGCAACGCCGAGAAGGAAGTGCTGCTGCTCGCGCTGGAAGTGCCGGAGGCGCTGTATGTCGTCGATGACGAAGCCTGCATGGATTCCTGCAGCGATTCCAGGAACTGCTTGAGGATGTCCTCGATGGAGGTTGCACTCGACGACGCGTCGTCGCTGGAGGACGCCTCGTCCGCGGGCGGCGGACCGCCGGGAGGGGGACCGCCGGCGTCGCGCGGGCCGCCGCCACCGCCGGGACCGTCGGCGAAGGCCGTCTTGAAAATATCCTGCAGTTCGCTGGCCTGCTCGGTGGTCAGCTTGCCGTCGGCCACCTGGCTGTTGATGAGATCGTCGATCTTCGACCGCAGATCGACGGGCCGCGCGCCGCTGGACTGGTCGCTGGCGCGGCTTGCCTGCAGCGCCGAATCGATATCGGTCAGCGCCGACGCCAGCGCGTCCTGGTCGGACGACTTGACGGCGCCGGATTTCACTTCGGACAGCAACTCATCCTGCAACTTCTGGAGAGGCGACTGGTAGGTCTGGGCCGAGGCCGCCGAGATCGAGGTCATGATAGCTCCAAGGAATCAAGGGGGGTCAGGTGATCGGTCGGGATACGCGTGGACGCCGCAACCGTAGGATCGCGTTTCTTAACGCGGTCTTGTCGTCGGCCCCCGCGCCTGTTGCCCGGTATTGCCCGCGCCGGTTCAGAAACATATGGAAACAAAAATAATTCGCGCCCGCGCCGAATCACCGACAAAAAGGAGCGGCATGGCCCAGGCAATACCCAACATCCTCGTCGTCGAGGACGATCGCGAGACGCGGTCGCTGATCGCCAAATACCTGCGCAGCAACGCCTGCAACGTGGCGACCGCGGCTGACGGCCGCGAGATGGCCCGCGCCATGACCGACCGCCGCGTCGATCTGTTGATCCTCGACGTCATGCTGCCGGGCGAAGACGGGCTGACATTGTGCCGCAAGGTGCGCGCGCAATCGCAGACCCCGATCATCATGCTGACCGCGCGCGGCGAGGATGTCGATCGCATCATGGGCCTGGAGATGGGCGCCGACGACTATCTGGCAAAGCCGTTCAACCCGCGCGAACTGCTGGCGCGGATCAACGCGGTGCTGCGCCGGCAGGCCGCAGCCTTGACCGCCAGCGCCAGCGAAGGCGCGACGGCGCTGACGTTCGCCGGCTGGCGGATCGATTTACGGCTGCGCGAGTTGCGCAACCCGCAAGGCGCGCATGTGGCGATGACCAGCGCGGAGTTCGATCTGCTCAGAACCTTCTGCGAGCGGCCGGGCCGCGTGCTGTCGCGCGACAGCCTGCTCGACCTCACGCAGGGCCGCAACGCCGGCTCGTTCGAGCGCTCCATCGACGTGCTGGTCAGCCGCATCCGCCGCAAGATCGAGCCCGATCCGCAAGCCGCCACCCTGATCAAGACGGTGCGCTCGGGCGGCTACATGTTCACGCCGCAGGTCGAGCCCGCCGGCGCCGAGGCGACCACCATCACCACCGGCCGCTGATCATGAAGGCCCTGTTCAATCTGCGCGGGATCAGCGGCCAGATCGCAGCGCTCGTCATCGTCTCGATCATAACGCTTCATCTGATCATCACCGCGGCTTTCCTGCTGCACCGTTCCGACCTGCTGCACCGTTCCGACCAGGCGCAGCCGTCGCCCGATCGCGGCCACGGCGCACTCATCACGGCCGTGCAGTTGCTGGGTGCAGCGCCCGCTGCCGAACGGCAGCGGCTATCCGACGACATCGCGCGCGCCTTTCCGCAACTCGGCATCGGGATCTTGTCGGTCGCACCAACGCCCGCGGGCGACGCCGACGCGCTCAACCTGCACGGCCTGCAACGGCGCCTCGGTGCCGACTATCGCATCGTCCCGCTGGCCGGCGACGATGGCCGCAGGATGGGCATTGGCCTGCCCGACGGCATGATGATTTCGGCCAGCCTGCCGATGGACCGGCCACGGCCGCCGTTTCTCGGCAGCCCCTGGATGATCACGCTGCTGTTTGCCGTCATCAGCGTCACCTTGCTCGGCCTGTGGGCGGCACGGGCACTGACTGCGCCGCTGTCGTCCTTTGCCAAAGCCGCCGAGAGCTTCAGCCTCGACGGCGCCGCGGCGCCGCTGCCGGAGCGAGGTCCGGAGGAAATCCGCTCGGTCGCGCGCGCGCTCAACCGCATGCGGGAACGCATCACCGCCCTGATCGACGACCGCACCAGGATGCTCGCCGCGATCAGCCACGACTTGCGCACGCCGATTACACGCATGCGTCTTCGCGCCGAATTCATCGAGGACGAAACCTATCGCGGCCGCATGCTCGACGATCTCGACCAGATGCGCGGCATGCTGGAATCGGTGCTGTCGTTCCTGCGCGATGGCCGCAGGCTCGAGGCGATGACCCTGACCGACATCGCCAGCACGCTGCAACTCGTCGCCGACCAGTTCGCCGACATGGGACGCAAGGTGAGCTATGAGGGGCCTGCGCACGCCATGGCCACGGTGCGGCCGGACGATCTGCACCGCGCCGTCACCAACCTGGTGGAGAATGCGGTGAGGTTCGGCGCCGAAGCGGTGGTCCGCCTGCACGTCGCAGCGGAGTTCGTCACCATCGATGTCGAGGACGACGGCCCCGGCATTTCGGATACACAGAAAAAGGACATGCTGGAGCCGTTCGTGCGCGGCGACGAGGCCCGCAACATGGATGAAGCGGCGGGCTTCGGCCTCGGGCTTTCGATCACCAACGCCATCGCGACGGCCCATGGCGGCGCGCTGTCGCTGCACGACCGGCAACCGCACGGGCTGATCGTCCGGCTACGATTGCCGGTCCAGCAGAGCGAGCCCAGGGTGGCTTAGCTGAGCAGACGGTCGCTTACGCGGCCAGCGCGTCCGGATCGGCTTCCTCATAGATCGCTACCGCCTCGAAGCGATAATCGCAGGCGCGGCAGAACCAGAGAAAGGACGTGCGGCCGGGGCTGCTCTCGACCCAGTCTGGTCTGGGGATCGGCTTGCCGCATTGGGCACAGGGATTGCCGCGGGGGAGCGTGCTGGAGTCGAGTCGGGCCATGGCGAATCTCCCTTTGACGTTCGATGACGTCTTGTTCAACCAGTGATGGGGTACGCGGTGAATTGGGACAGGACCGCTGTCAAAAACCGGACTTTGCGGCGGCCACGCTTGTACAAGCTCGTTGCTTCATTTGCACGTCAAACGTGCGCGTCGGCGTGACGCAGCTTCGTCATCGCGCCGGTATTCCGTAACAGCCTGGGGGCCACCTGCCGCGATATCGCCGGTTTTTCGCCACATCTGTGCCCGCTAGTGGAACTACCGAGGCCGCCACTCGTTAGCCGCCGTTCACAGAGATTATTTTATGAAAAGTTTCCCCAAGTTCGCGTTCGCCGCCCTCATGGTCCTGGCGGTTTCCCCCGAAGCAATGGCGCAAAGCCGCGCGCAGTATGAGAGCATGGTGGCAAGCCACGCCCGCGCCAACAACGTGCCGGAGGCGCTGGTGCACCGCGTGATCGTGCGCGAGAGCAAATATCACGCGCACCTCGTCGGACGCGGCGGCACCATCGGGCTGATGCAGATCAAGCTGCCGACGGCGCGCGGCCTTGGCTACACCGGCGATGCCGCCGGCCTGCGCGATCCCGACACCAACCTGAACTGGGGCGTCAAATATCTCGCCGGCGCCTACCGCGCCGCCAATGGCGATCACAGCCGCGCGGTACGTTATTATGCGAGCGGCTATTATTATGCCGCCAAGCGCCAGCGGCAGGAGAAGCCGTTGCAGCTTTCACCGGTACTCGCCAGCGACGCCGCACCGAAAATCGTCGCGGCACCGGCAAAAAAGCCCGCCGACGCCGACGCGCTGCAGACCAACGCCAAATAGCCGGTTGGTGCAGCGCTCTGCGCGGCGCAGCATCCCGCGAATGCGGTGCAGTACCTGCCGTAGCCGCGTTGACACCTCTGCCCAAGCGCCTACATTAGACTCGTTCCGAGGGGTGCTCCGATGAGGAGCTGAGATACCGCACGCTTGGGCCGACTACTTCAAGGTAGAGGCACTGGACCGCGGTGACCCTTTGAACCTGATCCGGGTCATGCCGGCGAAGGGACAGGGATGTACCAGAAGACCGATCCGCGGGGGGATTCCCCGATTTCCATCATCGGGGCGGGCATTGCCGGCGCCTGGCAGGCGTTGCTGTTCGCACAAGCCGGCCACGCCGTTACGCTATACGAGCGCAGCGACGCGGCCATGACGCTCTCCACCAGCCACTGGGCCGGCGGCATGCTGGCGCCCTGGTGCGAAGCCGAGACCTCCGAACCCGTGATCGGCCGGCTCGGGATCCGCTCGCTCGACCTGTGGCGCGAGCATTTTCCCGACACCCCGTTCAACGGCTCGCTGGTGGTGGCGCATGCCCGCGACCGCGCCGACTTCGAACGGTTTGCGCGGCTGACCACCGGCCATGTGAGACTCGACGCGCAAGGGCTGCGCGACCTCGAACCCTCGCTGGAAGGCCGCTTCCGGGACGGGTTGTTTTATCCCGATGAGGCCCATGTCGAGCCGCGAAAAGTGCTTCCAGAACTGCACGCGCGCATCGAGGCCGCCGGCGGCATGGTCAAGTTCGACTGCGATGTGAACGCGCAGGATCTCGACGGCATCGTGATCGACTGCCGCGGGCTCTCCGCGCGCGACGAACAGCCCGAGCTGCGCGGCGTCAAGGGCGAGATGATCATCGTCGAGACCAGCGAGGTCGAACTGGCACGCCCGGTGCGGCTGATCCATCCGCGCTGGCCGCTGTATGTGATCCCGCGCGGCGACGGCAGGTTCATGCTGGGCGCGACCTCGATCGAGGCCGAGGACACCGGCGTCAGCGTCCGCTCGGCGCTGGAGCTGCTGGGCGCCGCCTATGCCGTGCATCCGGCCTTCGCCGAGGCGCGCATCGTCGAATTCGGCTCGGGCCTGCGTCCGGCGTTTCCCGACAATCTGCCGCGGATCACGGTGCACAACGACACCATCGCCGTGAATGGGCTCTACCGCCACGGCTTTCTGCTGGCGCCCGCGCTGGCCGAGCTGACGCTCGGCTATGTGCAGCGTGGCGCTATCGATAACGAGGTGATGCGATGCGTGTGACGGTGAATGGCGAAGCGCGGGAGATCGCTGCTGAACGCGTCGATGCATTGCTCGCCGAGCTCGACTACGAAGGCACGCATTTCGCGATCGCCGTGAATTACGACGTGCTGCCGAAAAGCCGCTGGGCCGAGACGACGCTGAAGGCCGGCGACGAGATCGAAATCATCACGCCGCGGCAGGGAGGGTAGTTAGTGATGAACGGTGCCGCAGCTTCCCTCAACCTCGCCCCGCTTGCGGGGAGAGGTCGGATCGCGCTTGCGATCCGGGTGAGGGGGTACAGGTCCATCGATAGATCACGCGCGCTGAGAGAGCCCCTCACCCCAACCCTCTCCCCGCAAGCGCGGGGCGAGGGAGCGAACCGAACTCGCGGAGACGCACAGTGCTAACCTTCTACGGCAAAACCTTTTCCTCCCGCCTACTGATCGGCACGGCGTTGTACCCGTCGCCCGCGATCATGCAGGACGCGATCCGCGCATCGGGATCCAACATCGTCACCGTGTCGCTGCGGCGCGAGGCGGCCGGCGGCAAGACCGGGGATGCGTTCTGGTCGTTGATCCGCGAGCTCGGCGTCACCGTGCTGCCGAACACCGCCGGCTGCCGCAGCGTGCGCGACGCGGTGACCACCGCAAAGCTGGCGCGCGAATTGTTCGGCACGCCCTGGATCAAGCTGGAAGTGATCGCCGACAACGATACGCTGCAGCCCGACGTCGTGGGCCTGGTCGAAGCCGCCGGCATTTTGATCAAGGACGGCTTTGAGGTGTTCCCCTATTGCACCGAGGACCTGTCGGTCGCGATGCGGCTGGTCGATGCCGGCTGCAAGGTGGTGATGCCCTGGGCCGCGCCGATCGGAAGCGCCAAGGGAATTACCAACCGCGACGCGCTGAAGCTGATGCGCGAGCGCCTGCCTGATATCACGCTGGTGGTCGACGCCGGCCTCGGCGCGCCGTCGCATGCGGCGCATGCGCTCGAACTCGGCTACGACGCCGTGCTGCTCAACACGGCGGTCGCCAAAGCCGCCGACCCCGTCGCGATGGCGAACGCCTTTCGCCTCGGCGTCGAAGCCGGCCGCACCGCTTATGAGGCCGGGCTGATGGAAGCCCGCGATTTCGCCTCGCCCTCAACTCCTGTGATTGGGACCCCGTTCTGGCATGCCGTATCCTGACAAGTTTTATCCCGTCGTTCACAACGTCGCCTGGGTGACGCGGCTGGCGCTGCTCGGCGCCGGCACCATCCAGCTGCGCGCAAAAGACCTCAACGAATCCGAAGCGCTGCAGATCGTCGCCGACGCGCTGGAGGCGATCAAGGGCACCGACGCCAAACTCGTGGTCAACGACTACTGGCGCGCGGCGATCGTCGCCGGCGCCAGGCATCTGCATCTCGGCCAGGAAGACCTTGCCGACGCCGATCTCGGCGAAATCCGCAAAGCCGGATTGACGCTCGGCATCTCCACCCATGACGACGCGGAACTGGCGACCGCGCTGGCCGCGAAGCCGGACTACATTGCGCTGGGACCGATTTTTCCGACCACGCTGAAATCGATGCGCTTCGCGCCGCAGGGCATTCCGAAGATCACCGAGTGGAAGAAGCGCGTGGGCAGCATCCCGCTGGTCGCGATCGGCGGCATCAAGTTCGAGCAGGCCGCGGAGATTTTTGCGGCGGGGGCGGACTCGATCGCCGTTGTCAGCGACGTCACCCAGAACGCCGATCCCGACGCGCGGGTGCGGCAGTGGCTGGGACAGACGGCGAAGGCCGCGTGATGAGCAATCCCAACCATCCACGTCATTGCGAGGAGCGCCAGCGACGAAGCAATCCATTCTCACCATTTGCTCGGTGGCATGGATTGCTTCGCTGCGCTCGCAATGACGGAGAAAACAATCAGAGACACAACGGAGGATAACCCATGAACATCCGCTCCAATCCCGACACCACCCTGCCCGCCGTTACCACCGGCCCGCTGCCCTCGTCGCGAAAAATCTTCGCGACCCCTGACGCCGCGCCCGACCTGCGCGTGCCGCTCCGCGAAATCATTCTCTCGGAAGGCGCCGGCGAGCCGAACCTGCCGGTCTACGACACCTCCGGCCCCTACACCGATCCCTCCGTCGTGATCGACGTCAACGCCGGTCTCTCCCGCAACCGTCTCGCCTGGGTCAAGGAGCGCGGCGGCGTCGAGGAATATCAGGGCCGCGAGATCAAGCCGGAGGACAACGGCAATGTCGGCGCCTCGCACGCCGCAAAGGCGTTCACCGCGCACCACAAGCCGCTGCGCGGCCTCGACGGCCACAAGATCACGCAACTCGAGTTTGCCCGCGCCGGCATCATCACCAAGGAGATGATCTACGTCGCCGAGCGCGAAAACCTCGGCCGCAAGAAGCAACTCGAACGCGCGGAAGCCGCCCTCGCCGACGGCGAAAGCTTTGGCGCCGAAGTGCCCGCCTTCATCACCCCGGAGTTCGTCCGCTCTGAGATCGCGCGCGGTCGCGCCATCATTCCCTGCAACATCAACCACGCCGAACTCGAGCCGATGATCATCGGCCGAAACTTCCTCACCAAGATCAACGCCAATATCGGCAACTCCGCCGTGACGTCGTCGGTCGAGGAGGAAGTCGACAAGATGGTTTGGGCGATCCGCTGGGGCGCCGACACTGTGATGGACCTCTCCACCGGCCGCAACATCCACACGACGCGCGAATGGATCCTGCGCAACGCGCCGATCCCGATCGGCACCGTGCCGATCTACCAGGCGCTGGAGAAGTGCGAAGGCGATCCCGTCAAGCTGACCTGGGAGCTCTACAAGGACACGCTGATCGAGCAGTGCGAACAGGGCGTCGACTATTTCACCATCCACGCCGGCGTGCGCCTGCCCTACATCCACCTCACCGCCAACCGCGTCACCGGCATCGTGTCGCGCGGCGGCTCGATCATGGCGAAGTGGTGCCTGGCGCATCACAAGGAAAGCTTCCTCTATACGCATTTCGACGAGATCTGCGACCTCATGCGCAAGTATGACGTCTCGTTCTCGCTCGGCGACGGCCTGCGGCCCGGCTCGATCGCGGATGCCAACGACCGCGCGCAGTTTGCCGAACTGGAGACGCTCGGCGAACTCACGAAGATCGCCTGGGAAAAAGGCTGCCAGGTGATGATCGAAGGCCCCGGCCACGTGCCGATGCACAAGATCAAGATCAACATGGACAAGCAGCTCAAGGAATGCGGCGAAGCCCCGTTCTACACCTTGGGCCCGCTGACGACGGACATCGCGCCGGGCTACGACCACATCACCTCGGGCATCGGTGCCGCCATGATCGGCTGGTTCGGCTGCGCCATGCTCTGCTACGTCACGCCGAAGGAGCATCTCGGCCTGCCCGACCGCAACGACGTCAAGGTCGGCGTGATCACCTACAAGATCGCCGCCCACGCCAGCGACCTCGCCAAGGGCCACCCCGCCGCGCAACTGCGCGACGACGCGCTCTCCCGCGCGCGGTTCGACTTCCGCTGGACCGACCAGTTCAACCTCGGCCTCGATCCGGAGACCGCGAAGAACTTCCACGACGAGACGCTGCCGAAGGAAGCCCACAAGGTCGCGCATTTCTGCTCGATGTGCGGGCCGAAATTCTGCTCGATGAAGATCACGCAGGACGTGCGGGATTACGCGGCGACGCTGAACGATCCGGCGGGTGTGGGGATGTCGGTGAGCGGGACCATTGAGGACGGGATGGCGTCGATGAGCGCCAAGTTCAAGGAGATGGGCAGCAGCGTGTATCTGGATGCAGAGAAGGTGAAGGAGAGTAATCGGGTGTTGTGAAGGTCCCCTCTTTGAAGAGGCCCGGGTACGACCTGGGCCTCCCGTCACGAGCTAAGACCTATCCGTGATTTTGCGGCGCACTAGAAGTAAACAAAACACACTCCCCGACTTCATGCCCTTATGCTAGTCTTAGGTTGTATTGACGCGCAGGAGGAGATCTATGCCAAGATTCCAAGCGCCGAAACCACCACGGCACAATGAGGCCGAGAGCGCAAAGGCAAGTTTAGAAAAATCGAATAGCGATCCTGACGTCCTAGCCTCAGCTATTAGAGGGGACGTCTCAAGCCTAGTAAGTCAGTCCAGCTTTCCTAATCAATTGACCGTGGATTCCGCTCAAATCGGTACCGCCGATATTGCTAAAGACGTTGAAGAGTACCGTACGCAGATGGAGGAACTCTCACTTAGCGGCAATCCCGCCCACGCTGTGGATCTAGAATACCGTTCACATTCTATGGCCACTGGACGTGGCCGTATAATCACCGTTCTACTCAGGTTTTTACCTATTACCGAACCGATATCCAAGTACGAAGGCTTTTTGACATCGCTCAATCAGTCCGGGATCCGTCCATATCCCATAAGTCAGAATGACGCTCACGAAATCTTCGTTGATCGACTGTCTGAATTCATCGCTACACGAGTCGACTCAGGTGTTGGAAGTTCGCCCCCTTCAACGTTCGTGGAAACAAATCGCATCGGCGAGACGGTCCTCTACGCAAAGGGCTATTTCTTGAGCACGGGAACCGTCTTCGGCACATCCACACCTGCTATCGCTTCTATCCCGAGTGGGCGGTATTCATTTGGGATATTGAATTCGAAGGGGCAGCAGCAATTCGAGAATGCGGTCTGGTCGATACCAACTCAGAGCGCTATTCGGCTGAACCTTTCGTGAGCAAATTCGGCGTTTTTGCGAACCTAGTTGCAATTGCTGGGTCTCTTGCGGCTGCGGCAGCCGCAATATCTTTGGCCTTTCTCAAGCAGGCCAATTGGCGTCCGCCGGAAGAGGCGATCCCCGCAGCCGTTCCAAGGATGTCAGCACTAATATCGATGATCTTCATCGCTATGATATATGTCTTTGGAGTTGACCTCGGAAGGATCGGCCTGGGGATCCTCGCTGGAGGCCTTCTATTCTTGGCTCTCTTTTTCCTTGCGATCGCCATCCATATCAATACTGCGTTCTCCTTCTACTATCCGAACCGCAAAAAAGAGAACCGGAAGTTGGGCGGCGACACTTTGACCGACGAAGCCCAAGAGATAAAACGCGAGAAAAGAATTCCAGAGCAGCAACTATTTGAAGATGCGCAAGGATCGAAGGATTTGGTTTGGACTCGAGCATCCCAGTCAAGGGTGCAGATCAAAGCTGTGTTGTCATTTATAGGATTAATTGCCTTTGGCACTTGTGCACTAGCCGCGGCCTCAATGCTCGTCGCCCTCTTTGTACCTACCAGCTAGGATTTAGGAAGCGTGGCCGACGGCGGCGAGCTTGTTTACGGCAGGTCGCCGAGCACGATTGCGCTGCGGCTGCAGCAAGACCACCCCTTATAAGCGCATCGACATCCAGGGCACGCACTAAATGATCCGGCAGCGCGGGGATGAGAACGCGGTTAGGCTCCATCGCTGGTGGTATGGCGCAATGGACCAGAAATTCAGCGAGTGGGGAGCGCGGGAATCTAGACGCGGAGAAGGTGAAGGAGAGCAATAGGGTATTGTGAGGGGCTACTTTTAGCAGATCACACTTTACCTGAGGGGCCGAGAAAAAACTCGGCTCCATTCGTTAAACCCTGACGTTACGCTGCGAGTCTTCGCATTTCGTTTGCCAGTATCATTAAGGTGGAGTCGTGAGAAAAAAGCTTTTCTGCAGATTCCGTATGCACTTTCAATCTTTCGGCCTGTTTTCCTGTTAACGCTCCGCCTCGTTGAACATAAGCATTCACGCCGTTAAACATCGTGGTGTAGGGGTGGATCGCTATTCTATTGCGATTTCCTTCTAGCTTTATAGCTTCTTCGAGATACGCAAATGCTTCACCAAAAGACTGGCCGATTTTTTGATCGTCCTGCTTCATCTGCTCCAACAGCACTCTTCCTAGAGTTGTCAAACCCAATGGATGCTTTTCAACCTGAACTGCATGCTTAGCGTGAGAGATCGCTTGGTTTAAGTCGGCTACCTTGGAATGCGTTAAAAAACGATCGAGCTTTAGGAGAGCCAATTGCTCCCAGTATCGAGAATTCCAATCCCAGAATTTCTTCATTCTCAGATAGAACTCTTCCGAGCGATTCGGGATAAACTCGTTGACGACGTCGTCGTAGTCGAACATCCGACCGGCGATCCGCGCTTCTGGCGTTCTCTTCCTCATAGCCTCCCGATTCACATACGACGAGAGATGAGAACCTACGGCGCAGTAAACATCGAACACGAGAGATTCGTCCCGCTCGGCCATTGTTCTAAGCACCCTTTCACCAAGGATGGGATTTAGCGGAATCACATACTCTCGATCACTCTCATTGGAATACGCAAGAGGCAACATGTCTCTGGCATTGAACTGTCGCTTAAGATCGTCCGACGTGAATGCACTTGAGAGGATACCGTAACGCAGACCGGCTCGATAACAGTAGCTTGCGAGTGCACTAGCTAGATACCTCTCAATCCTTCCTGAATCAGCATCTTTCAAGAGGGACTCAACAATTTGATCCGCCGACCGAAAATTATTCAAAATTCGGCAAACAGCCAGAGCTATGGGATCCCTAGATATCTCTTGAGACTTTTGGTCAAAATGCTTTGAAGGAATACTCGTGAGACCTGCATTGTCGAGTTTTTGAGCCAGAAGTTTAGCTTCTTGCGCATTAAACTCGGACAAAGTGAAGCGAGCGAACGGACTGCCGGCAAGAATCTGAAGGGCATAATTTAGTCTATACGATCGCTCACATCCAATAACGAGGAAATCATTGCGGTTTATCTTCTTATACAGCTCGATCATCGCCGGCGCATGGTCAGCAAAGTCATCGCAAGCTATGACAAATGGCCCCTTGAGAGCATTGAATATCTTCGCAGATTGATCGACGTCTGGGGTTGAAATCGACTTGTAATTGAAGATAGCAAAACCTTCTGCGGCTAAATCATAGAGAGCTCGCAGGAGAATAGTGGTCTTACCAGTCCCCGCATTCTCGTCGATCAATAGAAAGTTAACATCCCAACTTTTGCCTGACATTCGCTTACGAATGTCAGTTTTCAAATTGAGCGTCGATCGCCGTGGGACATCTCGACCCAACGCGATGTCATCGAGCGTAGGCTCTCTTCCCACCAGGAATCCTAGATCGGCATTCTCTTTGACTTGGCTCGCAACGACAAACGCGAAGTCTCGCGAGAAGAGGGCCAAGTCTTTCTTTCGCGGCGCGACGATAAAATGATCGTCGGACAAGCCAGAAGGCGCGCTGATAGGCAGTGGCCTGTCAGGGAAATTCGAAAGTAACTCAGAAAGAAACTCATCGAACGTCCCCTTGTAGAGCACAAGACCGTGTCGTTCGCATTCCTTCTCTGTCGCAGAATCCGGGTAAGGCTCCACCAGGAATGATGGCCCACGATCTGTCCTGACCGAGTTCAGCGATCTCCCACCGAGGAAATACTCTAAGTCTGGCTCCTCAAGACTCGTGCCGGCGATAATAAACGGCTCAGTAGCGATCGTATGCGCCAACACGGTGACCCAAGGATTGCCCGGTCCCATTGTCCCCGCATACTCAGCCAAAGAAAAAATATATCCGTCGTTTGGCTGTTGTGCCCATCCGTGCACATGAATGACCTGCGCTAGATTTATGTCGCTCGCTTCCACGTACGGCGCAGTATGCGTTTTTGGATCAACCATCTGTAGCGACTGCGGCATTCGATATGCTGTCTCCAACGCATCGTCGATGTTGAGCGTATAAATTCGACGCCAAAAGAAGTTAGGCAGCTTAAGCAGAGCTGGAGCCGGACTGCAATTTGTGAACGGGTCAGTTAGATATGTATCTTTTTCAGACTGCGAGAGCTGAGCATACGCACGTGCGAGTGACGAGGTTGGTTTTATGCCCTTTAGCTTCACAAGCTGCTGTCGCAGATTATCGCCTAATGGCAAGCTTTCTCCGGATCTAAGCTTTCCACCGATATTGACGCCGGCACCCAAGAATAGGGAGTAACGTCCCGCAATGAGCGTTTCACGCAAACTGTTCAAGAGACTAGCTGGTAATGGCATGTAAAATACCCCGCCCTGCAAATTCATATAATTCTATCAGAGAATGTGAGTGGATGAAATAAGCAAGCGTAGGATGGCTAGAGCGATACGAAACCCACCAACTACGTGCCGGCTTGATGGGTTCGCTTCGCTCTGTCCATCCTACTACTCTCGCTGCGTACTGATTCTTTCTGCGGAAGCGTAAATGTTGCGCAGTGCCCGGCACTTCACCTCTACCACCAAATAACTTCTGATTATCAGAAATGACGTCAACCCCTTCCCACAAAAATATTCCGCTTCCGTATCCACCCAAATCACCGGCATAACTCCGCCCGTCTCACCCGATGAGAGGGCGCTCGCGAACGTCACGAACGCGCGGTGGGATGCGGTGGACGCTGCTGGCGCGAGCGACGTGCGCGCCGGAGGCGTACGGTGAAGTCGTGTGGTCCTGGTGTCGCGGTGCTGGCATCAAGTCCAAGAGAGGCGAAAGCATCTCGCGGGCGACGGAGGCAAAAGAGCCGTTCTCCGGGGAGAGCACGAGATAAGCCGTAAAGCCATTGCGCAGGGAAGGCCGGGATGCTCCGGCTGTACCTGTATGCTCGTGTGCAGCTTTTGCTTATGCGCAAACGGCACGCGGGACCGCGGGTGCGGGAAGCACCCGGTCTTCCCTGCGCCCTCCGATTTTCGGGAGGGCAATTGCGATGCAAAGCTCGGGCGAAAGATGTCGCGAGATCGCGAAATCGTATCGACCGTCATTGCGAGCGCAGCGAAGCAATCCATTCCTCCGCACGCACGACGATGGATTGCTTCGCTGCGCTCGCAATGACGCGGATGGCCCGCGGCCAATCAAAGAGAAAAAGCCGCCAGCCACACAACCAAAAGCCGCAGCGCGATGCCGCATCAATCCGCCATCGCAATCAACCGATCCGGAATCGAAATCACCAGGCCACATTCGCCCCGATTTTTTTGCCGGTCGGCCCGGTATTGCAGTGCGGATGACTTATTTTCGACGCACAGAGAACATCCATTTGGGTTCGACTGGCGTAGTCGACTAAAGATCAAGTCCGTGGCGGGGAAGAAGAAGCGTGGGTGAACTTCTGGGCTCGATAGCCCTCACTTTGATCGTGATCGCCGTGATTGCCGGCACGTGGGCCTGGATTTCCACGCTGTTGCGCAAGGGCATGTCGGCGCTGTTCGGGTTCGACCGGGTCATTGTCCAGCAGTTCGAGACCCTGCTGCTCTACCGCAACGGTCGCTTTGATCGCGCCCTGCCCCCCGGTCGGCACCGCGTCCGCTCCGGCAGCCGGCAGATCGCGCGGATCGACCGCCGCCCCGAAATTTTTCGGCTCAACCAGGGCACCGTTTCGACCGACCGGTTTGCGCTCAACCTGACCTATGTCGTGCGCACCCAGATCGTCGATCCCCGCACCACCTTCGAAAGCACGCAGAATTATCGCGACGAAATCTGCATGCGCCTGCAATCGGTGGTGAAGGCGATGTGCAGCCGCAAGACGCGGCTGGAAATCCAGACCGACCACCAGGCCTTCGGCAACAGCGTGCAGAAGGCGGCGAGCCAGGTGTTCCGCACGATCGGCTGCGAATGCCTGACCTTTGAGCTGATGCAGGTCGATATCGCCGGGCCCGCCATCGAGCTGGACGCGAAGCGGGCCGCCGCCGCGCCGCAGGGGCCCGTGAGCGTGGGCGGCAAAGGCGTGATCGCGGCACTGTGATCGCAGCGCGCTGGAGGGTCGCGCTCCGTCGCGCCGCCATCCAGCCTGCGACGCAGCATTTCCGGACCAACGGATGGACGCGCGACAGTCGGCTTTTGCTGCGCAGCCGCCGATTTGGAATGGATCCATCCTACGCGGCGCCGGCATCCGCGACGGGAACGCCCGCGCGGCTCGTCTGCGCAGGCCGAATGGCTGTCGCCATTGCGAAATTCGCCGCAATGCACAACTGTTCCCTCACCTTTCATCCCATTTGGATATTGCAGACATGAGCCAGACCAAACTGTTCGAGCCCTTCAAGCTCGGCCCGATCACGCTTCCCAACCGCCTCGTGATGGCGCCGCTGACCCGCAACCGCGCGGTGCCGCCCGGCATGGTGCCGAGCCCTCTGGCGGTCGACTATTACGGCCAGCGCGCCTCCGCCGGGCTGTTGATCACCGAGGCCAGCCAGGTCTCGCAGCAGGGCCAAGGCTACCAGGATACGCCCGGCATCTATTCCAAGGAGCAGGTCGCAGGCTGGCGCAAGGTCACCGACCGCGTGCATGAAAAGGGCGGCCGCATCTATATCCAGCTCTGGCATGTCGGCCGCATCTCGCATGACTCGCTGCAGCCGAATGGAGGCAAGCCGGTAGCGCCGTCCGCGATCCGCGCCAAGGGCAAGACGTTCGTGAACGGCACCTTCACCGAGATCTCCGAACCGCGCGCGCTCGAGCTGTCCGAGATTCCCGGCATCATCGAGGATTTCAAGCGCGGCACCGAGAACGCGCTCGCCGCCGGGTTTGACGGCGTCGAAATCCACGGCGCCAATGGCTACCTGCTCGATCAGTTCGCCAAGGACGGCACCAACAAGCGCACCGATGCTTACGGCGGGTCGATCGAGAACCGCGCCAGGCTGATGCTGGAGATCTCGAAGGAGGTCGCCGCGGTCGCCGGCCCGGAACGCACCGGCATCCGCATCTCCCCGGTGACGCCGGCGAATGATGTTTCCGACTCCAACCCGCAGCCGCTGTTCGACTACATCGTGGACGGCCTCAACGCATTGAAGCTGACCTACATCCACGTCATCGAAGGCGCCACCGGCGGCCCGCGCGACAACGCCCCGTTCGACTACACGTCGCTGCGCAAGCGCTTCCAGCAGGCCTACATGGCCAACAACGGCTACGATGCCGATCTGGCGAACAAGGTGCTGGACGCCGGCGCGGCCGACCTGATCGCGTTCGGCAAGCCGTTCATCTCGAACCCCGACCTAGTCGAGCGCCTGAAGAAGGGTGCGCCGCTGAACGAATGGGACAAGAACACGTTCTACGGCGGCGGCGCGAAGGGATACACGGATTACCCGACGCTGGGCGCCACGCAGGCGGCGGAGTAGAGCGACGCTCCCTCCCCGTCATTCCGGGATGCGCCCGCTTGGGCGCAGGCCCGGAATCCAACTAACCACGTAACGTGTGGCACGTTGGATTCCGGGTTCTCGCTTCGCGAGCCCCGGAATGACGAAAGAAAAAGGCCGGGATCGCTCCCGGCCTTTGGTTATTGCATCGCTCGTAACCGCGAGCCTTACTTTGCCTCCGCCCGCTTCGGCGGGGTCGCCGGCCACGACTTCACCAGCGTGTCGTAGTCCACCGTCTCGCCCTTCGGCTTTTCGTTCGCCAGCTTGCGCTGCGGCGCGATGTTGCCGTCCTTTTCGGATTTCTTGAACCAGAACTCCGCCGTCTCCTTCTTGTTCAGCTTCGGCCCGCACTCCTTCTGAACGCCGGACTTTTCAAGACGTTCCAGCACCGAGTCCTGGGCGGCGGCCAGTGCATCCATCGCGGCTTGCGGCGTCTTCGCACCGGACGACGCATCGCCGATGTTCTGCCACCACAATTGCGCCAGCTTCGGATAATCCGGGATGTTGTTGCCGGTCGGGGACCACTGCACGCGGGCGGGCGAGCGGTAGAACTCGATCAGGCCGCCGAGCTTCGGCGCGCGCTCGGTGAAGGTCTTGTCCCAGATGTCGGACTCGCGGATGAAGGTGAGGCCGACATGGCTCTTCTTCAGCGACACCGTCTTGGAGGTGATGAACTGCAGATAGAGCCAGGCCGCCTTGCGGCGATCCGGCGGCGTCGACTTGAGCAGGGTGCCCGAACCGACGTCCTGATAGCCGAGCTTCATGCCTTCCTTCCAGTACGAGCCGTGCGGCGACGGCGCCATCCGCCATTTCGGCGTGCCGTCGGCGTTCACGACCGCGATGCCCGGCTTCACCATGTCGGCGGTGAAAGCGGTGTACCAGAACATCTGCTGGGCGATGTTGCCCTGCGCCGGCACCGGTCCCGATTCGGAGAACGTCATGCCTTGCGCCTGCGGCGGGGCATATTTCTTCATCCAGTCGAGATATTTGACGATCGAATAGACCGCCGCCGGACCGTTGGTGTCGCCGCCGCGCTCGACGCTCGAGCCCACCGGACGGCAACCTTCCATGCGGATGCCCCACTCGTCGACCGGCAGGCCGTTCGGGATGCCCTTGTCGCCGTTGCCGGCCATCGACAGCCAGGCGTCGGTGAACCGCCAGCCGAGCGAAGGATCCTTCTTGCCATAGTCCATGTGGCCATAGACCTTGACGCCGTTGATCTCCTTGATGTCGTTGGTGAAGAACTCGGCGATGTCCTCATAGGCCGACCAGTTCACGGGCACGCCGAGCTCGTAGCCATACTTGGCCTTGAACTTGGCCTTGTAGTCCGGATTGGAGAACCAGTCGTAGCGGAACCAATAGAGGTTCGCGAACTGCTGGTCGGGGAGCTGATAGAGCTTCTTGTCCGGCCCCGTCGTAAACGACTTGCCGATGAAGTCGTTGATATCGAGTCCGGGGTTGGTGACGTCCTTGCCCTCGCCGGTCATGTAGTCCGACAGGATCACGGTCTGGCCGTAGCGGAAGTGCGTTCCGATCAGGTCGGAATCGTTGATCCAGCCGTCATAGACGTTCTTGCCGGACTGCATCTGGGTCTGCAGCTTCTCGACGACGTCGCCTTCCTGGATCAGGTCGTGCTTGACCTTGATGCCGGTGATCTCGGTGAAGGCCTTCGCCAGCGTCCGCGATTCATACTCGTGCGTCGTGATCGTTTCCGACACGACGTTGATCTCCATGCCCTTGAAGGGTGCGGCGGCCTTTTCGAACCACTGCAGCTCCTTCAACTGGTCGGCCTTCGACAGCGTCGAGGGCTGGAATTCGCTGTCAATCCAGCGTTGATTGACGGCGTCGTCCGCGCGCGCAGGCGCGGCCATCGTGACGGAAGCCGCGATCAGCGCGGCCGCGCTGGTCATGGTCAGAAAGCGCTCCTTGGTATTACGTCGCATGTTAAGTCCTCCGGTTGCAGCGACAGACACGAAGTCAGGCCCGGGTTGAATCCCGGATCTGTCTATTTTCGCCGTTCAGACGCTGCGAAAAATCGCAACGGCCGAAACGAGCGAAATCAGGGTTGCGAGCCACAGGCTCGATATCTCGACGCCCTCTCCGATCGGGAGCGTCAGAAGCGTATCGGTGCCGAAAAAGGCAATCCACAGCAGGTGAATGACGGCTGACAGCACCAGCGAGATGAACAGCCGGTCACCGCGCGTGGTCGGAATCCGCAGCACGCCGACACGCTCGGCCTCGGGATAGGCGACCGCCAGCCACGTCATGACGCCGAGCGTCAGCGACAGCATGACGAAGAAGATCGCGGTCGGCAGCGTCCAGGCCATCCATGCGATATGTTCCATGTCAGCCCCCTATACCCGACCCAGCGCAAAGCCGCGCGCGATGTAGTTGCGGACGAACCAGATCACCAGCGCGCCGGGGATGATGGTGAGCACGCCGGCCGCCGCCAGCAGACCCCAGTCCATTCCCGAGGCCGAGACCGTGCGGGTCATGATCGCCGAGATCGGCTTGGCGTTGACCGAGGTCAGCGTGCGCGCCAGCAGCAGTTCGACCCAGGAGAACATGAAGCAGAAGAATGCGGCGACGCCGATGCCGCTGGCGATCAGCGGCACCAGAATCTTGACGAAGAAGCGCGGAAACGAATAGCCATCGAGGAACGCGGTCTCGTCGATCTCGCGCGGCACGCCGGAGACGAAGCCCTCGAGGATCCAGACCGCCAGCGGCACATTGAAGATGCAATGCGCCAGCGCGACCGCCCAGGGCGTGTCGAACAGATTGATCGCCGAATAGAGATTGAAGAACGGCAGCGCGAACACCGCCGCCGGCGCCATGCGGTTCGACAGCAGCCAGAAGAACAGGTGCTTGTCGCCGAGGAACCGATAGCGCGAGAAAGCGTAGGCCGCCGGCAACGCCACCGCGATCGAGATCACGGTGTTGATCAGCACGTAGGTCAGCGAGTTGATATAGCCGGAATACCAGCTCTCGTCGGTGAAGATGCGCTTGTAGTTCTCCAGCGTCGGCTGATGCGGCCACAGCGTCATCGTGGTGACGATCTCGGTGTTGGTCTTGAAGCTCATGTTGACCAGCCAGTAGATCGGCAACAGCAGGAAGATCAGGAACGCCACCATGATGATGCGGCGGCCGGGAATCGTGCTCATGACGCGGCTCCCTGTTTCTCGGGGCGCTCGGCCCCCGCGTTGGTCATGACCGTGTAGAAGATCCAGCACACGATCAGGATGATCAGGTTGTAGACCAGCGAGAGCGCCGCGGCCTTGCCGAGGTCGAACTGCCCGAGCGCGATCTTGACCAGTTCGATCGAGACGAAGGTGGTGGAGTTGCCGGGGCCGCCGCCGGTCACCACGAACGGCTCGGTGTAGATCATGAAACTGTCCATGAACCGCAGCAGCACCGCGATCAACAGCACGCGGTTCATCTTCGGCAACTGAATGGCCTTGAACACCGCCCAGCGCGAGGCGCCGTCGATCTGCGCGGCCTGGTAATAGGCGTCGGGGATCGACTTCAAGCCGGCATAGCACAGCAGCGCGACGAGGCTGGTCCAGTGCCAGACGTCCATCACGATGACGGTGGCCCAGGCGTCGAACTCGTTGGAGACGTAGTTGTAGTCGATCCCCATGCCGTTCAGCGTATAGCCGAGCAGGCCGATGTCGGGCCGGCCAAAAATCTGCCAGATGGTGCCGACCACATTCCACGGAATCAACAGCGGCAGCGCGAGGATCACCAGACAGGCCGCGACCGTCCAACCCTGGCGCGGCATCGACAGCGCCACCACGATGCCGAGCGGCACCTCGATCGCCAGGATGATGGCCGAGAACAGCAGATTGCGGCCGAGCGAGGCGAGGAAGCGCCCGCCCAAATCGGTCGACGGATCGAGCAGTTCCTTGAACCAGCCGACGCCGTTCCAGAAGAACTGGTTGTTGCCGAACGTGTCCTGCATTGAATAGTTCACGACCGTCATCAGCGGCAGGATCGCGGAGAATGCGACCACCAGAAACACCGGCAGCACCAGGAACCAGGCTTTCTGGTTGACCGTCTTGTCCATCAGACCACCCCCTCGACCAGACGGCTGTCGGCATAGACGTGGACACGCGCGGGATCGAACACCAGCCCGACATGGTTGTCGGGAATGGCAAAGCCCGCCGGCACGCGGGCGGCGAATTTGGCGTCGCCGACACGGACGCGCGCGAAGCGGACGCGTCCGAGATCGTCGATGCGCTCGATCGTGGCCGACAACAGTCCCGCCGCAGGAGCCGCGACATGCACGAATTCCGGCCGTACGCCGATCTCGATGTTGGCACCGGCCGGCAATGCGCTGTAATTCCGCTGCAGGCCAATGACATGGCCGTCGATCTGCGCCTGCTGGCCGCTGACCTTGGCCGGCACGATGTTCATGCCCGGCGAGCCGATGAAATAGCCGACAAAAGTGTGCGCGGGCTTGTCGAACAGTTCGGCCGGCGTGCCGCTCTGCACCACGCGGCCGTCATGCATGACGACGACGGTATCGGCAAAGGTCAGCGCCTCGGTCTGGTCATGGGTCACGTAGATCATCGTCAGATCGAGCTCGCGGTGCAGCGCCTTCAGTTTCGAGCGCAACTGCCATTTCAGCTCGGGATCGATCACCGTCAGCGGTTCGTCGAACAACACCGCCGCGACGTCGGAACGGACGAGGCCGCGGCCCAACGAAATCTTCTGCTTGGCGTCGGCGGTCAAGCGCGTCGCCTTGCGGCCGAGGTTGGGCGTGAGATCGAGCAGGTCGGCGATCTGCTTGACCCGCGCATCGATCTCAGCTTTTGGCACGCCGCGATTTTTCAGGGGAAATGCGAGGTTCTCACCCACCGTCATGGTGTCGTAGATCACCGGAAACTGGAACACCTGCGCGATGTTGCGCTTCCGGGTTGACAGCGGCGTGATATCGGCGCCGTCGAACAGAATTTTTCCGCGCGAAGGCGTGACGATGCCGGAAATGAGATTGAGCAGCGTGGTCTTGCCGCAACCGGACGGCCCGAGCAGCGCATAGGCGCCGCCCTGCCGCCAGGTCATGGTCACCGGCTTCAGCGCAAACGATTCCGGTGGCGCGTCGTTACCGCCGTAGGAGTGCGCGAGATCGACGAGGTCAATGCGGGCCATGCTGCATTTTCCTCAACTGGAGCCCGGTGCCGCGACCAGGCGGTCGGCGGCATCGAACACGAAAACATTGTCGGGATCCAGCGCGGCATCGAGCAAGTGGCCGGGTTCGTATTCATGCACGCCCGGCAGCACCGCGACCCAGTTGGAGGCGTCGCGGTTGAGATGCACGAAGCTCTCCGACCCGGTGATCTCGGTCACCGTGACGGTGGCATGGAAGGCGTGACGGCCCGCGATGCCGTTGGCCACTTCGAGCTGATGGGCGCGAAAGCCGACGCGATACGCGCCGTCGGCCAACGACGCATAAAGCCCGGTGGCCGGCGCCTGGATGCCGCCGGCATATTGCACAAAACCGTTCTTCTTCTCGATGCCGACGATGTTCAGCGGCGGATCGGAGAACACCTGCGCCACCCGCAGCGTGCCCGGTTGGCGATAGACTTTTGGCGTACTGCCGGCCTGAAGCACTGCGCCTTCCCACATGCAAACGGTGTCGCCGCCGAGCAGCAGCGCTTCCGAAGGTTCGGTCGTCGCGTAGACGAAGATCGCACCCGAGGCCTCGAAGATACGCGGCAGCTCGGCGCGCAGTTCCTCGCGCAGCTTGTAATCGAGATTGGCGAGCGGCTCGTCGAGCAGCACCAGGTCCGCGCCCTTGACCAGCGCGCGCGCAATCGCGGTGCGCTGCTGCTGGCCGCCGGACAATTGCAGCGGCGTGCGTTTCAGAAAAGGTTCGAGCCGCAGCAGCTTTGCGGCTTCCTGGACGCGCCGGTCAATCTCCTCGCGCGGCCGGCCCTGCACCCGCAGGGGCGACGCGATGTTCTCATATACCGTCAGCGAGGGATAATTGATGAACTGCTGATAGACCATCGCAACCGAGCGCTGCCGCACGTCGGCGCCGGTGACGTCCGTGCCGTCGACCAGCACGCGGCCGGTGGAAGGTTTGTCGAGGCCGGCCAGCAGCCGCATGATCGAGGTCTTGCCCGACAGCGTCGGCCCGAGCAGCACGCTCAGCGTGCCGCGCTCGAGCGTCAGCGAGACGTCGCGAATGGTCGGGATGCCATCCACGGTTCGCGTGACGTGTTCGAGCGTGACGCTCATGGACGCCCTCCGGCTTCACGCAAGGGCCGATCACCGGAGGCGCGGTGGGCTTTGATCCATTCGTCGAGCGCTGTGACTTCATCTGCCGACAGCCGCAGGCCGAGCTTGGACCGTCGCCACACGATGTCTTCGGCGCTATACGCCCATTCGTTCGCGATCAGGTACCTGACTTCGCTTTCCGTCAGCGTAGCGCCGAACGAGAAGCCGAGGTCGGCAAAAGATTTTGCGCTGCCGAGCAACTTTGTCGCACGCGTGCCATAGGCGTGTGCCAGCCGGCCGGCGTGCGCCGCAGTAAGGAACGGATATTTCCGCGTCAGTTCGGCACTCAGCGCTGCGACCGCCGAAACATCCATATCGCCCCCCGGCAGCGGTGCCTTGCCGGTCCAGCCTTGTTCCGCTTTCGCACTGCGCAGGTATGGCGCGAGCCGCTCCAAAGCTTCTTCGGCGAGTCGCCGGTAGGTCGTGATCTTGCCGCCATAGATCGACAGCAGCGGCGCGCCGCCGGGCGTATCCAGTTCGAACACGTAATCGCGGGTCGCGGCCTTGGCTTCGCTGGCGCCGTCGTCATAGAGCGGGCGCACGCCGGAATAGGTCCACACCACGTCTTCCGGCTTCACCGGTTTCGCAAGATACTCACTGGCGGAGGCGCAGAGGTAGCGTATCTCCTCATCGGTGGCCTTCACCTTGGCCGGATCGCCATCGTAGTCACGATCGGTGGTGCCGATCAGCGTGAAATCGTTCTGGTAGGGGATGACGAAGATGATGCGGCCGTCGGCATTCTGAAAGATATAGGCGCGGTCGTGCTGATAGAGCCTGGGCACCACGATATGCGAGCCCTGCACCAGCCGTACCTTTGCGCGCGCGTTGACGCCCGAGCCTGACGAAAGCACCTGCTCGACCCACGGGCCGCCGGCATTGACCAGCGCGCGGGCCTGGATGGTCGTGCGCTCGCCAGTGATTGTGCTCTCGACCGTAACCTGCCAGATGCCTTCGACCTGACGGATCTCGACCGCACGCGAGCGGGTGCGGATTTCGGCGCCGCGATCCGCGGCATCCCGCGCGGTGAGCACGACGAGCCGCGCGTCGTCGACGAAGCAATCGGAATATTCAAACCCCTTGGTGTAGCGGTTGGCGATCAAGGGTTTGCCGACCTCGTCATGGACGAGATCGACCGAGCGGGTTGGCGGCAGCAGATGCCGGCCGCCAATATGGTCGTACAGAAACAGCCCGAGCCGGAGCAGCCAGGCTGGCCGCAAGCCGGAGTGATGCGGCAAAACGAAACGCAACGGCCGGATGATATGGGGCGCGATCTGCCAGAGGATTTCGCGCTCCATCAGCGCGTGCCGAACGAGCCGAAACTCATAATATTCGAGATAGCGCAGGCCGCCATGCACCAGCTTGGTCGACCAGGAAGACGTACCACTCGCCAAGTCGTTCATTTCGCACAGGAAAACAGAATTGCCCCGGCCCACCGCATCGCGCGCGATGCCGCAGCCGTTGATACCGCCTCCGACGATGGCGAGATCGAATACCCTATCCAAGTGAAACGCGTCCCCCGGCGATCGCCTCTTCATTTCGGCGATTTTACTTTCGAATGGGAGTTAATCACAACGAAAACCGAAAGCAAGATGAAAGCTGGATAACCCGGCTCGATAGGGCCTGGCCGTTCGGGTTTGCGGGCCTTTTGCGTAGAGAGAGCGGGCTTTCATCCTTCGAGACGGTGCTTCGCAGCTTCCTCAGGATAAGGTCCCTTACCGTTTTCTTCGCCAGAGAGACTTCGGACCCTCATGGTGAGGAGCCGCGCAGCGGCGTCTCGAACCATCTGTCGCCCTACTTCAACCGCACCACCGTCGAAGCCACCTCGCCCGGCTCATCCACATCCGCCACCGGCTTCTCCATCGCCTCGACCACCTCGATGCCGCGGTGGCTGCAGATGCTGGCGAGGCCCGCCGGCAGCGGCGCGTCGGTGATGAAAGTCTGGATCTGGCTGAGATGGGCGATGCGCACCGGCGCGCTGCGGCGGAGTTTTGTGGAGTCTGCGACCAGCATGACGCTGCGCGCATTGGCGATGATCGCCTGCGCCGCCTGCACCTCGCGATAGTCGAAGTCGAGCAGCGCGCCCTCCTCGTCGATCGCAGACGCACCGATGATGGCGTAATCGACCTTGAACTGGCCAATGAGGCTGATCGCGGTCGAGCCGATCACCGCGCCGTCGGCGCGGCGCACCGCGCCGCCCGCCACGATGACCTCGATGCGCGGATGGCGATACAGCAGCATCGCCACATTGAGGTTGTTGGTGATGACCAGCAGGTCCTCATGCGAGGTCAACGCGCTCGCGACCTCTTCGGTCGTGGTGCCGATGTTGATGAACAGCGAGCAGCCGTTCGGGATCCGCGCCGCGGCGGCGACGCCGATCGCCCGTTTCTCTTCCGCAGCCACAAACCGACGCGCCTCGTAGGCGAGGTTCTCGACGCCGGAGGCGATGATGGCGCCGCCATGGATGCGCGTCAGCGAGCGCTGGTCGCAGAGGTCGTTGAGGTCCTTGCGGATGGTCTGCGCCGACACGTCGAAACGCTTGGCAAGATCTTCCACCACCACCCTGCCGAAGGCGCGGGCGATGTTGAGAATTTCGGTCTGGCGGTGGGACAGTCCGGCCATGGTGGGCCCTCCTGCAAACAGGCCTGAGGCACAAAGTTGCCGTTATGGTGCGGCTGATTGGGGCTGCGGTCAACGAGTCTGATCGGCCGTACAGGCTCTTGACCGGGCCGAAACCACCACTTTGGTTAAGGCACCCGCCGCCGAAGCGAGCGCACCATTGCTGCCTGCAGCGCTCGACAAACTAATTACTGGCTGCAAAACTGCCCGCATAAAACAAAAATGGAGGAGACCATGAACATCGATCGACGCCAACTGACTCTGCCCGCCCTCGCGCTCGGACTATTGACCGTCGTTCCAGCCTTCGCTGGTGCGGACGAGGATGCGGTTGCGAAAAACGTGGAAGCCTTCCGTGTGGCGCAGGCCGCCGGCAATGCCGAGGGGCTCGCCTCGCTCTGCGCGGATGACCTGAGCTACAGCCATTCGAATGCCAAGGTCGACACCAAGGCGGCGCTTCTCGACGGTGTTGCCAAGGCCAACTACAAATGGACGGCGCTCGATTACAAGGATCCCACCATCCGTGTCGTCGGCCCGGCCGCCATCGTGCGCTTCACCTTCGTGGGCGAGCAGGAGTTCACCGACGGCAAGAAGACGCCGCAGAACCTGCACATCCTGATGAACTGGCAGAAGCAGGGTTCGGACTGGAAGCTGCTGTCGCGCGCGGCCACCAAGCTCTGACGCCAGGAGGCGTCGCGTCGCTGGCGCTCAGGCGGCCAGCGACATCCCGCCGGCAAGGCGCCGCGCGGCGCGTTCGGCCTCGCGTGCGTTGCGAAATACCTGCCCTTCCAGCCGATTGAAACGGTGTGATGCAGCAAAGAACCGGTAGCCGCCGGGCGCGCGCACGACAATGCCCGCCGCCTGCGAGCTGACTTCGATGATGTAGGTATCCGACATGGCCCAGCCTCTGATTTCTTCCGGGCATCCAACACGTTGCACCGCGAATTGTTCCGGGTCCGCCGTTGCGCCGTTCGGCCGAACTATGGCAAATCTGGTCACGGATTGGCGAGCGAATCGCTCCAGTGGCCGGAGGCCTGACATGATGCCGAAATTCGCGCTCTCGATGCTGATTGCCCTTGCAGTTTGCGCACCGCTTCAGGAAGCGGCGGCGCAGGAAAGCACGCTCGGTGGCGCGCTGTTCGGCGGCGCTGCGGGCGCCATCGTCGGCGGCGCGATCGGCGGCGGTCGCGGGGCTGCGATCGGCGGCGGTCGCGGGGCTGCGATCGGCGCCATCGTCGGCGCAGGCACCGGCGCCGCCATCGGTGCCCAGGGCGAACCCCGGGGCGGCGGCTATCGCTGGTATCAGGGCGGTTGCTACGTTGAAACGGCCGGCGGCTGGCAAGCCGTTTCGCCACGTTACTGCGGTGTGCAGGCACAATACGCGCCCCCGCCACCCCGATATTACGACGATACGCCGCGCTGCATGCGCTCGCCGAGCTATGATCCGCGCCGTGGCACCTTCATCGGCCGCGACGGCTACGAGCGTGCCTGCCCGTAAAACTCAGGTCTGGATGGCACCATCCGGCCGCACCGCCTGCGGCCGTCCGTCCTCGTCGATCGAGACGTAGGTGAAATTGCCGTCGGTCACCAGGATCGATTGCAACTCCTTGCGCCGGACGACCCAGGCTTCGAGATGTACCGTGATCGAGGTGCGCCCGACGCGCACCAGGTTGGCGTATACCGAAACGAGATCGCCGACATAGACCGCCTTGCGAAAGTTCATGGCCTCGATCGCGACGGTGACGGTGCGGGACTTGGCGATCTTGGACGCGAACACGCCGCCGCCGATATCCATCTGGCTCAGGAGCCAGCCGCCGAAGATGTCGCCATTGGCGTTGGTGTCGGCCGGCATCGCCAACGTGCGGATGCAGAGATCGCCGCGCGGCTCGCTTTCGGTGGCGTCCGACGCGTGCACTTGCGTCTCCGTCACTTGAAACTCTCCCAGCCGGCGTCCGGTGTAAATCGCTTGCCGAATTTGTCCGTCAGCGCCTCCAGCGTCGAGACCACGTTCTCCACGCCGCGGGTCCGCGCATAGTTCAACGGACCGCCGCGGAACGGCGCGTAGCCGGTGCCGAAGATGACCGCGCCGTCGATCACGTCGGCATTGTCCACGATCCCCTCGCGGCGGCAGGCGACGCAGACATTCGACATCGGCAGCATCAGCCGGTCGATCATTTCTACCGACGGCTCCGCGATTGCGGTCATGCCGCCGGTGTCGGCCTTGCCGTCCTTCCAGGTGTAAAAGCCCTTGCCGGTCTTGCGGCCGAGTTCGCCCCGGGCGACTTTTTCGCGCAGCCAGACCGGCGTCGGCGGCAGCATGTCGCCGAACTTCGAGCGCAGCATGTCGCCGACGTCGAGGCAGATATCCAGGCCGACCTGATCCGCCAGCTCGATGGGTCCCATCGGCATCCCGAACTTTTTCGCGGCGGCATCGATGACCGTCTTGTCGATCTTCTCGTCCAGCATCACCATCGCTTCAAGCATGTACGGCGTCAGCGCACGGTTGACGAGGAAGCCGGGCGAGGATTTTACGGGCAGCGGCAGCCGGTCGATGGCGCCGACGAAGGCGAGCGCCTCCTTCAGCAATTGCGCATCGGTGCCGTCATGGCTGACGACCTCGACGAGCTGCAGCCGCGATACCGGGTTGAAGAAATGCAGGCCAAGCAGCCGCTCGGGCTTTTGCAGCGTGCTGCGCAGATCCTGCAAGGGGATGCTCGACGTGTTGGTGGCGAGGATCGCGCCGGGCTTCATCTTGGGCTCAAGGCCGGCATAGACCTTCTGCTTCAGTTCCAGCTTTTCCGGCACCGCCTCGATGATGAGATCGGCGTTGCGGACGCCCTCGGCCTGCATGTCCGGCATCAAACGGTCCAGCGCATCGCGCACGGACGTTCGCTTGCGCAGGATTTTTCCGTAGAGATCGGCCGCGCGCTTGAGGGCGCCGGCAATCGGCTCCGGCTTCATGTCGGCGAGCGTCACCCGCATATCCTGGCCGGCGCACCAGGCGGCGATGTCGCCGCCCATCGCGCCCGCGCCGATGACGTGAACGTGCTTGATCTTGTTGCCACTGCCGGCGAGCTTCTTCATCTGCTCGCGCAGGAAGAAGACGCGGATCAAATTCTGTGCGGTCGGCGTCACCATCAGCCTGGCGAAAGACGCTTTCTCGGCGTCGAGCATCGCCCGCTTGTCGCCGCCGTGCTTTTCCCAGAGATCGATCAGCGCGTAGGGTGCTGGATAATGCACTTCCGGCGCGGCCTTCGCCGCCTCGCTGCGCATCCGCCCTGCGAGCAAGCCTCTGACCGGACCGAGGCTGAGAATGCTGTTGAGCGGTCCGGGTCGCGCCCGCGTCAGGCGGCCGGACACGGCGTCCTTGACCGCATTGAGCACGTGGCGCTCCTGCGTCACGGCATCGACCAACCCCAGCGATTTCGCCTTCCGCGCATCGATGGTCTTGCCGGTCAGCATCAGCGGCATCGCCTGCATCGGATTGACGAGCTGGGTCAATCGCACGGTGCCGCCAAGGCCGGGATGCAGGCCCAGCATCACCTCGGGGAAGCCAAAGCGCGCGTCCTCGATCGCAATCCGCATCTGGCAGGCCAGCGCCACCTCAAGGCCGCCGCCGAGGCAGAAGCCGTGGATCACGGCGACGCTCGGAACCCGCAGGGCCTCCAGCCGGTCGATCACCGCATGCGCGCGGCCGATCTCGGCCTCGACGGCGGCGACATCGGTCGCGCCGCGAAACGCGTTGACGTCGGCGCCGGCAATGAAGCCGGACTTCTTGGCCGAACGGATGACGAGGCCGGTGGGGCGGTGGCCTTCCAGTTCCGCCAGCACCTTGTCGAGCTCCTCGATCAGGTCGGCCGAAAGCGTGTTGGCGCTGGTGCCCTCGCGGTCGAACAGCAGCCAGGCGACGCCGTCGGCATCGCGGGTCAGCTTGAAATTCCTGTACGGGCCGGCGGCATCGGGCTTCGGCCCGAGTTCGAGCACGCGATCGCCGAGAACGTCCATGATCTGGCTATCCATGCTCACACCATCTCTATCAGCATCGCGCCGCCCTGCCCGCCGCCGATACATTCGGTGGCGATGCCCCGCCGGGTGCCCAGCCGCTTCATGGCGTTGACGAGGTGCAGCACGATACGGTTGCCGCTGCAGCCCACGGGGTGGCCGAGGCTGATGGCGCCACCATCGACGTTCAGCTTGCTCTGGTCGAGTTCACCCGCCGCGCCGTCAAGGCCGAGGATCTCCTTGCAGAATTTCTCGTCGTTCCAGGCGGCGAGACAGCCTAGCACCTGCGTCGCGAATGCTTCGTTCAATTCCCAGGTCTCGATATCGCCAAGCGTCAGTTCGTTGCGCTTCAGCAGCGCACTGGCCGACAGCACCGGCCCCAAGCCCATGATGCCCGGATCGAGCGCCGACCACTGGCTGTCGAGAATGGCGGCCTTGGGCGTCAGCCCATGCTTGGCCACCGCCTCTTCGGAAGCGAGGATCACCCAGGACGCACCGTCGGTGATCTGCGAGGAATTCCCCGCCGTGACCTTCCCCCACGGCCGCTCGAACACCGGCCTCAGCTTCGCCAGGCTCTCGGGCGTGGAATCCGGGCGGACGCCGTCATCGTGATCGTAGAATTTTCCGTCACGGGCGAACGCGGTCTCGACCTCGCCCTTGAGCCAGCCTTCCGATTGCGCCTTCGCCAGCCGCTTGTGGCTTTCGGCGGCATAGGCGTCCGACTGCGCGCGGGTGACGCCGAAGAGATGCCCGACCACTTCGGCGGTCTGGCCCATATTGAGTTCGGTGATGGGATCGGTCAGCCCGCGCTCCAGCCCGATGATCGGCTTGAAATAGCTCGGCTTCACTTTCAGCGCCGCCATGATCTTCGCGCCGATGCCTTTTGCCCCGGCAAGGCCCGCAAACCAGCGTACCCCCTGCTGCGGCCATACCAGCGGCGCGTGACTCAACGCCTCGGCGCCGCCTGCCAGAATCAGGTCGGAGACGCCCTCGCGGATGTAGCGGTACGCCGTGTCGATCGACTGCATGCCGGAGCCGCAATTGATCTGCACCGTGAAGGCGACCATCTTCTCACCCATGCCAAGCCGCAGCGCCGCGACGCGGGCCGGGTTCATCTCATCGGCGATGACGTTGACGCAGCCCAAAATCACCTGATCGAAGGCATCGGGCGCGAACGGTTGCCGCGCCAGCAGCGGCCGGCCGCACTGGACGGCGAGATCGACCGGCGTGAACGGCCCGGGACCGGAGCGCGCTTTCAGGAACGGCGTCCGGCTGCCGTCGACGATAAAGACCGGTTTGGCCATCAGCTTGCTGCCCTCTGCTCACCCAGTTCCTGGAAGAACTGATGCACATCGGCAGGTTTCTTGTAAATCGGCGACAATGCCTCAGGAGCGAAATCGTCGACCTCGATGACTTTGGCAACGGCCTCGTGCGCGGCCTGCAACTTCTCGCCGTCGGACTGCGTAATGACGCCCTTCTTGACCGCCTCTTTCCAGTCGTGCAGGCGCGCGGCGCGCATCTGCCTGGAAACATCTTCCGCCGCGACGACCAGGAGGAACGCCTTCTCCAGCCGGGCGACGCCGCCATCGTCGTCGACATGCGAAAGATCGGCCGTCAGGCGATCACGCGCTGCCGACGGCTCGAGCACGAGCTGCGCGCATTGATGCACGACGCGGTCCGACGGGCCGGTCACCTTGGCGCCGAATGGCTGGATCAGGAATTTGAGGATCACCGCCACGAACCGGTTCGGCAGGTTGGCCAGGATTTCGGCAAAGCGGTTTTCGATGGTACGGAAACCACTTGCCATGCACCATTCAAGTGCTGCGAAATCCTCGCGCTGCTGCCCCTCGTCCTGCCAGCGCTTCAGCGCGGCCGACAACAGGTACAGCTCGGACAGGATGTCGCCGAACCGCGCGGAAAGCATTTCCTTGCGCTTGAGCGCGCCGCCCAATGTCAGCAACGCCATGTCGGCGCACAGCGCAAACGCCGACGAATAGCGCGAGAGCTGGCGATAGAAACCCGTTGCCTCGCCGGCATCGGGCGCGGGCGCAAACAGCCCGCCGCTCCAGCTCCGGCCCCACGCGCGGAACATGGTCTTGAAGCTGTGACCTACATGCGCCCAGAACGCCTTGTCGAAGGCATCGAGCCCCTTGGTGCGATCGGCTTGCCCCAGTGCATTCATTTCATCGAGCAGGAAAGGATGAGCGCGAATAGCGCCTTGGCCGAACACGATGAGGTTGCGCGTCAGAATATTGGCGCCCTCGACGGTGATGCCGACCGGCACCGAGCGATAGAGATTGCCGAGATAGTTTTGTGGGCCGTCGATCACGGCCTTGCCGCCATGGATGTCCATGGCGTCGTCGATCGCGATCCGCATCCGCTCGGTGGCGTGCAGCTTCATGATGCCGGAAATGACCGCGGGATGATGCCCCTGGTTGAGCGCCGCGCAGGTCAGCCGGCGCGCGGCATCGAGCAGATAGGCGGTGCCGGCCATACGGGCCAGCGGCTCCTCGATACCTTCGAACTTGCTGATGGAAATGCCGAACTGCTCGCGAATGCGCGCGTAAGCGCCTGACGTGCGCGCCGCATAGGCAGCGCCGGCGGCCGACAGCGACGGCAGCGAGATGCCGCGGCCGGCGGCGAGCGCCGTCATCAGCATCTTCCAGCCCTGGCCGAGCCGCTCCTGCCCGCCAATGATATAATCCATCGGGATAAAGACATCGCGGCCCCAATTCGGGCCGTTCTGGAACACCTGCATCGACGGCAGATGCCTGCGGCCGATCTCGACGCCGGGCAGATCGGTCGGGATCAGCGCGACCGTGATGCCGATTTCGTCCTGATATCCGACGAGATGATCGGGATCGTAGGCCTTGAAGGCGAGACCAAGCAGCGTCGCGACCGGCCCCAGCGTGATGTAGCGCTTGTGCCAGTTGAGCCGCAGGCCGATCACTTCGCGGCCTTCAAAGTTGCCCTTGCAGATGATGCCGGAGTCAACCATCGAGGCGGCATCGGAGCCGGCTTCCGGGCTGGTCAGGCCGAAGCAGGGAATGTCGGTGCCCTCGGCCAGCCGGGGCAGCCACCTGCCCTGCTGCTCCTTGGTGCCGAAACGCATCAACAATTCGCCCGGCCCGAGCGAGTTCGGCACCATCACGGTGACGGCGGCGGTCAACGACCGGGAGGAAAGCTTTCGTACCACCTCGGAATGCGCATAGGGCGAGAAGCCCAGCCCGCCATATTCCTTGGGGATGATCATGCCAAAGAACTTGTGGCGCTTGATGAAGGCCCATGCCTCCGGCGGCAGGTCGCGCCATTCCCAATTGATCTTCCAGTCGTCGAGCATGGCGCAGAGGTCGTCGACCGGACCGTTGAGGAAGGCCTGCTCCTCCGCGGTCAGCGTCGCCGGCGCAGTCGCCAGCAATTTCGACCAGTCGGGATTGCCGGTGAAAAGGTCGGCGTCCCACCACACGTCGCCGGCTTCCAGCGCTTCCCGCTCGGTCGCGGACATCGTCGGCAACACGCCGCGCGCCCAGGCGAAGATCGGCTTGCTGATAAAATCGCGGCGGAAGCTCATGGCGAACTCTCCTGGTCTGCGGCGCGACGTCGCGCCGCACGTGGGCCAGACGACGGCTCATTCTAGCTGAACACCGGGGTTTCGGGGCGGCTCGCATCGGGAATGAAGCGGAATTGATGAACCCGGAGATAACGGTGGAGACGCTGAAGCGTTCCGAAAGGTCTGCATTATCCGATGGTTGAGACAGCCTCTTGACACTCCGGGGCGCGACGAAGTTGCAGGCCCGGAAGATCGCGACAGCCCGGCCTTATGAATCGCGCTTGCTGCGCCGCCGCTCATTGGGAGCGAATACGGCAAACACTTCCTTCACGCGAACGGCAGGTGTGACATCCCGGGCAAGGCGTTCGGCCGTGGTCCGGGTTTCGTCTGCCCGCGGCGCGTAAAGGGCGCTGGAGTATAGCGATCCGTCGAACCGCAAATGGCTCTCGTCGTCAGTAAGATAGGCACTGGACACAAACAGGAAAACGAGCAGCGTCGATCCCACGACGGTAGAATAGTTGAATACGGGCATCGGTGCACACGCCTCTTCCTCTTCTTGAAGAGGAGGGTGCGCCACGCGCCATAAAAGTCGGGTTTAAGCGTGCCCCACTTTTGCCGGAGCGGTTGGCCGCCGGTTGCTGATTTAGGACGAATTTTAATGAATCGGTTTTCCCCCGCCGCCATTCCGGGGCTCGCGCAGCGAGAACCCGGAATCCATGATGAGACCGGCAATGTCGCTCGTTGGATTCCGGGCCTGCGCCCAAGAGGGCGCATCCCGGAATGACGGAGAGCCGCTCAACCCGGCCCCGCCCCCTGCGTGGCCGTATAGACCGCATACAGCGACTGGCTCGCCGCCATGAACAGGCGATTGCGCTTGGGGCCGCCGAAGGCGACGTTGCCGCACACCTCCGGCAACCGAATGCGGCCGAGTAGCTTGGCTTCCGGCGACCACACCGTCACGCCGCTGTAACCGACGGCGCGGCCTGCATTGCTTGAGGCCCACAGGTTGCCGTTGACGTCGCAGCGCAGACCGTCGGGTCCGCACTTGACGCCATCGACCATGCAATCGGTGAACCGCTTGTGGTTGGAGAGCTTGTTGTCGGTGCCGACATCGAACACGAAGATCTCGCCCTTGCCGCCCGGCCCGGTGTCGCCCGGCCCCTTACCGGTCGAGGCGACATACAGCTTCTTATAGTCGTGCGAGAAACAGAGCCCGTTGGGATCGGGTACCTGCTCCTCGGTCACCACGAGGTCGACGCGGCCGGACGGATCGATGCGATAGCAGTTGGTCGGCAGTTCGCGCCGGCCCGGCACGAAGCCGGCCGGCTGCCCGATCTTCGGATTGAGCCTGCCGCTCGCGTTGCTCGGACCGCCTGCGACATCAGGCTCACCCTCATAGAGTTGGCCGCCATAGGGCGGATCGGTGAACCAGTAGCTGCCGTCGGGATGAGCGACAACGTCGTTGGGCGAATTCAATTTCTTGCCGCCGAAATTGTCGGCCAGCACCGTTGCGGTGCCGTCATGCTCATAGCGCACCACCCGGCGGCTGAGATGTTCGCAGGAAAGCTGGCGGCCCTGGAAGTCGAACGAATTGCCGTTGGAATTATTGGACGGCGTGCGGAACACGCTGACGTGACCGTCATCTTCCGACCATCGCATCTGCCGGTTGTTCGGGATGTCGCTCCACAGCAGATAGCGGCCCTGGGCGCTCCAGGCCGGGCCTTCGGCCCACAACAACCCCGTATGCAGGCGCTTGATCGCCGTGTTGGGCTGGGCCAGATCGTTGAAGGACGGATCGACTGCAATGATATCCGGGTCCCAGAAATAGGTCGTCGGAGCGCCGCGCGGACTGAAATCGCGCGGCGGGTTGGTGATCGTGGACGGCGGCGCCACCGGGCCCGGTTGCGAGCCGCCTTGAGGCCCACTCTGTGCCAGCGCGGCGCTTGCGCCCGCCACGGTGGCGCCGGCACATAACGCCAGACCATGGACAAGCGTTCGTCGAGATATCGCGGCTTCTGGATCGCGCTGTTTTGGCTGTTGCATCGCATCCTCCCAATGTCTGTGCCGGCCGTTGATCCGGCCTGGCAACCCAAGGTTAGTCCGGTCCGTTTCCGGTTGCGAGAGCTGCTTTCAATTCGGCTCCCTCATTGAGGTTTGCACGCGATCGTGGCGTTACCTCGTCAACGCTTCGCTACCCGTGATTTGGAGGTCGACTTGGGGCGATTGCCCACATGGCTACGAAGCGCGCGATGTGCCAGTCAGCCGCCGCTTCTTCGCATGCTCTGGCAGACAGCCCTGTCCGCTGGACAACGCAACAGGAAGACGTCCACCTGGCAGATATTGCGTTGCAACGCGGGCGCTGCGGGCGGGACGGCTACGTCAAACCTTCGTCGGGAATGTTCAACACCTTGCCGCAGGCCTTGCAGTGAACCGCATCGCTGTCATGGCGCTGCAGCCCGCAGGCCGGGCAGGCAAACCGCACCTTGTGGGGCGAGAGCAGCGCGCGCGCCAGATTGAAGAACAGCGTCACGCCAAAAATCATGATGACGACGGTGATCATGCGGCCGGTCGTTCCCGGCAGGGTGATGTCGCCAAAGCCTGTCGTGGTCAGCGCGGTGACGGTGAAGTACAGCGCGTCCGCATAATTTCCGATCTGCGGGTTACGGAACTTCTGCGTCTCGTAAACGATCGCCGTCATCACGAAGATGAAGACCGCGAGATTGGTGACGGCAAAGATCACCTCCTCATTGCGCTGGAAGAAGGTGCTGTCCTGACGCAGCCGGGCCAGCATCTGGTAGTCGCGCAACAGCCGCAACGTTCGCAGGATTCGCAGGAATCCGCCGGCTTCTCCGGCGAGCGGCGCCAGGAATGAGACGATTGCCACGATGTCGGCCCAGGTCGAGAAGCGGCTGAATTCGCGCATCCGATGGCGGCTGGCAAACAGCCGCGCGGCGAAATCGGCGAGAATGACGACGCCGAACACGATGTCGAACGCTTCCGTGATGTGGTTCGACGGCAGGAACGACGTCGCGATGATGAACAGGACGGTGACGATGTCGAATGCCAGCAGTCCATAGCGGAATCGGACGCCGTCAGGCGTGGCGCCTTCGTACAAGTGTCGAACGGATTTCTGGAATGCGGCAGCCGGCATGGCGCTATATTCGCCGCCCAGGCGCAGCATTGCAAATGGTGGTGAGTGGCGAACACATGGCCGCAGGCGTCACTTCTTGGTCGCGGCCTCGCGCTCGATGAAGGCCACCTCGGTGCCCTTCTTCAGCAGCTTCGCCAGCCGGTCGACGTCCCAGTTGGTGAGACGGACGCAGCCATGCGATTCCGATTTACTGACTTTTGCGGGGTACGGCGTGCCGTGGAAGCCATAGCTTGCCGACGAAAGGCCGATCCAGTGTGTGCCGGCTGGATTGTTGGGACCGGGCTTGATCGTAAACGCCTCTTTGGATCTGACACCCTTGAACTTGTAGTCCGGATTGTAACGGTAGTTCGGCCGCGCATCGATCGAGGTGACCTTGAGCGTGCCGCTCGGCGTCGGCTTCTCGTCGCTCCCGACGCTGGCCGGAAAGAAGGCGAGCAGTTCGACGGCCTTTCCGAGGACCCTTACGGTCTGGGCATCCTTGTCGACCTCGACGCGCCCGACTATCGGCTTGGACCGCTTGGGCCGAGCGCCGGCCTCCTTTGGCAGGGTGTTCAGCACGGAGATGGTCTGACCGGCCTCATCGAACTTCTTGCCTGGATTAAGCGCGTCGAGCAGCGCCTCGCTCATGTGGAATCTTTCGGCGAGCGCCTCGCGCGGGCTCGTATAGTCCAGCGATTTGAGGTCCTTCATGTCATCCATCTTCGCGGGCATCTTTTTCAGGAACGGCCCTTTAACGTCACTTTCCGTGATCTTGTAGTCGATGACGACTGGATCCGAGCTGGTGGCCAGCAGGGCGCCCCAGACTTCGGAAGTCAGGATCTGCTTGCCCACGGCAAGGCTTTTCGATTCAGAAAAGGCCTTGAGTGCCTTCTCCGCGTTCTCGCCGAGCTTGCCGTCGATTTCTCCCGGCGAGAAACGGGCACGGTCGAGCAGCACCTGCGCCTTGACGACCGCGGGATGAATTCGATCCTCGTCCGGCACCCTACCCTTGAACTCGGCGTTGTTGACCGCCGCCGCGTCGAGGCCAGCGAAGGCGGGCGCGGCGAGACAGACAAGCGACATCAACCCGGCGAGCAATCGGATCATCGGCAATCTCCGAAACGACATCTGATAAGGATTTGAGCGGTTCGGGGTTCCGTGCGCTCACGCCCGCTCAATCAGGTCGGATCATCTCGAACATGTTTTCCGGCTTGATCTCGAAATAGTCGCCCTTGCGGCCGGCGCGGACGATCGGGTGAGCCAGGCCGGTCTGGTAGACGCCGTCCTGGATGAGGGCCTTGTCGATATGCACGGCGACGACCTCGCCGAAAGTGACCCAGGCCTGCGCCTTTTTGCCATCGGCACCCTGCAGCTGGACGACCTGCGTCAGCTTGCATTCGAAGGCCACCGGGCTCTCCGCCACGCGAGGCACGTTGACCAGCTTGCAGGGCGCGGCCGTGACACCCGCGAGCTTGAATTCGTCGACGTCGCGGGCGACATGCGCCGCGGTCGCGTTCATCTGCTTCGCCAGGTCCATGGTCGCGAGATTCCAGACGAACTCACCGGTGTCCTGAATGTTGCCCGCGCTATCCTTCCAGTTCGTCGAGGAGAAGCCGATGATCGGCGGCACGTAGCAGAAGGCGTTAAAGAAGCTGTAGGGCGCCAGATTGATGTTGCCGCTGCCGTCGCGCGAGGAAATCCACCCGATCGGGCGCGGGGCGATGATCGCGTTGAAGGGGTCGTGCTTGAGGCCGTGGCCGTTCTTCGGCTCGTAATAGTGCAGGTCTTTGGTGGTCACGTCGGTTGTTTCCTTGTCATTCCAAATTCGATGCCTAGGCATCGCCCCGGAACGGCGGGGAAGTCAACCGGTGAATGCCGGTCAATTCGCCTTGCGCGGCTCGAGCGCCCGGAACAGGAAATCGATCATCTGGTCGATCGTGGCGCTGGGCTTGTTCATGGCCTGCGCGATCATCTGCGGGTGGAAGAAGCGGATCATGCCGGTGCAGGTACAAAGCGCAGTGAGCGGCAGGTCCGGGGCCTCGAACTCGCCTGACGCCACGCCCTGGGCGATCACCTGGCCTATGATGCCGGTAATGCATTCAATGTGGACGACGCAGACGTCCCAGTCCTCCTCCATCGCGATCTCAACCATCTCGTGGAGCTTGGAATCGCCGACATAGCGCTCCGTGTTCATCCGGTTGATGGCCTTGAGCAGTTCGCGCAGACGAGGTTTCGCCGGACCGGGCCGGGCCGCTATCATGCGCGCCTCGACCTCGACCTCGCCCATCAGCGTCCGCGCCACGCCCTCGTGGATCGACTTCTTCGAATCGAAGAAGCGATAGACGTTGGCGGGACTCATCCGCAGTTCCTTGGCGATATCGGCAACCGTGGTCTTCTGGTAGCCGATCTGCCGGAACAGACGCTCCGCCACCACGAGAATTCTTTCCCGGGTGTCCGTCTCGACGTGTTCCGAAACCAGCGCCATGTCAGTTCTCAATGTTCAATTATTCGGCGGCGTCGGCAAGCGGAATTGCATGCTGACCCTTGGCCTGCTCCTTGGCCTGATGTTGCGGCGCAAGATCAGGCCCCTCGGCGCGGCCGGCTTCATCCAGGCTCTTCCTGAACCAGAGGGCGTAAAGGCCCGGCAGGTACAGCAAGGTCAGGAAAGTTGCAACAAACAAGCCGCCCATGATGGTGATCGCCATCGGGCCCCAGAAGGCGGAGCGCGAAAGCGGGATCATCGCCAGGATCGCGGCCAGCGCCGTCAACACCACCGGGCGCGCACGGCGGACGGTGGCCTCGACGATGGCTTCCCGGCGGGTCAAGCCCTGCGAGACATCCGACTCGATCTGATCGACCAGGATCACGGCGTTGCGCATGATCATGCCGGCCAGCGCGATAAGGCCGAGCAGCGCTACGAAACCAAACGGCTGGTTGGCCAGGTTGAGGCCGAGCGAGGCGCCGACGATGCCAAGCGGCGCGGTCAGGAACACCAGTAACAGCCGCGAGAAGCTGTGGAGCTGGATCATCAGCAGCGTCAGCATCACCATGACCATCAGCGGAAACAGCACGAAGATCGAGGCGTTGCCCTTGGCGGATTCCTCGAACGCACCGCCTGGTTCAATCCGGTACGCAGGTTCGAGATGATCGCGGATTTCCTTCAATTTGGGCCAGATCTGATTGGTGACATCGGGTGCCTGGACGCCGTCGACGACGTCGGTACGGACTGTGATCGCCATGTCGCGGTTGCGCCGCCACATGATCGGCTCTTCATGGGAATACTCGATCTTCGCGATCTGTTGCAGCGGCACGGCAACACCATTGCGTGACGTCACAGTGAGGTCACCGACGCTCTTGAGGTCGAGCCGTTCGGACGGGATTGCACGTGCGACCACGCCGACCTTCTCGATGCCGTCACGAATCGTCGTGACCTGCGCACCCGAGATCAGCATGGCGAGCGCCTGCGAAACGTCCTGCGGGGTCAGGCCGAGCGCCCGGGCGCGGTCCTGATCGACCACCAGCTTCAGGTAAGGCGACTGTTCGTTCCAATCGAGTTGCGGCTCCACGACGTTCTTGTTCTGCCGCATGACGTCGCGCACCTTGTAGGCGATGTCGCGCACGGTGTTGGCGTCGGGGCCGATCACGCGGAATTGCACCGGGAAGCCGACGGGCGGGCCGAAATTGAAGCGGTCGATGCGCACGCGGGCTTCGTTCAGATCGCCGTCGGCGACCGCCTTCTCCAGCCGCGCCTTGATTCGCTCGCGGGCCTCGACGTCCTTGGAAACGATAACGACCTCGGCGAAGGCCTCGTTCGGCAGCTGCGGATTGAGGCCGAGCCAGAAGCGGGGCGACCCCTGACCGACATAGGAAGTAAAGGTCACGATGTCCTTGTCGTCCTTGAGCAGCGCCTCGGCCTTCTTCACGGACTTTTCCGTGACGTTAAAGGCCGTGCCTTCCGGCAACCGCAGTTGCAGGAACAGCTCCGGCCGCTCCGACAGCGGGAAGAACTGCTGCTGCACGTTGCCGAAGCCCACGATCGAGAGCGCGAACACGCCGACGGTGGCCAGCACCACCTTGACGCGGTGGTCGACGCACCATTGCACCATGCTGCGCAAACCGCGATACATCCGCGTCTCATAGACGGCATGCGGATCGTGGTTGTGGTGGACCGCGATGTTCGGCAGCAGCTTGACGCCGATATAGGGCGTGAAGATCACCGCCACGAACCAGGAGGCGACCAGTGCGATCGCCACGATCCAGAAGATGCCGCCGGCATATTCGCCGACCGCCGAATTGGCAAAGCCGATGGGGAGGAAGCCGGCGGCCGTGACCAGCGTTCCCGTGAGCATCGGGAACGCCGTCGATTCCCAGGCGAAGGCGGCTGCGCGGACGCGGTCCCAGCCCTGCTCCATTTTCACCACCATCATTTCCACGGCGATGATGGCGTCGTCGACCAAGAGGCCGAGCGCGATGATCAGCGCGCCGAGCGTGATGCGATGCAGGTCGATCGACATCGCGTTCATGACGATGAAGACGATGGCGAGCACCAGCGGCACCGACATCGCGACCACGATGCCCGTGCGCCAGCCGAGCGCCACAAAGGAGACGAACAGCACGATCGCGAGGGCCTCGATGAAGGAACGCACGAACTCGCCGACGGCGCGCTCGACCACCTTCGGCTGGTCGGCAATCTGCTCGACCTCGATGCCTTGCGGCACGGCCTTCATGAAGTCGTTGGTCGCCTTCTCGACCTCCTTGCCAAGCTCCAGAATGTTGGCGCCCTTGGCGGTGACCACGCCGATGCCGAGCGCCGGCTTGCCTTCCTGGCGGGCGACGAAGCTTGGAGGATCGACGAAGCCGTGGGTGACAGTGGCGATATCGCCGAGCCGGAACACGCGGCCGTTGCTTTCGACCGGGCTTTCCGCCACCGCCTTGGCGCCATCGAGCGCGCCGGTGACGCGCAGCGGCACCCGCTGCGAGGAGGTTTCCACCGTGCCCGCGGGCGTGACGTTGTTCTGCTTGGCCAGCGAATCGAACAGCGCCTGCGGCGTGATGCCGAGCGTCGCCAGCTTGGCGTGCGAGAATTCGACGAAGATCCGCTCGTCCTGGGTGCCGTAGAGATTGACCTTGGTGACGCCGTTCACCTTCAACAGCCGCTGGCGCAAGCCTTCGCCCGCCTTCTTCAGCTGCGCATAGTCGGCGCCGTCGCCGGTCATCATGTAGAGAATGGAATCGACGTCGGAGAACTCGTCGTTGACGGTCGGCCCGAGCAGGCCCGCAGGCAACTGGCCCTGCACGTCGGCGAGCTTTTTGCGCAGCATATAGAACAGATAAGGCACGTCCTTCGGTGGGGTCGAGTCCTTGAACGTGACCTGCATCGCCGTGAACGACGGTTTGGAATAGGTCTGCACCTTCTCGAAGAAAGGCAGTTCCTGCAGCTTCTTCTCGATGGGATCGGCGACCTGGGTCTGCATTTCCTGCGCGGTGGCGCCGGGCCAGATCGCGGAGACGTTGACCACTTTCACCGTGAAGAACGGGTCCTCCGCGCGGCCGAGCCGCTCGTAGGAGAAGAAACCGGCGACGCCGAGCACGATCATCAGGAACAGGATCAGGGTCGGATGGCTCACCGCCCAGCCCGAGAGATTGAAGCGCTTCATGTCACTCTCCAACTTCCAGATTCGCTTCCGCCGTCGCTCTTCGAGCTATGGGGGACAAGCCTCGCAATGAAGGCAAAAAACTCAGAACGACAGCGCCGAGACCACCCGGACCTTCTGGGCCGGATCGATCTTCTGCACGCCGAGCGCCACCACCTTGGCGCCCTCGTTGACGCCGCCCGAGATCACGACGGCATTGCTCTCATAGGATTTCACGATCACCGGCTGCAGTTTCACGGCGCCGGCATCGTCGACGATGTAGAGCGAGGGATTGCTGCCCTGGCTGAACAGTGCCGAGAGCGGCAGTCTTGCGACGCGCTCGGTGGCGGCGTCCGCCAGCGTCAGAGTCGCGGTCATGCCGAGCGAGACCTTGTCGTCGGCTTCCGGCAGCGAGAATTTGGCGAGATAGGTCCGGGTCGCCGGATCGGCCGACGGCGCGATCTCGCGCAGTTTTGCGGTGTATTTCTTGTCCGCGTCCGACCACAGCGTCACGCTGGCGGTGCCTGACTTGGCGCGGCCGACGAGCGTCTCCGGAATCGCGACCACGGCTTCCTTCTCGGCAAAGCGCGCGACCCGGATGGCGGTCTGGCCGGCGGCCACGACCTGGCCGGGATCAATCAGGGTAGCGGTGACGACGCCACGGCTGTCGGCCAGCAGCGTCGCATAAGAGAGGGAGTTCTTGGTGAGCTCGACCTGGCGCTCGGCGCGATTGAGCCGCGCCCGCGCCTCGTCGGCGGCGGCGCGGCTTTGGTCCATCTGCGCATCGGTAGTCCAGCCCTTGGCGCGCAGATCCTTGGCGCGCTGCTCGGAGGCGCCCGCTTGCGCCAGCACGCCGGTGGCGGCGCGCAATTCCGCCTCGGCCTGCTCGGCCTGCAGCTTCAGGTCGACCTCGTCGAGGGTGGCGAGCGGTTGGCCGACATCGACGGTCTGACCAACCTCCACCAAACGCTTGGCGACCTTGCCGGGAACCCGAAAGCCCATGTCCGTCTCGATCCGGGGCTTGATCGTCCCGACAAAACTGCGCTCCGGCGTCTCGGCTGCGTAGTGCACGGTGGCGACCAGGACCGGACGTCCGGGAGCGGGCGCCTCGGCCGCCTTTTCATTGCACCCGGCCAAGGCAAATACCGCAAAAGCCAACGAGGCTCCTGTTAATAGCCTGGAATAGCTAGAAAAAAGGGATCGGACGACCATCGCTAATCTCCATCGGAACTCTGATGAAGACTATCGATTGGCGACTGACGAATGTCAATAATCGTCAGTGATCAGGAATTCGTGAAGGAATGTGTAGTTAAGGGGTAATTGATTTTCCTGGTTCCGGCGCGGGTCGTACGGACCCGATTGTCGGATGGGAGAGCGGGAGAGAAACCCATCCTGCCGCGGCGCAAGGGTTTGATGGGTTTCGCTCCGCTCTACCGCTCCTACATTACTTCGCGTTTGCAAATTCCGTCTCGGTGTCATGCCCGCCGAGGAACACGAGCAGCCCTGCCGCGAGCGGCAGCAGCGACAGCACCAGCAATCCCGTCGAGGTGTTGCCGGTCGCTTCCTTCACCCAGCCGATCAGATACGGCCCGCCGAAGCCCGCGAGGTTGCCGATCGAATTGATCAGCGCGATCCCCCCGGCCGCGGCCGTGCCCGACAGCCACGCGGTCGGCAGCGTCCAGAACACCGCAAAGGTGCAGAAGATGCCGATGGCGGCGACGGTCAGCACCACCATGGTGACGGTGGGGTCGGTGATGTAGCTCGTCGCGCCGAGCGCCAGCGCGGTGAGCAGCAGCGGCCCGCCGACATGGGCGACGCGCTCGCGCGTGGCGTCGGAGTGCCGCGCCCAAAGGATCATCGCGATGGTGCCGAACAAATAGGGGATCGCCGTGACGAAGCCGGTTTGCGCGTTGGTGAGGCCAAAGGCCTTGACGATCTGCGGCAGCCAGAACTGCATGCCATAGAGCGCGCCGACGAAGCCGAAATAGATCAGGCTCAGCGTGATCACCTTCGGTGACGACAGCGCTTGGCCGAGCGTCAAATGTTTTGCCGCCTGTTTGGTCGCAATTTCCGCCTGCAGTTTTGCAGATAGCCAGGCCTTTTGTTCCGCGGTCAGCCAGTCGGCCTTTGCGGGCTTATCGGTCAAATAGAACCAGGTGACAAATCCGAGCAGTACCGAGGGGATGCCTTCGATGATGAACAGCCACTGCCACCCCTTCAACCCCATCATGCCGTCGAGCCCCAGCAGCAGGCCGGAGACCGGTGCCCCGATCACGGTGGATACCGGAACGGCGACGGCAAAGGCGGCGAGGAACCGTGCGCGGTATTCGGCCGGATACCAGTAGGTGAGATAGAGAATGATGCCGGGGAAGAAGCCGGCTTCCGCCACCCCGAGCAGGAAGCGCAGCACGTAAAAGCTCAATTCGCCGCTCACCATCGCCATAGCCGCGGAGATGACGCCCCAGGTCACCATGATGCGGGCGATCCAGCGGCTGGCGCCGAATTTTTCAAGCGCGAGATTGCTCGGCACCTCGAAGATGAAATAGCCGATGAAGAAGATGCCGGCGCCCCAGGCGTAGATCAGCGGCGTGAACTTCAGGTCGTCGTTCATGGTCAGCGCGGCGAAACCGAGATTGACCCGGTCGAGATAGGAAAAGAAGTAGGCCAGCACCAGAAACGGGATCAGCCGCCAGGAGATCGCACGGATGGTCGAGGTTTCGATATCGCTCTTCGCGGGCGCGGCAGGCTGGCTCATGGTTTCACCTTCAGGCTTCTTGTTGCCGGCGACGGATTAGCGGCGGGCGCCACTGGTTGCAACGCGAGATTCCGGTGCCGGCGAACCGCGGGCATTCCGTTAGCGAAGGGCCGATGGTCGCAAGCGCGCAAGCAGCGGCTTGTTAATCCGCCAGTTGAAACCGCTCGAAGCGATGCAGTTCTTCCTCAATGCGGCGCTTGAAGTCCTTGCGAAGACTGCGCATTGCGCCCTTTCCGACCCAGTTCCACTTCTGCATCAGGAGCTTCTTGTTCTGCCGATCGGTCTTCAGGTCGATGGCGGCGACGACGTCGCTGCCGACCAGCACCGGCAATGCGAAGTAGCCGAAAACCCGCTTTTCCTTCGGCACATAGGCCTCGAAGCGGTGGCCGTAATCGAAGAACAGCTCGGTACGCTTGCGCTGGATGATGAGCGGGTCGAACGGCGAGAGGATGTGCACCGGGCCTGCATCGCCCTCGCCGGCCGGCACGTGCCCGTTCGCCTCGAGCACGTCCGGCCGGGCCCAATGCTCCTGCTTGCCGGCGCCTTCGAGCGCGACCGGCGTCAATTCCTTGCGCCGCACCTGCGCCTCGATCAGGCGGCGCACCGCCGCCTTGCTCGGCGCGTCGAGGTGGCAGATCGAATCGAGGCTGACGACGCCCTGCGACCGCAACGCGCGATCGAGGAGGTAGGCGGATATCTCCGCCGAGAGCGCCGGCTTCGGCGGCTTGTCCCAACCAAAATGCCGCCCCATCAGCTCATAGGTCTTCAGCATGCCGGTGCGTTCGGAGATCGTCACGTCACCGGTGTAGAAGGCCAGCTGCAGCGCCCGCTTCGAGGGCTTGCGGCTCTGCCACAGATGTTCCTTCTCGGTCAGGACGTCGTCCTCGATGTCGCGGATCGTCAGCGCGCCATCGCGCCGCAACAGCCGCATCACCTTCCGCGTATCCTCGGGCTTCACGGAAGCGAACCAGCGGTGCCCCTCGCGCCGATGCTCGCGCATCGCCGGGACGAAGAACCGAAAATCCTTGGCCGGCACATAGGACAGCGCGTGCGTCCAGTATTCGAAAACGCTCTTGTCGACGCTCTGCGCCTGACGCAAGTCGGCGCGGGCGTAGGCCGGGATGCGGCTATAGAGAATATGATGATGGCAGCGCTCGACGACATGGATGGTGTCGATCTGCACATAGCCGAGATGATCCACCGCCGCCGCCACCGCCTGCGGTCCGGCGCCGAACGGCTCGCTGGTATCGAGCCGCTGGGCGTGCAGCCAGATTCGGCGGCCTTCGGTTTTGGTCAGGGGACGGGGTTCGGTCGCGCGGGGCATCGCCCGGCAATGTAACCGGATTCGCAGGCATGACGAGCCCGGTTTCCCCTGCTTGATCGGCTATGGACCAGGCTCCGCCTTCCGCTTCTGCCGGTCCCCGACGCTGCCGGTTGGGATCTCCGCCTCGCATGACGCGCGGCCGGGCTGCGGCGCATGGCATTTATAGACCTGGCCGGTAAGGCGATCGACCAGCCAAGCGCTCTCCTCCGTCGGGCTTTCGAACCCGACATAGCGGTTGCCAATCGCGTTGATCAGCGTCGACAGCAAGATTGCAGCGGCGATCATCGCCGCACCGATGAGTGTTGGCATTGAATTGCTGGAACCGGCAGGCTCCGATGCGCTGGCACGATACCCCTGGTAATCACGCTGTCGCTTGACTGACTGTAACACCCGCCCCGCCCGTCTGGTTGCCCAACCGAATTCTTCTTCAGATTTTTTTGCGAGTCGATCTGCTACGCGCGCATCTGGCCAATTTGTTGTCGACAGATCGACGTTGGCGCGACGGATGACCTTTTCTTTTCTAAAGAGCGCTGCAGGAAGCAACGGACTTTCCGTATTTGTGCGGAGGCGCCCGATGTCACGCGCTCGCGTCGTCCCGACATCGTGCATTGCGCTGCACGACATGCGGGTCGACGCACTGCGGATCGCCGCGCACCGCTGCCGCTACAGTCAAACGATCCTCCCGCTCGTCGATCGAACGTGTGGTTTATCACGCAGTCCGGGTTGGACGATTCGTCGACGAACGACGGCGCGACATGCAAAATGACGCCTTGTCGGTCTGAAAGCGCCGCACCCAGCCGCTTTTGAGCCAAGCTGGCGGAAAGCCGGCGGTTACCCATGTGACTTGAATCACATAGCTCACTTTGAACCCGTCCTATGCTTGCAGCATCAAAACGTCATGCACGCCAATTGCAGGGCGTTTAACCATGAGGATTAGGACAATGAACCGCTTTCTTTCCATCATGACTGCCGGCGCCGCTCTCTCGATGACGGCCGGCCTGGCCGTCGCCGGCGACACCGTTTCGGCCGAAAAGATCCTGGATGCCCTGAAGCCGAAGGCGAGTGTAAGCCGCGGCCTTTCAACCGGCCCGCAACAGCCGGTGGATGTGGCCGTGCAGGCCAAGGAAAACACTTTCGTCAACACGCTGCGCAACCGCAAAACGCGATCGCTGTCGCTCGGCGAGCGTCAGGAGATTGCGGAACTTGCCGCGACCAAGCCGAAGATCGATCTCGAAATCCAGTTCGACTACAATTCGGCCGATATCAGCAAGACCTCGGTAACCGCCGTGCAGGAACTCGGCAAGGCCCTCTCCGATTCGACGCTGAAGGGGTCGACCTTCGTGGTGGCCGGTCATACCGACGCAATGGGCGGCGAAGCGTATAACCAGGATCTTTCCGAACGTCGCGCCGATACGATCAAGAAGTACCTGACGGAGAAGTACGGCATCGCCGGTTCCAACCTCGTGACCGTCGGTTACGGCAAGACCAGGCCGAAAGATGCGAATGCGCCGATGGACCCGGCCAACCGCCGCGTTCAGGTCGTCAACATGGATACCAAGACCGCGTCGAAGTAAGGCTTTGGATCTCGATCCGCCTGCCGGTTGCGGCAGGCGGACTTTCGTTGCGCAATCGTGGCTCCGGCCCCGGGCGGTCAGTGCCGCAACGGCATCGCCAGCGCCTCGCGGAGGCGCCGCGCGAGTTGGGCCTTGCGATTTCGCGCGATCTGACCTGTCAACCTGCCAGCGTGGCTCTTGCAGCGGCGGAACCGCCCGCCCGATCGAGGCTCGCCGTTGACGGATCGTCCGTTGGCACCATGCAAAGCCCGCCTCAAATCCAATTCTGGAAGATCATCAGGCGGCTGAAAGCCGCCATCGAAGTGCCAATGAATGCAGCCGATATCGGCAACATCGCAACAAAGCCGGCAAAGCCGACGGCAACATAGACCCACAGCAGCCAGCGGGGCGTGCCGCCCCGCTTGAAGGCATAGACCAACGCCAGGCTCGCGGTGGTCGCCGACGGCAGGTAATAATAGATGAAGGCGAGCGTTCGCGGCAGCAAAGCCCAGGCGAGGTAAGGGCCGAGATAGAACGCCAACACCAGAAAGGCATCGGCCCGCCGCGTCGCGATCCAGTCGCGCAGGCAGATCGCAACCGCGATCAGCGCCGGCCACAGGATCAGCGGGTTCCCGAGAAACACGACGGCGGCGATCCGGTCTTCGCCGATCCTGTCGAAGAGATACCAAACCGGGCGCACCAGGAACGGCCAGGATGGCCATGAACTCATATAGGTGTGGCCCGCGATCGCGGTCGTGGTGTTATCGCTGAAGATCCGCCGTTGCGCTTGCAGGATATCGGAAGCGGAAAATCCGTAGAGCGGAATGAACGTCGCGAGATAAACCGCCGCCGGCACCAGCACGAAGCAGATGGCGAAATGCCACCATTTGAAATCGGGCCACAGACCGGGCCTGTACCAATCCTCAGGTCGTGCGTCGGCAAACTCAGTGCGCCAGCCCTGCATGAGGCGGATCGCCCCGACGATGACGATGCAGACCGCGAGCGCGAACAGCCCGCTCCATTTGCAGCCGCCCGACAGGCCGAAGCCTATCCCGGCCAGCGCGAACCAACGATGTGGCCGCTCCTTGCGAAAGCCATGGATGAACGCCGCGATCGCGAACAGGCTGAAGCTGAGTGCAAAAATATCCAGCATCGCGATGCGTGACTGCACGAACAGCATCTGGTTGAAAAACGCGAGCAGGCTTGCGGCAATCGCCGGTCCTTGCGCCGCAAACAGCGCCAGCCCGCACAGATACACAGCAACGACAGCGAGCGATCCGAACACGACGCCCGGATAGCGCCACCCCAGCGGCGCGTCGCCGAACGAATGGATCGACAGCGCGATCAGTTGCTTGGCGAGCGGCGGATGCATCGGATTGAGCATCGGTTCCGGCATGACGGGCTGAAGCATCTGCCGTGACGCCGGCACGTAATGCACCTCGTCGAAATAGAATTTCTCCGGCGTGGTGACGCCGACCAGCATTGCGAAATGCGCGACGAAGAAAAGAATGGCGGCGGTGATGCCTGTGCGGAGCATCACATAAGACGAAACGGAATGTGATGAGGCGGATGGCTTCACGAAAAATCCGACACGAAATCAGAGGCAGGATGAGATTGCGGCAAAACTGAGTGTGATCTCTCGATACTTTTCTGTCCATCGCATTGAACGCATTTCGATTCCGCGATCACTAAACAACGGGCAAGTAGGTCTGCGCGAGTGATAATTCTGCTACATCGCGCACGCTCGCGATCCGGTACGATGCCGGGGTAAATCGATCGGCGTTGAAATGATTTCTAGTAACTGCATTCGTTTGCTTTTCGCAATCGGCCTATCTGCAACCGGCCTTGTAACTGCGTTTGCCGCTCCCGCATACGCGCAAACGCGCGTCGGCGAAGCGGCAGTCGTCAAGAACGAAGTGCTCCGCGTTACCGGACCTTCGAGCACCCGGATCAATGTCGGCGACGGACTGCTGCGCGACGAAACCGTCCGCACCGGTCTCGACAGCGCAACGCGGCTGGTGATGGCCGACAGCACCAATCTTTCGCTCGGGCCGAACGCGTCGCTCAAGCTCGATCGTACCGTGTTCGACGACGAGCACCATTATCGCGAGGTCGCGGTGCGCATGACGTCGGGCGCGTTTCGTTTCGTCACCGGCCAGTCTGACAAGGCCGCCTACAAGATCACGACACCGCTGGCGACGATCGGCGTGCGCGGCACCACGCTCGATATCCTGTCGCAGCGCGGTCAGACCATCGTCAATCTGCAGGAGGGCGCAGCCTCGGTTTGCACGACCTCGTTCGACTGCATCCAGCTCACCCGACCCGGCGACACCGCCATCATCACCGCGGGCGGCGCTGGCGGCAGATCGACGATCAAGAAGAGCAACACGCCGCCCTGGACGTTCGCCGCGACCTGCAGCGCCGCCGCGGGGCTTTGCAGCAAGACGCAATATGCGGATGCGACGCCCGCCATCGTCGACGACGGCAGCGACCCCACCGGCATGCTGTGCGGGCGCTGACCATGGCAAATTTCATCCGCAGCGCGGTGGTGTCCGCAACGCTCCTTGGCGCGGCACTCGCGATCCAACTATCCCCTGCCCGGGCGGCGCAGTCGCCATCGCCTTCACCCTCGCCGACCCCGCAGGCAGAATGCGTCGAGTGCTACCCGCCCACGCCGACACCGACACCGAGCCCTTCCCCCTCGCCGGCGCCCTCGAATTCGCCGACGCCGAACCCCACGGAGCCGCGCACCGACAACCAGTCCACCAACGCGCCGCCGGTGGCCGGCGCGGGTTCGAACGCCGGCTCGATCAACGGACTGGCCGACCAGCGCTTCAACCAGATGATCACCAACCGCGTGCTCGGCACCGTGCTGCTGGGGGTCAACGAGCAGGTCAATTGCAACGATTGCATCAGCGCGTTCGGTTCGGCGGGTTCCTTCTCGGCCGGCATTCACGGCCGCAAGAACCTGACGCCCAACCTGTCGCTGCTCGCCGGCATCGCCTATGCGCAGTACAATGAAGGCGGTTACCACGTCACCTCTTCGCCGATCGGCGCGTTCGCGTTGCGCTACGATTTCGTCGACTGGGGATCGTCGCGGCCGTTCTTCGATATCGGCGCCATCCTGTCGCCGTTCCAGAAGGTGCGCTACGCGCGCGGCTACACGACGAACCTCGGCGCGGTATCGCTCGAGAGTTCGACCAAGAGCGAGAACTACGCCGTCTACGGCCGCGCCGGCTGGATGAGCCGGCTGTCGCCGCGCGACGAGGTCGCGGCTTCCGTCGAGGTCTGGCAGTTATGGCAGCGGGTGAAGGGCTACGTGGACCCCACGGTCGCCTTCAATCCGTTCGACGCCGCGATCAAGGATGGCACCGACCGCACCACCCTCGTCAAGGTCGGCGGACAGTGGACGCATTTGTTCGGTTCGAGGGTCGAGGCCAACATCAATGGCGGATGGGTGCAATCGTTCGGAACGCGATCCGGCATCGTCGCCAGCGTGACCGGCGACGGCACGATCGTGCCGACGATGGGCAACCAGGGCTGGTTCGAATATGGCGGCCGGTTGGGCTTCCGCGTCACCAAGGGCTGGGTAACCGACCTCTTCCTCAACGGCACCGCCGGCCCGCAGCCGGTCGGCAACACCCTGCACGGCGGCGTGGGTTTGCGGGTGAGTTATTAGGCGGACGGCGCGGCAGTCGCGGCCGCGACGTCCATCCACATCACTTCCCAATGATGGCCATCGGGATCTTCAAAACTGCGGCCATACATGAAGCCATGATCCTGCTTCGGGCCCGGATCGGCGGCACCGCCAGCGCCCTGCGCTTTGGCGACCATGTTGTCCACCGCCTCGCGACTATCGGATGACAGGCAGATAATGACCTCACTTGTCGCCTTGGCGTCAGCAATCGTCTTCGACGTGAACTGCCGGTATTTGTCGTGGGTCAGCAGCATCACGTAGATGGATTCGGAAAACACCATGCAGGACGCGGTGTCATCGGAGAATTGCGGGTTATTTTCGGCACCGATCGCCTGATAAAAGGCGGTTGAGCGGGCGAGATCGCTGACCGGCAGGTTGACGAAGATCATCTTGGACATAGCAGGCTCCTTTTGGCGGGTTCCACCCGAGGACGAAAGAGCGGGCAGCAAACCGACACGCCGATAGAGATTCTAGCTATGGAACAACCAGGCGTGGATAGGCGGACTTTCGCAGAGCCGGGCCGGAGCCGTCCCGGCGTCAGCTGCGCAATGCCGAACCTTGTATCATTTTCCCCTGAACTGAGGCGTGCGCTTTTCCGCAAACGCCTTGACGCCTTCCTTGAGGTCATCGCTGTCCCTGATGACATCGAGCAGCCGGCGCACTTCGGCGACGCCTTCCAGCGGTCCCTTCGGCATGGCGTCGCGCGCCAGCTTCTTCAGCGCGCGAACCACCAGCGGCGCATTGGCCGCGATCTTGGCCGCCATCTCCTGGGCAAGCGCGACATGCCGGCCCGGCGGGACGACCTTGTTGACGAAGCCGATCTGATATGCGCGCTCCGCCGACATCTCCTCGCCGACCAAAAGAAACTCCATGGCGATCTTGTGCGGCATCCGCGCCATCACCGAGGAGATGCCGCCGGCGGTGGTGCCGATCTTGCCCTCGGGATAGATGAAGCGCGTCGTCTCCGACGCGACGCACATGTCGGCCATCTGCACCAGCACGAACGCACCGCCGACCACCCAGCCGGACGTCGCGGCGATGACGGGCTTGTCGAGTTCGACGCCGAGGCCCGGCACGGCGTGCCACATGTTGACGGGAAGATCCTTGACGTCGGCGCCTACGGAAAAATACTTTTCCTCGGACGACGCCAGCACGGCCACGCGATCGTCGCTCTCGTGAAAGCGAAACCAGGCCTCGCGTAGTTCGTCGCACAACGCATTGTTGAGCGCGTTGTGCGACGAGGTCCGGTCCATGGTGATGGTGGCGACGTGGTTTGCGCTCTCGTAGCGAACGAGCTTCATCGAATTCCTCCCGGCGTCGCGTTGTTGTTTTTATTTCTTCTCGGCAGGATCGCGGTGTACCGGATCGACCCACAGCACGGTCTCGGGCTTTTCGACCGGTTCGATGTCGAGGTTGATCGCGACCGCCTCGCCGTCACTGCGCACCAGCACGCATTCCAGCACCTCGTCGCGGCTGGCATTGATCTCCTGATGCGGCACGTAAGGCGGCACGAAGATGAAATCGCCGGGGCCGGCTTCCGCGGTGAACTGCAGGTGCTCGCCCCAGCGCATCCGCGCCTTGCCCTTCACCACATAGATGACGCTTTCGAGATGGCCATGGTGATGCGCGCCGGTCTTGGCATCGGGGCGAATGGTGACGGTGCCCGCCCATAATTTCTGGGCCCCGACGCGGGCGAAATTGATCGCGGCCTTGCGGTCCATGCCGGCGGTCGACGGCACGTTGGAATCGAGCTGATTGCCAGGGATGACGCGGATGCCGTCGTGCTTCCAGCGTTCGGCATCGCCGTGGTCGTGATCGTGGGAATGATGGGGATGGGTGTGGTCGTGACTGCCGCTCATCTTGTTGCTTTCCGAATGGTTGCCTCCGGACGGTACATAAAACCGTGATCGCAAACCAGCCATATCGAGGAACTTTCCATGCGGATCGCGGGTTGTTTCGGCGACGTAAGTTCAATCTGGAAGGAGTATTTCGATGGGTTCGACCGCAGACAAGATCAAGGGTACCGCCAACGAAGCAATGGGCAAGGCCAAGCAGGGCATCGGTGAAGCCACCGGTTCCGATCGCCTGCAGGGCGAAGGCGTGATCCAGGAAGTCAAGGGCAAGGGCCAGAAGGCCATGGGCGACGCCAAGGAAGCCACGAAGGATGCCGTGGACAAGGCAGCCGCGGCCGCGAACAAGAATCTCTGATCGAAGCGACGCGATTGGTGAAAACGGAAAGGCCGGTCCCTCGGGGCCGGTCTTTTTCGTGCCGTCTTATATCAACGCCTCGCGGGCCAAGGCTTCCGTTACCGCCGCTTCGCCATCACATCCGGATTGACCACATTGATCGGCGTGCCGGCGGCATAGGCCACGATCTGATCGAAGATATCCGTGAACTGGATTTCGTATTCGTCCTGCGTGACGTAGCCGAGATGGGGCGTGCAGACCACGTTGTCCATGGTCAGCAGCGGATCGTTGACGTCGCGAAGCGGTTCTTTTTCGTAGACGTCGACGGCCGCCATGCCGGGCCGACCGGCGCGCAGCGCATTGACAAGCGCGTTGGGCTCGATCAGCGGCGCGCGGCTGGTGTTGACCAGCAGCGCCGAAGGCTTCATGCGCGCGAGGTCTTCCGCCGTGACGATGCCGCGCGTGGCATCGACCAGACGCATGTGCAGAGAGAGCACGTCGCATCGTTCGAAGAACTCGGCCTTGCTGGCCGCGGTTTCATAGCCGTCGGCACGGGCCTTCGCCATGGCCGGCTCGCGCGCCCATACCAGCACATTCATGCCGAACGCGCTGCCGTAACCGGCGACGACGGCGCCGATCCGCCCGTAGCCGTAGATGCCGAGCGTCTTGCCGCGCACCGAGTAGCCGACGCCGATCTGCCATTTGCCGGCCTTCAGCGCCGCCATCTGCTGCGGAATCGCGCGCATCGCCGCCAGGACCAGCCCCCAGGTGAATTCCGCCGTCGCGTAGGACGGCGTGTCGGCGTGCTGGCCCGAGGATACGACAATGCCGAGCCGGGTACAGGTATCGATGTCGATATGCGGAAAGACGCTGCGCTGGCTGATCAGCTTCAGTTTCGGCAGCCGTTCCAGCAGCGGCGTGCGGATCTGCGTGCGCTCGCGGATCAGCACCAGCGCCTCGGTATCCTGCATGCGCTCTGCCAGCACATCGACATCCTGAACGTGATCGTTCCAGATGGTGACGTCGTGGCCGGCGAGTTTTTTGAAACAATCGAGGGTGCGCACCGTGTCGAAATAATCGTCGAGGATCGAGACCTGCACGATGCGCCTCCGCGATTGCGCGGTTATTTCACGGCCAGCAGTTCGACATCGAACATCAGCGTCGCGTTCGGCGGGATGACGCCGCCGGCGCCGCGCGCGCCATAGCCGAGTTCAGGCGGAATGATCAGCGTGCGCTTGCCGCCGACCTTCATCGAACCGACGCCCTCGTCCCAGCCGCCGATCACCTGCCGAACGCCGATCTTGAACTCGAACGGCTCATTGCGGTCAACGGAAGAGTCGAACTTCTTGCCCTTCTGGCCGTTTTCGTAAAGCCAACCGGTATAATGCATCACGCAGGTCTGGCCGGTCTTCGGCGTGGCGCCGGTGCCTTCCTTGCTGTCGATGATCTGCAAACCTGAAGCTGTCGTCATGGGCTTTTTTCCTGCGGTCTGGGCCGATGCCAGTTCGGTGACGATCGGCGTGGCAACCGCGGCCGCCACGGCGGCAAGAGCGGTCTGGAGTATCGTGCGTCGGGAAGATCGCATCTCAATGCACCTCGTTCGAGAGACGGACGTCTCTAGCCCAAGGTGGGCCGTTTCCATAGCCATTTTTCGGAGGACGGCTATGTTTCAGCCGGCCTTGCCGCCATCGCGATCAATCGCGAAATCGCTGAGCAACGGCGAGGTTTTGCCGGCGATCAGATCGCCGATCAGGCGTGCGGCCAGAAAGCTGAACGTGATGCCGTTGCCGCCATAGCCATAGGCCGCGTAAACGCCCTTGGCGCCCGGCACCGGACCGATCAGCGGCAAGCCGTCTTTGGTGGTATCGAATGTCCCCGCCCAGCGAAATTCGATGTCGGGCTTCGCAGCCGGCCAGAGCGCCGCGAGCCTTCGCGCCAGCACGCGCGATTTCTCGGGGATCGCGCGGTCGCGCGCCTCCGGTTCGATAATTTCCGTGCTGTCCTCGCCGCCGATGATGATCCGCCCCGCTGCGGTGGTTCGCGCATAGAGATAATCTTTCGCATCCTCCCAGATCAGCGTGCCGTCGTTCCAGATATTTTGCGGCTGCGGTACGGTCGCAATCGCCCAGCTTGACGACACCTCATGCACGGTCGAGCGAACGATGTCCGGCATCACGTAACCGGTGGCAAGCACGACGGAGCGCGCCTCGATCTCGCGATCGTTGGCCAGACCGACACTGACCGAACGGCCCGCGGTATCGAATGAAACGGCGTCTGCTTCGAACAACCGCGCACCGCGCGAAAGCGCCGTCCGTAGCAGGCCATGCGACAGCTTCATGGGATCGGCATCGGCCGCGCCCGGCGAGATGATCGCACCGGCACGCGCGATGCCAAAGCGCTCCAGCAGCATGGCATGGTCGATGAAATCGCCGGGCAGGCCGGCGCGGGCCCTCCAGCGATGCTCTTCCACCAGCTCGGCGCTGCCTTCCCCCGCCGCAAGATACAGCGAATCCTTGTCGCGGAGGTCGCACGCGATACCAAGCCGCCAGACCAGCGATTGGAGCCCGGCGACGGCATCGCGGCTGGCGCGATAGGCGCGTGATGCGCGATCGAAGCCATAGATCTCGCTCAGTTCGCGGAGTGGCCGGTCGATTTCCCACAACAACATGGATGTGGAGGCCGCCGTGCTGCCGAGTCCGGGCAACTCGCGATCGACGATGATGACGTCGAGGCCTTGCCGCGTCAGGCGTTCGGCGACCAGCGATCCCGTAATGCCGGCGCCGACGATCAGCGCATCGCATGAGAGGCTCTCGACGAGGTCACGGCGGGACGGATGGGATGATGTCGCGAACCACGGCGACCGGCCGCCGCGCAGATCGGCCTGTTCGCTATCGTCTGAATCGAGAATGGTGATGGCTGACCTCTGAAAACAAGCGGCTGTCAGCAGTCATGCGATCAGCACCGGCCCGCCGCTCTAACGAAAGCGACGGGCCATGGTTCCATAGGTGCAGATAACAGCGCCTCAATACCCCAGCGCACAGCCGTCCTTGCGGGGATCGGAGCCGCCGGTCAGCGTACCCTTTTCCCAGTCGATCCAGATCGCCTGGCCGCCGCCGAGCGGGCCGACCACGCTGGTGGTCTTGTGTCCAATCTTCTTCAGGCCCTCGACGATCTCGGCCGGCACGCTGTCCTCGAGCTGGTAGACGCCCTCGTAATGCAGGCCGCGCGGCATATCGATGGCTTCCTGCACGTCGCAGCCATAGTCGAGGATGTTGCTCAGGACGTGGCTCTGGCCCACCGGCTGATACTGCCCGCCCATCACGCCGAACGGCATCACGGCGCGGCCGTTCCTGGTCGCAAGGCTCGGAATGATGGTGTGCAGCGGCCGCTTGCCCGGCGCGATGCAGTTCGGGTGGCCAGGCTGGATGCGGAAGCCGCCGGCGCGGTTCTGCAAGAGGACGCCGGTCTTGTTGGACACGATTGCCGAGCCGAAGGAATGCGCGATCGAGTTGATGAACGAGCAGACGTTGCGGTCCTTGTCGACCACGGTGATGTACACCGTGGACGGATTCATCGGCGGCGCGACGTTCGGCAGGTCGAGCAGCCTGTCCATCTTGATGTTCTTGATGTGCTCTTCGGCGAATTCCTTGGCGAGGATGCCGGCAACATCGACATGCACCTGGGCGGGATCGCCGATGTACTGCTCGCGCATCATGTAGGCGATGCGCGCGGCTTCGGCTTCCAGATGGAAGCGCTCGACGCTGAGCGGCTTGAACTTGGTCAGCTCGAAACGCGACAGGATATTCAGCATGACCAGCATGGTGATGCCGGGGCCGTTCGGCGGGCACTGCCAGACGTCATGGCCCTTGTACATGGTGCCGATCGGCGAGGTCGTTTCGGTCGAGTGCGCGGCAAAATCTTCCAGCGTATGCAGGCCGCCGATGCCGCGCAGCGTATCCACCATGTCGGCGGCGATCTCGCCGCTGTAGAACGCATCGCGGCCGTTCTTGGCGATCGCGCGCAGCGTCTTGCCGAGTTCGGGTTGGCGGATCACGTCGCCGGCTGCCGCGGGCTTGCCGTGCGGCAACAGATAGCGCTCGGTGTTGGTGCCGTTCTTCAGTTTCTCGAACTGGTTCTTCCAGTCGAAGGCGATGCGGGGCGCGACGACATAGCCTTCCTCCGCGGCCTTGATCGCGGGCTGCAGCAGGGTGTCGAAACCCATCTTGCCGTGGTCGCGCAGGATCGTGTCCCAGGCGTCGATCGCGCCGGGAATGCTCACCGCGTGCGCCGAGGTCAGCGGCACCGAGTTGATCTTGCGCTCCAGGTACCACTCGGCCGTCGCCGCCATCGGCGCGCGGCCGGAGCCGTTATAGGCGACGATCTTGCCCTCGCCCTTGGGCTGGATCAGCGCAAAGCAATCGCCTCCGATACCGGTCGATTGCGGCTCGATCACCCCGAGCAGCGCACAGGCCGCAACCGCGGCATCCGCCGCCGTGCCGCCGGCGCGCATCACATCGATGGCGACCAGCGCGGCATCCGGGTGCGAGGTCGCCACCATCGCGTTCTGGGCATGGACCGTGGAGCGGCCGGCGAAATGGAAATTCCTCATCGCGAGAGCTTTCTTGAAAGGCGGTTCTGGAGTGTCCGGCGGGTTTGCGGACGGTCCTTCGTGGGACGGTTATTGGCATATTCATCCCCTGCGGGGCAATGGCTGGCATGCCAAGGGCAATGCGCGGAATACGCAGGGCTTTGCGGGGTTTCCCCTGCCCGGCCTGCCTGATAAATGGTCGCCATGCCGTTCAAGGTCGCCGCCCTCTACCAATTCGCCGCCCTGCCGGACTTCCGGGAGTTGCGCGAGCCGCTGCGCGCACTCGCGGCGGGGCTTGGGATCAAGGGCAGCGTGCTGCTGGCCCATGAGGGCATCAACGGCACGGTGGCGGGCAGCGATGATGGCATCGACGCGTTCGTTTGGGAGTTGCAGCACGGGCCCCTGTTCGGCGGCCGGCTCGACAATCTCGAACTCAAGTATTCGACCGCTACCGGGATGCCGTTCCAGCGGCTGAAGGTCCGCCTGAAGAAAGAGATCGTGACGCTCGGGGATACCGCCGTCGATCCAACGCAGCTTGTCGGCACGTATGTCGAACCATCGGACTGGAATGCTCTGATATCCGCGCCCGACACGCTCGTGATCGATACCCGCAACGCCTTCGAGGTCGCGATGGGCACTTTCGAGGGCGCTATCGACCCCGGCATAAAGAGTTTTGGGCAGTTCAAGCAGTTCGCAGCGGAGAAACTCGACCCCGCGAAGCATCGCAGGATCGCCATGTTCTGCACCGGCGGTATCCGCTGCGAGAAAGCCAGCGCCTATCTGCTGGCCCGCGGATTCGACGAGGTCTATCACCTCAAGGGCGGCATCCTGCGCTATCTCGAAGGCGTGCCGGAACAGGACAGCCGCTGGCGCGGCGAGTGCTTTGTATTCGATGAACGTGTGGCGCTTGGCCACGGCCTGCGGCAGCGACCACCGGACGATGGCCCCCATGAGTGATCTTGACGCACTGCGCGAGCGTATCGACGGGTTGGAAATCCGACTGGCTTATCAGGATGAGTCCATCGAGACGCTGAACCAGACGATAACCGCGCAGTGGGCGCAGATCGACCGGCTGACGCGCCAGATTACCGAGCTGAAAGAGCGGCTTCAGGAAGCCGAAAGCAACGTGCCGGGCGCGGTGAACGAGCGGCCGCCGCATTATTAATTGGAAGGTCACAAGAAAAAACGGCCTCCCGCAGGAGGCCGCACTCAACGGTTCTCGTATCCATCGGCTGCGTCCGCTCATCCGCGCATGGTGAACCACACCGCCATGACCACAACGACGCCAAGAACAACGGCCCACACCAGCGGTGAAACCTTCTTGTCACCGCCACTGCGCGGCGAGTCGTTGGCGGCGTGATTGAACTCGGTCTTCATCGCCCGGCCCGCCGTTCCATATCAGCGAAACACGCCACGAATTTTTTCCCACAAAGATTCATTGCGGTCGCTGTCCGCCTTTGACGGCGCCGGTTGAGCGGCGCTGACAGGATCGGAAGCCGGAAAGGACCCGACCAGACCCTTCTCGAGCTTCTCGTGCATTTCGCGATCGGCCAGCATTGCCTCGTGGGGATCAGCGGCGTGCTTGTCATGCGGTGCGGGATCGAATTTCTCAGCCATGGGGTTCCTCCGTGACTGGGGTAACGCACCAAATTCATGCGGGTTCCATTTCCTGCCTTGGCCAAGCCGAGGGCTGCGTGTATCAGGGACCCCAAGGACCGGCACACGCACCGTAGGAACTTCCATTGTCCCAGCAGTCAGCTACAAAACCCTTTATCGAAGTGCTGTCCGGCCGCCGTCAGCAGGTGCCGCCGGTCTGGATGATGCGGCAGGCCGGCCGCTATCTTCCAGAGTATCGCGAGCTGCGCGCCAAGGCCGGCGGCTTCCTCGACCTCTGTTTCACGCCGGAATACGCTGCCGAGGTGACGCTGCAGCCGATCCGCCGCTTCAATTTCGACGCTGCGATCATCTTCTCCGACATCCTCGTGATCCCCTATGCGCTCGGCCGTTCCGTCCGCTTCGAGGCCGGCGAAGGCCCCCGCCTCGATCCGCTGGACAAGCCGGATCAAGTGAAGACGCTGGCGCGCGCGGCTGACTTCAGCAAACTCGAACCGGTCTATGAGGCGCTGCGCCGGGTGCGCCGCGAGCTTGCGCCCGAGATCGCATTGATCGGCTTCTGCGGCGCGCCGTGGACGGTCGCGACCTACATGGTCGCGGGCCATGGTACGCCCGACCAGGCTCCGGCGCGGATGATGGCCTATCGCCATCCCGAGGCATTCGCCCAAATCATCGACGTGCTGGTCGAGAACTCGATCCAGTATTTGCTCGGCCAGCTCAAGGCCGGCGCGGATGTATTGCAGATTTTCGATACCTGGGCCGGCGTTCTACCGCCCCGCGAATTCGAGCGCTGGTCGATCGAGCCCGCCAAACGCATCGTCGCGGGCGTGCGCGCGCAGGCGCCCGACGCCAAGATCATCGGCTTCCCCCGCGGCGCCGGCGCGCTGTTGCCGGCCTATGTGGAAGCGACTGGCGTCAATGCCGTCAGCATCGACTGGGCGGCCGAGCCGTCGCTGATCCGCGAACGCGTGCAGAGCCGCGTCGCGGTGCAGGGCAATCTCGATCCGCTGGTGCTGATCGCAGGCGGCGCGGCGCTGGATCGCGCCGTCGACGATGTCCTGGAAAACTATGGGCAAGGCCGGCTGATCTTCAACCTCGGCCACGGTATCCAGCCGGAAACCCCGATCGCGCATGTCGAGCAGATGCTGCGGCGGGTGCGGGGCAGATAAGGGCTAGCCGCGTCGCCGCAGTACCTCACACCGGCGCGGACGGATCCACCGGAAGGCCCATGAAGACGCGCCCGGTGAATTCATAGGTCGGCGGCGCAACCATGATGTGCTGCGTGGCCACATGGCCGTCGCGAAAGCGGCGCTGCAGCGGCGAGGACAGGAACACCGACGAGCCGCCGCCGAGGTCATACATGCTGCGCGCGACATCGGCCGCCGTGCGGGTCGCGTGGGTGGCAGCCAGACGAATCGCGGCGCGGTGCCGCATTTCGATGGCGCCGCTCTGGCGCGCCAATTGCCAGGCCTCGTCGACCGCTTCGTAGAAGAAGGCACGCGCCGAGCGCAGATTGGCTTCAGCGACGGCAAGCGTCGACTGCGCACTATGGCGTTCGGCCAATGTGCGGCGCGAGCCCAGCGGTTGCTTGCCGCCGGCCAGTTCCACGAGATCCTCGATGGCGCCGCGGGCATTGCCGAGTGCGACCGCCGCAATGCCGAGCGCCAGCAGACCAAAAAACGGGAACGCATAAAGCGCACCGGATGCGACCGGAGCATCGTAGGACACCGCGCGCTCGCGCGGCACGGCCAAGTTGGAGACGACCATCTCGCCCGAGCCGGTGCCGCACAGGCCCGACGAATGCCAAGTGTCGTTCAAGGTAGCCGCTTCCGCAGGAAAGATCAGGCGGCGCTCTTCCGGCATTCCGTTCGCAAGCTTTCGCAGTCCACCGTTTTCAGTGACCAGGGCGCCGCCGATCAGCCACCGGCAATTGGCGGAGCCCGAAGCCCATGCCCAGCGGCCATTCAGGAGATAGCCGTCGCCGTCAATTTCGGCTTTCCCCATCGGCGCGAACACGCCGCCGACGATGCAATCCGCGGGGCCGAAGATCTCCCGCGCCAGGGGCGTCGGCAGATAGGCCGCCGTCACGCCAGAGGTCGCGCCGATCATCACGCACCAGCCGACGGAAGCGTCCGCCGCGCCGACGGCCTCGATCGCCCGCAGCATCGCCGCCGGTTCCAACTCCAGCCCGCCAGCCTCCTTCGGTACGGCCATCCGGAAAAGGCCCGCCGCAGCCAGGGATCGCGCCAGATCCGCCGGCAAGCGACGCGCCTGCTCGATCTCCGTCGCCCGGGCACGGATGGCCGGAACCAGTTCGTGGATGGCGGCAAGGGTGTCGGCCATGTGATGCGCTACCGCGCGTCCTCCAAAATCATGTCCGACGCCTTTTCCGCGATCATGATGGTTGGCGCGTTGGTGTTGCCCGACATCAGGTCCGGCATGATCGACGCATCGACCACGCGCAGACCTTCGATGCCGCGCACGCGCAGGCGCTGGTCGACGACGGCAAGCGCGTCGCTGCCCATGCGGCAGGTCGAGGTCGGGTGATACACCGTGCTGCCGGTGCGGCGGCAGTAATCCAGCACCTCGTCGTCGCTCTGCACTTTAGGACCGGGATCGACCTCAGCGACCGCGTAGGCCTTCAGCGCCGGCGCGGCGAGTATCTTGCGTAGAATGCGGATGCCGTCGATGAAGGCGCGGCGATCGGTTTCGGTCGCGAGATAGTTGATGCGGATTTCCGGCGGCACCGCAGGGTCCGCGCTCTTGATCCGCAGCGAGCCGCGGCTTTCCGGACGCAACTGGCAAACCGAGGATGAGAAGCCCGAGAGCGCATGAAGTTTCTCGCCCATCTTGTCGGTCGAGAACGGCAGGAAGTGAATCTGGATGTCCGGCGACGCCAGCCGCGGGCTGGTCTTGAAGAACGCGCCCGAGGTGCCCGCGGCAATCGTCAGCGGTCCCTTGCGGAAGGCTGCGTACTGAAGTCCCGCCATCATCTTGCGGATCGGATGGTTGACGACGTCATTGAGCGTGACCTTCTGCGCGCAGCGCGTAACCAACCGAACCTGCATGTGGTCCTGCAGATCATTGCCGACGCCGGGCGCGTCGAGCACGATCTCGATGCCGTGCTGCCTCAGCAGGTCCGCAGGCCCCACGCCGGAGAGCTGCAGCAATTGCGGCGAGTTGTACGCGCCGCTGGAAACCAGGATTTCCTTGCGCGCCCGCGCCGTGCGCACGCTACCTTCCTGCTTGTATTCGACCGCCTTGGCGCGCTTCCCTTCAAACAGGATGCGCTGCGCCAACGCTGAGGTCTCGACATGCAGGTTAGAGCGACTCCTCGCCGGGCGCAGATAAGAATATGCCGTGCTGGCGCGACGTCCCCGGCTCGTCGTGGTCTGGAAGAATCCAGCGCCTTCCTGGGTCGCGCCGTTGAAATCCGGATTGGTCGGTATGCCGGCTTCGGCGGCGGCGACAACGAAGGCTTCCGACAGGGGATCATGGTGCCGCCAGTCCGATACCGGCAACGGGCCGCCGCTGCCGTGGTATTTGTCGGGCCCGCGCTGCTGGTTCTCGGCTTTCTTGAAGTAGGGCAGCACGTCGTCATAGCCCCAGCCGGCGTTGCCGCGCTGGCGCCAGCGATCGTAATCCTCCTGCTGGCCCCGCACATAGAGCAGGCCGTTGATCGAGCTCGACCCGCCCAGCACTTTTCCGCGCGGTTGAAACACCTGCCGGCCGTTCAAGCCCGGCTCCGGCTCAGTCTGGTACATCCAATTGACGGATTTTTCCTTGAACAGCTTTCCGTAGCCGAGCGGTACGTGGATCCAGAGGTTGCTGTCCTTCGGTCCGGCTTCCAGCAGCAAGACGGAGTGCTTGCCGTCGGCGCTCAGGCGGTTGGCGAGCACACATCCGGCCGAGCCGGCGCCGACGATGACATAGTCGAATTCGGAAGCGTCATTGTTATTGTTCATTGGTCTCCCCGCGCGCGACCCGAAACAGGTAGCGGGACCGTCACGGACGGTCAATCGCCAGACGGTCGCGGGCGGGAAGAAGCGGTGACGCCGCTATTTTGCGAGTTTCAAAAAGTCCGGCGGCCGGCGCTCGGCGAACGCGGTGAAGGCTTCCCGCGCCTCGGCGGTTTGCAGGCGCGCGGCGAACTGCGCGCTTTCCACCTTGATCTGTGCCATCAGCACTTCCGGATTGCGCATCAGCCGTTTTGTGGTGCTGACCGCGCCCGCCGGCTGCTTCGCCAGCCGCAATGCCAGCGCCCTCGCCTCGGCATCGAGTTTGTCGAGTGGCACCACCCGGTTGGCGAGCCCCCAGGCGAGCGCGGACTTGGCGTCGACGGCCTCACCAAGCGCGAACATCTCAAAGGCGCGGGCATAGCCAATGCGGAGCGGCATCAGCAGGCTGGAGGACGCCTCAGGAACCAGCGCCAGGCTGACGAACGGCGTCGAAAGCAGCGCGTTCTCTGCCAGCACGACCAGATCGCAGTGCAGCAGCATGGTGGTGCCGACGCCGACCGCACGCCCCTGAACCGCCGCGACCAGCGGACGGCTCGATTGCGCGAGCGCCTGCAGGAAGCGGCTGACATGCCGCGCGCCCTGGATGGCGCCTGTCGCGATGGCGGCGAACTCGCCGACATCGTTGCCGGCGGTGAACATGTCACCCTTGCCGCGGATCAACAGCACGCGAACGGACGAATCGGTTTCCGCGCCTTCGATGGCGTCGGCCACCGCGCCGTACATCGCGTTGGTCAGCGCGTTCTTCTTGTCCGGACGGGCCATCGTCAGGCTCAAAATCCCTTCGCTCTTCTCGATCTCGATGTGCTCGGTCATTCGTCTTCTCCTCTGGGAAATCTGGTTTGCATGGTCGTGAGCCAACGCGCGACGATTTCGATCTCCGCGTCGGTAAATCCGTCTGTGAGGCGCCTGTTGATTTCCGCGAGTCCCGCTTTCGACTGCGCCAGCGCGGCGCGGCCGGCCGGCGTCAGCCACAGCCGCCACGCCCGGCCGTCCTGCGGATCGGCGCGCCGCCTGATCAGGTTCGCGGCCGCCATCCGGTCCACCAGCCCGCTGATGCCGGGCGGACCGAGATCGAGCGCCGTGCCCGCCTCGCCCATCAGTACGCCGTCGCGCTGGCCCAGCACGAACAGCAAGCCGGACTGCGCGGCCGTTACCCCATTGTGCTGCGCCCGCGCCGCCATCCAGCGCTGCAGCCGGCGTTGCGCCACGTTGAGCAGAAATACCAGTCGAGGTTCGCGACGAACACTCACGTGAATTGCTAAGGCCATTTATTTCGCACGCGAACTATACAGGGTCTGGGTCGGGTTGTCATCACGTCCGATGTGTCAGAAAATGCTCCCGCGGCGCCGTCAAAAATTGATTCGCATCCAAAAATCTCGACAATACAATGCTTTAGACAAAAAATCGATTTTCGATTGACGCCAGCGCCATACCTCGCCAATCTCCGCGCGCCATGAGCAGTATCGGTTTGAGTTTTGACGACAGCCCTGCCGACGAACGGCCGCGCAGCCTGACGTCAGCGGTTCAGGGGCGGCTGCGTGCGGACATTCTCTCGACCCGGCTGCCGCCCGGCCAGAAGCTGCATATCGCCGGCCTCGCCAAGCAGTTCTCGGTCAGCCTTGCCGCGGTGCGCGAAGCGCTGTCGCGGCTGGTCGCGGACGGGCTCGTACAGGCGTCCGACCAGCGCGGCTTTCGCGTCAGTCCGGTATCTCCCGCCGATCTCAGGGACGTGACGCAGACCCGTATCGATATCGAAGGGCTGGCGCTGCGCCGCTCGATCGAGCGCGGCGACGCCGCATGGCTCGCCGCGGTGGAGAGGTCGTTCACCGCACTTTGCGCCGTTCCCTACACCTATCCCGACGACCCGACGCACCACTACGAGGAATGGGTGGTGCGGCACCGCGTCTTCCACCGCACCTTGGTGAATGCCTGCGGCTCGCCATGGCTGCTCGGGTTTCGCGACGTGCTGCACGAACAGAGCGAACGTTATCGGCGGCTTGCGATCCGGCGCAACAACAAGAAAACCCGCAACGTCGAGGCCGAGCACGCCGCTATCGTGCGCGCCACGCTCCAACGCGATGCCGATGCCGCGGTCGTCGCACTCTCGAAGCATTTTATGACGACCATGCGGCTCGTCGAGCTCGCTACTCCCAGCACATCAGGGACGTAGCGGCACCAACTGGGCCGCCATTGGAAGAACAAGCCTTACAAAAAAGCAAAAGGGAAACGCACAATGAGCATCACGCGACGCCACATCCTGGCAATGATCGCCGCCGCCTCCGTTCTTGGAACATCGGCCACGGCGCAGGCCGCCGACACCGTCCGCATCGGGCTTCCCACCAAGACTTACTGGCCGACCACGATCGCAGAAACCGCGGTGCGGCAGAAACTGTTCGAGAAGGAAGGGATCAAGGCCGAACTGACGATCTACCGCGGCGGCGCCGAGACGTTCGAGGCGATGGCGGCGGGCGCTGCGGACGTCATCCTCGACGCCACCTCGCTGGTTTCGGCCGGACGCAGCAAGGGCGTGAACTCCAAGGTGCTGGCCAACGCCGCGATGGGCTATTACGGCTGGCAATTGATGACGCTTTCAAAGTCTACGCTCGGCGTCTCCGACCTGAAGGGCAAGAAGGTCGCGATCACCTCCGCCGGCTCCGGGTCCGACCTGCTGGCGCTGTGGACCCAGCAGGACAAGAAGATCGAGTTCACCCGCGTGCCCGTCGGCGGCGGCGGCCTGGTGCCGAACCTGCTCGCCGGCAATGTCGATGCCGCCGTGGTCTATTCGCCCCTGAGCTTCCAGATCTTGAAGTCGGGCGAAGCCCGTACGATCCTCGACTTCGCCAAGGAAGTGCCGCCGAACCTTGCCGCCGGCTGGATCGCACTCGACAAGTACGTCCAGGACAAGCCGCAGGTGGTGCAGAAGACGCTGAACGCGCTCTACGGCGCGCTGATGTTCATGCGCGCCAACAAGGAAGCCTCCGTCAAGCTGATTTCCGAGCTCTATGAGATCGCGCCCGACATCGCGGCGCAGGAGTATGACAACACAATCATGAAGCTGGAGACCGACGGCAGCATGGCCGGCCCCAAGATCCCGGAGCAGCTCCAGCTCGCGCTCGACATGGCCAAGGCGGGCGGCATGAAGGATCTCGGACCGGCAGCGGAGATCATCTCGACCCAGTTCAAGCCCGTGCCGACCAAGTTCTGAGGCCGGCCCGATGCAAAGCGGGTTGGCCGTCAAGGCGGCGCGGTTCGGCATTGTGATCGCGTTGTTCGCGATCTGGGAAATGCTGTCGCGGACCGGCATGGTCAACCCGCGCCTGCTTCCTTCCGCCTCCGACACGCTCGCCACGCTCGGCGATCTCCTGCAGCGGGCCAGCATACAACATGATCTCGCGGTCACCGCCACCGAGGTGCTGACCGCTTTTGCCCTCGCGGTGCCCTTCGGGGCGCTGGTCGGTTTCCTGATCGCGGAGAACAAGTATTTCGCCGATGTGGCCAAGCCGCTGCTGTTCTTCGCGTTCAGCATCCCGAAATCGATCTTCCTGCCGATGTTCATCCTGATGTTCGGTGTCGGCTTTGCTCAGAAGGTCGGCTTCGGCTTTTTCTCGACCATCTTCATCGTGATCATGTCGACCACGACCGCGGTGGAGTCGGTCAAGGTCGAGCACCTGACGGTCGCCCGGTCCTACGGCGCCACGCCGTTTCAGACCGCGTTCCGCGTCTATCTGCCGAGCATGCTTCCGGTTCTGCTGGAGGCGCTGCGGATCTCGATGATCTTCAATCTCACCGGCGTCATCCTCGCCGAAATGTATGCCTCTCGCGACGGCATCGGCCATCAGATCGCGACCTGGGGCGAAAACTTCCAAATGAAGCAGTTGCTGGCCGGCGTGCTGATGATCGCCGCGATCGCAATCGCTTTCAACGAACTGGTCAGATGGGTGGAAACTCGATGCAGCCATTGGCGAACATAACCCCGCTGAAGCCGGCCGGCGCGATCGAGGTCCGCAATGTCGGCCAGATCTTCAGGACCACGACGCAGGAAGTCGTTGCCCTCCAGGACGTCTCGCTCGACATCAAGCCCGGCCGTTTCATCGTGCTGGTCGGCCCGAGCGGCTGCGGCAAGTCGACGCTTCTGATGATGATGGCGGGCCTGCGCGAGCAGACCTCGGGCACCATCACGATCAGTGGCGCGCCGATCCCAAAACCCGATCCGAACCGGGTCGGCGTGGTGTTTCAGGAGGCCAGCCTGTTTCCCTGGCTGACGGCGGAGGAGAACGTCGAATTTCCGCTGGCGCTGCGCCATGTCGGCAAGAACGAACGCCGCACCAAGGCGCAGGATGCGCTGAAACTCGTCGGCCTCGACGGTTTCGGCAAGCGACATCCGCATGAATTGTCCGGCGGCATGAAGCAGCGCGTCTCGATCGCGCGCGGCCTGGTGCAGGACCCGCCTGTGCTGCTGATGGACGAGCCGTTCGCCGCGCTCGACGAGCAGACCCGCATGACCATGGGCGACGAATTGCTGCGGATCTGGGCCGCCACCGGCAAGACGGTGGTGTTCGTCACCCACAGCCTGACGGAGGCCGTCTATCTCGCCGACGAGGTGATCGTGATGTCGCCGCGGCCCGGCCGCATCGTCGACCATCTGCAGGTCACGCTGCCCCGCCCGCGAACCTACGAAATGCTGAGCGGCGACGCGTTCGGTACCCTGCGCGAACGCATCTGGCGGCATATCCGCAAATCGGCATGAGGCCAACATGAGCGCGGCAACGCTTCGCAGATTGATCGTCATCGCCCTGATCGCGTTGTGGGAGATCCTGCCGCGCGCCGGCGTGATCCCGACGCTGTTCCTGCCCTCGCTGTCCTCGACGCTCATTGCCGGCTGGAACGAGGCCGGCGAATACGGCCATGCCCTGGCTGTGACGCTCTACGAGGTCGCGATTTCGATGATGTTCGCCTGCGGCGGCGGCATTTTGTTGGGCGCCATTGTCGGCAGCCTGCCGCGGCCACGCATCCTGATCATGCCGATGGTGTCGAGCCTCTATGCGGTGCCGCTCGTCATCCTCTACCCCGTCTTCACGGTGTGGCTCGGCATCGGCACGGAATCCAAGATTGCGTTCGCCTCGATCTACGGTTTCCTGCCGACGATGCTGGCGACCGCCGCCGGCATCCAGACCATCGATCCACAACTGCTGCTCGCCGCGCGCAGCATGGGAGCGACGCTGAGCCAGCGGATCGTCCGCGTCATCATCCCCGCGGCGATCCCGACCGTTCTATCAGGACTGCGCGTCGGCGGCGCGCTCGTGATCGTCGGCGTGGTGGTGTCGGAAATGCTGATCTCTTCCGCCGGAATCGGCTACCTGATCTCGCGCTACCGCACCATCCTCGACAGCCCGCATGTCTTCGCCGGCGTTCTGCTGGTGCTCGCGATGGCGATCGCCTTCAACGCCGCGATCAAATGGATCGAGCGCAAGGCCGCGATCTGGCAGACCGGTTCCCGCGCCGGCCAGCGCGCCGCCGACGAGATCACCGCCGGCGCCATCCAGCCTGCGACCTGACGGAGTACCCGTGTTCGACCTGACGCTGACATTCGACAACGGCCCCGAACCCGGGGTAACGCCGCACGTCCTCGACATCCTGCGCGAACGCGGCATCAAGTCGACGTTCTTCGTGATCGGCGAGAAGCTGGGCGATCCCGAACGCCGCCGGCTTGCGGCGCGCGCCCATGACGAAGGCCACTGGATCGGCAACCACACCTTTACGCACACGGTGCCGTTGGGGCAGCAGCGCGGCGCCGAGACGGCACAGAACGAAATCGGCCGGACGCAAGCCGCGATCGGTGAGCTCGCCCATCCCTACCGCTGGTTCCGGCCGTTCGGCGGCGGCGGCAATCTCGACGAGCGGCTGCTAAAACCTTCCGTGGTCGAATATCTAACGCGCCACAAGCACAGCTGCGTGCTCTGGAATGCGATCCCGCGCGACTGGGACGATGCCGACGGCTGGGTCGAGCGCGCGCTTTCGCAGTGCCTTTCGCAACCATGGAGCTTGATGGTGCTGCACGACCTGCCGAGCGGCGCGATGGCCCATCTCGAACGCTTTATCGACCGCGCCGAAAAGGCCGGCGCCCGTTTCCGCCAGGACTTTCCACCCGAATGCGTTCCGATCCGTTCGGGCAAAATCGTAAAGTCCATCGAACCCTACGTTTCCTCCATCGAAGAAAGTGCCAACCAATGAAGATCGCGAGTTTCAAGGCAGGCCAGACGGCGACATACGGACTGGTGACCAATGCCGGAATCATCGACGCAGGCAGGCGGCTGAAGGATTGGCCGACCCTGAAAGCGCTGCTCGCGAACGGCTCGCTCGACGCGCTGAAGGCGCTGCAGGGCGAACGCCCGGACTACGCGTTGGCCGAAATCGAACTGCTGCCGACCGTCCCCGATCCCGACAAGATCTTCTGCATCGGCGTCAACTACGCCACGCATCTGGCCGAGAGCGGCCACCCCACGCCGCCGCACCCGATGATCTTCACCCGCTTTGCCAACAGCCAGGTCGGCGGCGGCCAGCCGATGATCCGGCCGCTGGAGTCGGAGCGCTTCGACTATGAAGGCGAGATGGCCGTCATCATCGGCAAGGCCGGCCGCCGGATTTCGCGCGAGACGGCGCTGGCGCATGTCGCGGGCTACGCCTGCTACAATGACGGCAGCATCCGCGACTGGCAGCGCCACACCTCGCAGTTCGCACCGGGCAAGAATTTCGCGGGCACCGGCGCGTTCGGGCCGTGGATGGTCACGACGGACGAAATCCCTGATATCAGCAGGCAGACCATCGCGACCCGCCTCAACGGCGTCGAGGTACAGTCCGCACCGATCTCGGACCTCGTGTTCGACGTCCCTGCCCTGATCGCGTATTGCTCGACCTTCACCGAGCTTGTGCCCGGCGACGTCATCGTCACCGGCACCACCGGCGGCGTGGGCGCCTACCGCACACCGCCGCTCTGGATGAAAGAAGGCGACGTCGTCGAGGTCGAGGTGTCCGGCATCGGCGTACTGCGCAACCCGGTGAAGGATGAGGCCGCGGCCCAAGCGACGCGCGCCGCCTGAGAAGCCAAGAAGCTTACTTTTTGACGCGCTTTCTTCACGCGAACCGGAAGCCACTTCGCTTGAAAACGCGATGAACAACAAGAGCAAGGAGCTCCCCATGAACCTGCCAAAGCACCTGCTGCCGACCACCGTGGTCGGCAGCTACCCGCAGCCGGAATGGCTGGTCGACCGCGCGATGCTGTCAAAAGTGGTGCCGCGCACGCGCCTGCATGCGATGTGGCGGCTGCCGGCCGAACATCTGGAAGAAGCGCAGGACGACGCCACCATCGTCGCGATCCGGGACATGGAGCGCGCCGGGATCGACATCGTGACCGACGGCGAAATCCGCCGCGAGAGCTATTCCAACCGGTTTGCCACCGCGCTGGAAGGCATCGACGACGAGAATCCGGCGATGATCACCTCGCGCAGCGGCCATGCGACGCCGGTGCCACGCGTGGTCGGGGCGGTGAAGCGCAGCAAGCCGGTCGAGCTGCACGACATGGAATTCCTGCGCCGGAACACCGACCGCGCGGCCAAGATCACCCTGCCCGGCCCGTTCACGATGAGCCAGCAGGCCAAGAACGAATTCTACAGGGATGACGAGGAGCTGGCGATGGCGTTCGCCGCCGCCGTCAACGCCGAAGCGCTGGACCTGCAAAAGGCCGGCGCCAACGTGATCCAGCTCGACGAACCCTGGGTGCGCAATAATCCCGACGTCGCCCGCCGCTATGCGGTGAAGGCGATCAACCGCGCGCTGGAAGGCATCACCGTGCCGACGGTGGTGCATCTGTGCTTTGGCTATGCCGCGGTCGTGCCCGGCTCGACCAAACCGGCCGGCTATTCCTTCCTCGCCGAACTCGCCGACACCAGCGCCGAGCAGATATCGATCGAGGCGGCGCAGCCGAAACTCGATCTCGGCGTGCTCGGCGATCTGTCTTCGAAGAAGATCATGCTCGGCGTACTCGACCTCGGTAATCCCGAGATCGAATCAGCCGATGTGGTGGCGGACCGGATCCGCAACGGGCTGAAGCATGTCGCCGCGGATCGCCTCATCGTCGCCCCCGACTGCGGCATGAAATACATGCCGCGCCATATCGCCTTCGGAAAACTGAAGGCGATGTGCGACGCGGCGGCGACCGTGCGCAGGGAGATCGGCTAAATCCGTGGCTACCTGGCGATCAGCGCCAGAAATTGTTCGCACGGGTCATCCTGATGGCCCGTTCGTTCGAGAGGCATCGTTTCGCGAGAAGGACGAGACCAGCTTTCGGCCTCCGCCAGCCAATATACCCTGCTCTTGGTTCGTGCTGCGCGAGTTGCCTGCAAAGAGCCGCACGCGAACTCAATTCGAGCTGGCTTGCCATGCTGTTTCCCCTGCCTGGGTCATCTTTTATCTTCGACCCCCGGGCAGGTGGAATCCTTGATCCGATCAAATGGCGCAAGCGACAACCCGCATTCCCTAGATCGACTTGCCCTGCAGCCACGCCGCGCCGCGCGCATACAAGGCTTCGACTTCGGGCCCCTTGAGGCCGGGCATGTCGCGCTTCACGGTGTAGCCGATGCGGGTCTGCAGATAGGCGAGATGCCGGTAGCCCGGCGGAAACTGTTCGAGCAGCGCCTTGTCGAGGACGGGCGCCGCGCCGGGCGTGACCGGGTCCATGCGGTCCTTCTCGTAGATCGGCTGGCGCAGCACGATGCCCCAGCGTCCGTCGCGCTTTTCGAGGAAATCGTAGAATCGCCCGGTGCAGAGCACGTCGCACAACACGCCCTCGACCTCGGCGCGCTGCGAGATCGCCATCTTGGTCTGTGAAATCGCGCGTCGTCCTGCGAGGTCGACCGAGATGCCGCCGAGGAAATGCAGGATGCTGATACCCCTGGCCCAGGCCTGCTTGCTGATCTCGATGAACTCGTCGCCGGTGCCCTGCGTCCAGGTCGCCATCATGCGACCGTCGGGATGCCAGACCGTACGAAACCGCTCCCAGTCGCCGGCATCGCGCCAGATCGCCCAGTTCTGCAACAATTCCCGGATCAGGCGGTCGTCTTCAATCTCGCTGGCGCTTTTCGGCATGGGGCCTCACAACAGCTTGGCACGGGCCAACAGCGCCCGCAGTGCGTCGGTCGCCTGCACCGTCAGCATCGCATTGCGAGCGGCGCGTTGGAGGGCATTGACGGCATCGGCGTGCAGCGCACGAAACTCGATCCATTCTATCGAGCCGAGACTGGTGATGAAGCGATAGGCCTGGCCCACGGTGCCGATCGACACCGTCTGGCCGTTCAGGTTGATCTTGAACGTCGCGCGCAGCGGTGTGTCGGACGCAGCCGCGGCGTCGCCGGCAACGACGGTCATGACGGCGATGGAGAACGCCGCGACGCCGTGAGGCCTTCCTTGAGGCTTGGCACGACGACGAGACGCTTGACCTCGCCGTTGTTATACGCCGCGAGGAACCTGTCATATTCCTTGATCGAGACGCAGCCGTTGGAATCGCCGTTGGGACCGAGCAGATAGCTGTGCACCAGCAGGCCGTTACGGCCATGCATCTCGTTTTCGCCCACCGGGGTCATGCGCAGCGCGGCGACGCCGTGAAACAGCTTTTCACGCGGCCTGAGGTCGTAGACGTTCGGCGGCGTCGCGCCGACCATACGCTGGTCGACATGAGCCGGATTGTCCATCAGGCCGCCGAGACCGGAATGCGCCTCAAGCTTGGTGCCGTTCGGCAAGTAAACGACGCGGCCTGAAATATCGTAGACCGCGGTCTGGCCGTCATAGCCCAGTGCCCCCAGGTCCTTTCGCTCGCCCAACAGCCCATCCCCGGGCGTCAGCGATGCCAGCGAAAACTTCATTGGCACCAGATCGGCAAGCTTTTCGAACATGGTGCGATTGTCGGACGAGGTTGCCCCCGGATCGGTCCGCGGAGACTGGATATTGGCCAGGACCGGCCGCGCCCTCGGCAGCGGGATCGCCGCCTCGGCGGTCGGGGCGGTCGGCACGGGCTGGAGGTTCTGCTCCTCGGGCGAGGGTCCGCCCAGAGAGGCCCGGATGTGCCCGAACTCGGCATCGAAATTCGAGCGCTCCGGACCGGCGACCGGACGCCAAGGATAGCTGACGGCCAGCGATCGGCGCACTGAGCCCGGCCCGAATCGCTCCTCGAACGTGGGTCCGCTGCTGACATTTGCGGATGCGGGATTGCTCCAGCCGGCGAGATCGAAATCGGTTACCCAAACGGCCATTCCCAGCGCTATGGCGAGCGCTGCCGTGCCGAAAGCCGCTTCGCGGAGCCATCGGGTACCGCGGCTCGAAGCAAGCCCGGCTTTACTGGTCTTCCTCTTATCCATTCGTCCCCGGCTCGGCGCTTCGGAATCACGGCTGATTCCTAATGGATTCACCGAATAAGTCCCAGCATAATGAAATCCAAAGTAAGGCATAATCGAGACAAGCGCCCAATGTCATATTGACTGTCCCAATCGACGGTTTCAAGCCGGGCGATGGCCGTCAGGACCGATATTCCTTTTTGCAGCCGCTCAGGGCCGGAGGGTCGGACGGGTATTCGGCGCGGGCGCCTGTTCGATTTCGGCGTGCTCCGGCAGCTTTTCGGCATGCACGGCGAGCGCCGGCCCGATCCACATCGGGTCGGCTGCACGATCCCGACGCGGGTTGGTCGTGTTCGGATGGACCAAAATGCTCAATTGGCCGCGGTTGAGCATCAGCCAGGGCACCAGTTCGGGGAAAATTTCCCGGGCAAAGGCCACCTGGTACATGGCCTGGTCGTGCGGGCCGACCTTGACGTCGTGCCAGCGTCCGAGCGTGACCGAGAACCGCTCTCCGATCCAGGTACGCAGTCGCTCGGCCTCGGCCCGCGTCGCCGCCGGATCGTAGTAGATATGGGCGTGGTAGCTCGCAATCTCGCTCAGGGGCCGCGGACAGCCCGCCTCCGGCTCACCCGTCATTGCCCGCGCTCCCCGCCATCGTTGCCCTGAACCAGCCGATGATCGCTGCAATCGGCAACGTCGTCAATCAGCCGGGCCGGGTTCGACGTCAGCCCGGCCGCTTCTTGCCACCTTCGAAGACCGTCATGCCGGCGGCCGGGTCGAGATCGACATCGGTCGCCTCCGTCAGGCGCGCCATCGTCATGTAGAAGCCGATAGCCAGGATCGATTCCACGATCTCCTGCTCGCCGAAGTATTTTCGCATGGCAGAAAACACCGGCTCGGGAACGCGCACATTGTCGATCACCTCGCGACCGAACGCCAGCAGCGCCTGTTCGGCGGCGTTGAAGGCCGCGCCCTCGTAGTTGCCCTGCTCGACGCCGTCGATCTGCTGTTGCGTGACGCCGACGCCGAGCGCGATCGGCACATGCTGCCGCCACTCATAGACGCCGCGCTGCCGCTGCGCGACTTGCAGGATCAGCAATTCGCGATTGACGTGGCTGAGCTTCTGCTTGTGCAGGATCGAATTGGCGAACCGCATCGCCGGAATGAAATTGGCCTCGGCATGCGCCATCATTCGAAAAATGTTCAACACGACCGGCATCCTGTCAAAGGACGCGCGCACGTCGCCGCTGGTTGCCGCCGGATCGATCAGGGGAAGTCTCGCCATCCGCCTCTCCTTGTTCTGCTTCTCGTGATGCGGAGACTTCCGCGTTTTTCTGCAGGTTACGTTACAAAGGCCGCGCCCGCATCAGCGCTTGACATCCCGGATCGGATCGGAGCCGTCCCAGCCGGCAGCGACCTTGCGGATATGCTCGAAGAAACTCCCTTTGCTGCCGCTGATGTCGGATATTTCCACCACGGTGCCGGGATGCGCTTGCGTGTCGAAATAGGCGAAGCGACCCTTTTCGCCGCCGATCTGGCCCTCATGTCCAACCTTGTAGCCGAGGCCGAGCGCGCGGTCGTATAGGCCCTGATAATCCTTGGTCCAGTACGACATGTGCTGCAGGCCTTCGCGGCCGGAGTCCAGAAACTCCTTGTACATCGAGGGCGCGTCGTTGCGCTGCTGGATCAGTTCGATCTGGAGATCGCCGGAATTGGCGAGCGCAATGCTCATCTCCACGGCCGAGTCCTTGCCGCGGTGACGGAAGTAATCGGTCTTGACCCGGTCGATGTAGTACCAGGGTCCGACGCCCATCACGTTGACCCAATGGTCCATGGCGGCGCGAATATCCCGCACGACATATCCGTTCTGGCAGACTGCCCCGAAAACACGGCTCATGACGACCTCCCGTTCCGGGCGGGACGTCCGTCCCGCTCTCGTTCTTGCTGTTTTGGCGTTCAGCCGATCGAGCGGCCGCCGTCGATGACAAGTTCGGTGCCGGTGACGTAGCGGCTCTCGTCGCTTGCCAGCCACAGGATGCCGTTGGCGATATCTTCCGGTGCTGCCTTGTAGCCGAGTGGCACGGCGCGTTCGGTGAGCTTGTCCAACGTCGGCCCGCGCTCCCGTCCACCATTCGAGCCGTCCTCGACGGTGCCGATCAGCGTGTCCCAGATCGCGGTTTCAGTGATGCCGGGATGCAGCGAGTTGACGCGCACGCCGTCCTTGGCCGCCGCGCATTCCAGCGCGACCGACTTGGTGAACAGCCGCACGCCGCCCTTGGTCGCGCAATAGCCCGAGACGTTCGGCGACGCCTTGATGCCGGCAATCGAGGACACGTTGATGATGCTTCCGCCGCCCCCGGTACGCATCAAGGGCAGTGAATATTTTACACCGAGAAAGACACCGTCGAGATTGACCGCGACCTGCCGCTTCCAGTCGGCGAACGCCATGTCGACCACGGGGCCCGAGAGCCCAATCCCGGCATTGTTGACGAGGACATCGAGCCTGCCGAAGCGGCTGCGGGTCTGGGCCACGATCGACTGCCAGTCCTCTTCGCGCGTCACGTCGTGGTGATAGTATTCGCACTCGCATCCGATGGCGTGCAATTCGCGCAACAGGCCCGCGCCCTTCTCGTCCTGCAAGTCGGTCGCGACAATCTTCGCGCCTTCGCGCGCCAGCACCAGGGCCGCGCTTCGTCCGATGCCATTCGCGGCGCCGGTCACCAGGGCGACTTTTCCTTCGACACGCCGCATCATGCCACGGTCCCGTTTCCTGCCTGCGGCCATTCAGCCGGTTGTTGTGGCGGGAGCAAGGTGGTGGCATCCCGCGCTTTCTGGAAACGTTTCCATACTTTGTCCAATGCTATGGTTCAAGGCGGATATTTACAGGCCATCGCCTTGTATATCGTTTCCAGTTTGCGCTAGATTTCGCGCAAATTCGTCCCGAGGAAGCCCCGCAATGCCGCCGCGCCAGGCGCAGCCCCCACGTGCCACCATCCGCGACGTCGCGGCGCAGGCCGGCGTTTCGGTGAGCAGCGTCAGCCGCGTCATGAACGGCGAGCCGCATATCAGCCCGGAATTGCACGCCCGCATCATGCGGGCCGTGACCCGCCTGCGCTTCGAGCCGCATTCGGCGGCGCAGGCGTTGCGCTCGCGCGCGAGCAAGACGATCGGCTGCATGGTTTCCGACCTTTCCAACCCGCTCTACAGCGAGATGATCAATGGCGCCGAGGAGGAGTTTCAGCGCGCCGGCTACGTGCTGATGCTGGCGGCCACCCGGCATGAGCAGGATCGCGAAACGGCGTTCATATCGGCGGTGCGGCGGCGGCGGATGGACGGCCTGCTGCTGTTCGCCGGCGATAACGCCCATACCGATTTTACCAGCGCACTCGCGAACCTCGACATGCCCTGCGTGGCGATCGATCGCGAGGTGCCCGATGTCCCCTCGGTACGCGCCGACCATCGCGGCGGCGGCCTCGAGATCACCCGCTATTTGATCGGACTCGGCCATCGCCGCATCGCGCTGCTCACCGGGCGCGCCGCTTTGCTGCCGAGTTCGGAGCGCCTGGCCGGCTACCGGCAGGCCCATGTCGAGGCCAAACTAAAGGTCGATCCCGACCTGATCCGGCCGCAGACGCAAGGCTCCGACATCGCATTCAGCGAAGTCTGCCAGTTGCTGCAAGGCCCCGATCGCCCAACGGCCATCATCACGCTGGGCACGCATATGCTGGCCGGCGTGATGGACGCGTTGGCCAGCAACGGCCTGCGCTATCCCGACGACATGTCGCTGGTGTGCATCGGCGACACCGATCTTGCCCGGCACGCCACGCCCGGAATCTCGGCATTGACCTGGGATCTCGACCAGATGGGGCGGGTCGCCGCCAACATCCTGCTCGACCGCATCAGCGGTGGCGATCAGACGCGAAAAATACGGCCGGTGTATTTGCCGACGCGTTTCATCCTCCGACACTCCGGCGCCAGGCCTCGCGGACCCTGATCGCGCGACAGCGTCGCCAACCATCGTGACCGGCGAAACAACGCCAGCGGCGAACCATCAAGAACAAAAAAGCAAACGGGAAACCCAGGGAGTAGAGTAAATGAAGTTACGCGCGATCATGCTTTCGTTGCTGGCGCTGGCGTCTGTGACAGGTCCGGCCCGCGCCGAAGACGCATCGAGCTATCCCTCCAAGAAGATCAAGATGCTGCTGCCGTTCGCGGCCGGTGGCGGCGGCGACGTGCTTGGCCGGCTGCTGGCCGACAAGATGGGCAACCGCCTGGGGCAGACCATCTACGTCGAAAACCGCACCGGCGCTGCCGGCACCATCGGCGCGCAGCAGGCGGCGACTTCGCCTCCCGACGGCTACACCATCACGATCGGCGGCATGACCACCCATGTGCTCGCGCCGGCCGTCTATCCCAACCTGCCCTATGATCCGATCAAGGATTTCACCACCATCGGGCGGATCGGCACGTCGTCCATCCTCCTGATCGCGACAAAGGATTTTGCCGCCAACAATCTGCGGGAGCTGGCCGAACTTTCGAAGAAAGGCGAGCCGATCCAGTACGGCAGCTGGGGCGTCGGCTCCACCGGGCACTTCTGCGGCGAAATCCTCTCGCAAAAAGCCGGCGTCCGCCTGCAGCACGTGCCGTTCAGCGGCGCGGCCAAACTCGCCAACGATTTGATGGGCGGTCACATCGCGGTGGGGCTGGTCGACATGGCGACCGGAACGCCGCTGGTGAAGGACGGCAAGCTGAAGGCGCTTGCGGTCTGTGGCGGCCGTTCGCCGAGCCTGCCCCATGTCGCGAGCTACAAGGAGCAAGGCGTCGACTTCGAACGCAGCCTGTCCTGGGTGATGTACGCGCCATCAGGCGTTCCCGCTCCCATCGCGGAGAAGGTTTCCGCCGCGCTCAAGGCCGCGTTGGCCGAACCCGACATCATCGAGAAACTGCTGGCGCTCGGCATCTCGGCGGATTTCATCGCCGGAGATCAGCAGCGCGACATCAACGCGCGCGACATCGAAGCCTGGAAGAAGGTCGCCAGCGACGCGAAGATCGAGGTCAAGTAGGGAGAACGTGTCCCGGACGCGGTGCGGCGTTCTCGCGGCGATGCGAAGCATCGTCCAGTGCGCCGCTCCGCAGAACCGGGACGCGATAGCTTGGCTTTCAGCTCGCCTTGCCAAACAGCACGGGCAACTGGCGCGGGCCGCGCACGGTGCCTTCCGACCAGGTGACCTTGCCGGCCGGGTCGAGCCTGAAATCCGGAATCCGCTTCAGCCATTCCTCGATCGCAACCGTCATTTCCATGCGCGCCAGGTTGGAGCCGACGCAGCGGTGGATGCCGAGGCCGAACGCGGCGTGGCGATTCTCCTTGCGGTCGATTACCACCTTGTCGGCATCCGGGAACATCGCCGGATCGCGGTTGGCGGCCGGGAACGATAGCAGCACCATGTTGCCGGGCTTGACCGGGCAGCCGCTGATGGTGGTCTCCTTCATCACCTCGCGCGCCATTGTCACCGGCGAATAGGCACGCAGCAGCTCTTCCACGGCGAGCGGCATCAGTTCCGGCTCCTTGACCAGGCGCTCGCGGTCCGACGGTGTCTTCGCCAGATGCCAGAGCGAGGCGCCGATCGCGCTCCAGGTGGTGTCGATGCCGGCGATCAGCAGCAGCCGCAGCGAGCCCAGCACATGCTCGTCCGCCAGCGGATTGCCGTCCTTGTCCCGCGCGTTCATCAGCGTGGAGATGAGATCGTCTGTGGGATTGTTCCTGCGCTGCTCGATATGGCCGATGAAATAGCCGGTCATCTCGCGCACCGCGCCCATCAGCGCGTTGTCGTCCTTGATGCCGAGCTCGAGAATTCCGTGAATCCACTTGATGAAGAGATCGCCGTCTTTCTCGGGAATGCCCAGCATGTGCGCGATGGCGCGGACCGGGATATGCTTGGTGTAGCGCGCGGCGGCGTCGCATCCGCCGTCGGCGATGAACTCGTCGATCAGTTCGTTGCAGATCGCCCGCACCCGCGGCTCGAGCTTCTTCATCGCGTCCGGCGTGAACGGCGGCAACAGCAGTTGCTTGGCCGGCTTGTGCTCGGGCGGATCGGAGGTGATCGGCGGCGCCCGCGCCGTGATTTCCGGGCGAACGTCGCGCACGATGACCCGGCGGGACGAGAAGTGATCGGTATCGTAGGAAATTTCCTTCACCGCCTGGTAGGTGGTCGGCATGTAGCAGCCGAGAAACCGCTCGGTGTGGACCACCGGCGAGGCCGCCCGCAGTTTCTCCCAGATCGGAAACGGATTTTCCGTCCACGCCGGATCGGTGTGATCGAAATCGTTGACCCAGTCGGTGACCGGCGGATGTTCGGGCATGATGCTGGCGGAATCGGACATCGGAGCAAATCCTTTGCGTGGTTCGTTCAGATCCTGGTGAGGGCTCAAGTTGATCTCGGGGACCGGACTATTCCTCGGTCACGTCGATCGCGATCTCCGGACAGTTGCTCTGGGCAAGGTACGCCTTGTCTTCCAGGCCCGCCGGCACGGAACCGTCGCCGACTTCGTGCGCATTGCCGAACTCGTCGAGGTCGAACAGTTCTGGCGCCAGTGATTTGCAGCGCGCGTGGCCCTGACATTTGTCCTGGTCGACGCGGATTTTCAGCTTTCCAGCCATCGCAGCGTTTCCCTCTGTGTGGCGCTTGTCTCGCGCAGCTTTCTGCGGCGCGACGGCAACTGACCCGCCGGCGCACCGCGAAGTTATATCATATTACATTCGCGCGGCCGTTGTGCTGTCAAGTCAAAAGTTATAGAGCATGGAATTGAATGCCACCTCGACCCGCACGCAAAGCACTGAATGCCTATCACCACGGGGATCTCCGCGATGCCCTGGTTCAGGCCGCGTTGCACGAGGTCGAACTCGGCGGCCCCGAGGCGATCAGCATCAGCGCGCTGGCCAAGATACTCGGCGTCTCGCAGCCGGCCCCCTACAAGCATTTCGCCGATCGCGAAACGTTGTTGACGGCCGTCACGGCCGAAGCGTTCCGCCAGTTCAGCGCCATGATGCGCACGGCGATCGAAAAACCGTCGAAGCAATCAAAGCTTTCGCGTTTCGCGCAGCTCACGCTTGATTTCGGCCTGCGCCGCAACGGCATCTATCGCCTGATGTTCGCGTCGCGAACCATGGCCTGCGCGGCCAAGGGCAGCGAGTTGCACAGCGCCGCCATGGAAACCTTCGAACTGCTGCTGGAGGCGCTGGAGGCCCCGGCGGTCGGGCTGTTGCGCGAGCGGAGCGCCCTGAAGATCTGGGCCTCGCTGCACGGCGTGGTCATGCTCGCCGAACAGGGACTGCTCACCGGCCAGGTTGCCAATGTCAGCCGGGAAGAACTGGTCGAGGACATCGTGGCGGAAACCAAGCTCGCGCTGTCCGTCGCCATCGAGGCCGCCGACAAGGCCGGCTGAGCGACGCCATCGCGCTCGGCGTCGTGGTGATCAGCGATGGACCTCTCACCGGCGCGTGCCGTCCTGGTTCTGGCCCGACCTCGGCGCAAACGATTGATTGCCAAAAGGCGACGCTGTGGGAATCTTCATCACGATGAACCCGCGGCCGGTCGATTGGTGACAGGAGTTGCATCCGGTCGTGAGTTCCCCAAACGCCTTGCCGAATGCGGCACTGCTACGGGCAGCGATCGCGCTGTCGAGCGATTTGAGCGGACCGTCGATCATCGTGACGTTGCTGACGGGGATATCGTTATATAACCCAATCGCATCCGCGAGGCCCGCCTTCACCAGTTCCAGTTGGTAGGACGCCAACTCCCAGTTGCGCTGCTGGGCTGCCGTCCACAGCTTTGAATGCCGCGCCTGCAACGCGCCCATGACGTCGGCAAGCCGGGGCGCGCTTTTTTGCGTTGTCTGGGCGGCGGCCATCAACGGCGATGCCGGACCGATGGCGATTGCGACGACCGCCGCAAGATATCTGGTGCTTTTGCGCATGCTTCGTTCCTCGGCTGTTGACTGCATTCCTAAGCGGCCACCGGCGCAATCCTTTGACGTGGGTCAATTTGTTGCTCCGGGGCAAACGCGTCACACTCGCCGTGAAGAATGCGCTCGCGCCAAGGTCGCGCTTGTATTTGTCACACCCAAATGGTCATCTCCGCGGATCAAAGGCGGCGGCTTCGATTGAGCACGAACCTCACATCCCCTCTCCGTTCCTGTCATCGGAAGTCGGCGCCGGCGCGAGCCATCAGGCGCATGGCTCTCGGGGCGCTGCTGTCGCTCTGCCTTTCCGGCGCAGCCCTGAGCGAGGAGAATGACGACGACGAGGAAGATGCGGCCAAGGCAAAAACGGCGCTGCCGAACGTCTATCTCGACATGCGAACGACCTACGGGACGCTGCCCGCCGGCGCGCTCTCCATCGGCTTCAGCCCGCCGCCGCTGTTGTCGCGACTGGCAAATCTGTCCTCGCTGCGAACCGCGACCTCGCCGTCCAGCCAAAGCGTCTCGGTCGACCTGCCCGTCACCGTCGATGTCAACGACCGCCTCTCGGTCTATGGCGGCGTCAGCGGCGCGACTTCGCAATCGGGCAACGATCCCTGGGGGACGTTCTCGGTCTACGCCTTTACCGTCGGCTTCCAGGCCGACCTCTATCAGCAGAACGGCGGACTATTTCCGACCATGACGCTGCAGTCGAACGCGACGCGATCGATTTCGGACGCGCCGCTGGCCACTACGACCTACAACACGATTCTCGAAGCGGGCTACGCGCTGGACGCCGACGAAACGCGCGGTCTGCTCGCGGGCGTACAATATACGAGAGTCCTCGTCGACACGCCGCTCGCCCGCGTCAGCCCCGATGTCATGGGGTTTGTCGGCGGCTATTATCAATGGGACAACAACTGGAAGTTCACCGGCCGCTTCGGCGCGCAACACTTCGGCGGCGCACAGCTTCTGAACCTGACACCGTTTGCGGCCTTCACGCAGCCGATCCTCCGCCTCGACCTCGACCGCATGGACGACGACGACAACCGGCTGTTCGGCATCACCGCGCAGATCGCCTGGACGCCGAAACCGTCCTACCAGTTGACGCTGCGGACGCCGCTTTATGCGATCAGGAATTAGCCGCCGCTAACCCGTGATTGTCCCGGTATCTTCAGCCGATTCTGTGTATCAGCGCCCACATGGATGCCCAAAATCACCCCGCCCGGGCTATCCATTGCGCAGCAGGCGTGGCACGATCAAAATTGGCCCGACACGCCAGTGGCGTGTCGGGCCATGTCAGATCAGCAGCGCCAGCCGTATCGGCTTCGCCGTCTCGCTCACACCCCGGTCTGGGTGATGAACTTGGTGTTGAAATACGCCTCCATCGCCTCGATGCCGCCCTCCGAGCCGTAGCCGGAATCCTTGACGCCGCCGAACGGCACTTCGGGCAGCGCGAGGCCAAAGGCGTTGATCGACACCATGCCGGCTTCGATCGCGGCGCCGATCGCGGTCGCGGTCTTGGTCGAACTGGTGAAGGCGTAAGACGCCAGGCCGAACGGCAGGCGGTTGGCTTCTTCCGCCACCTCGTCGAAGGTCGAGAAGCGCGAGATCAGCGCCAGCGGGCCGAACGGCTCCTCGTTCATGGCGCGCGCATCCTTCGGCACGTCGCTGACCACGGTGGGCTCATAGAAGTAACCCTTGTTGCCGACGCGGTGGCCGCCGGTCTCGAGCTTGGCGCCCTTGCTCACCGCGTCCTGCACCATGCCTTCGATCGCGGTAACGCGGCGCGGGTTGGCGAGCGACCCCATCTTCGAATCCGGATCCATGCCGTTGCCGACCTTCATCGACTTCGCGCCCTCGACGAATTTTTCGACGAACTCCTTGAATACGTCGTCCTGTACCAGCATGCGGGTCGGCGAGATGCAGACCTGTCCGGCGTTGCGATATTTTGCTGCCGACAAAATTTTCGCCGCCGCCGACACGTCGGCATCCTTGAACACGATCGCCGGCGCGTGCCCGCCGAGCTCCATGGTGGCGCGCTTCATGTGCAGGCCGGCCAGCGCGGAGAGCTGCTTGCCCACAACGGTCGATCCGGTAAAGGAGATCTTCCGGATCACCGGATGCGGAATGAGGTATTCGGAAATCTCCGACGGCACGCCATAGACCAGGTTGATGACGCCGTCCGGCACGCCGGCATCGGCGAACGCCTTGATCAGTTGCGCTGGCGACGCCGGCGTTTCTTCGGGCGCCTTGACGATGATCGAACAGCCCGCCGCAAGCGCCGCGGAGAGCTTTCGCACCACCTGGTTGATCGGGAAATTCCACGGCGTGAAGGCCGCGACCGGGCCAACCGGCTCCTTGATCGCGATCTGGTAGATGCCCGGGCCGCGCGCCGGGATCACCCGGCCGTAGGCGCGCTTGGCTTCTTCGGCGAACCACTCGATGACGTCGGCGGCGGCCATGGCTTCGATCTTGGCTTCCCCCAGTGTCTTGCCCTGCTCCATGGTCATCAGCGGCGCGATCTCGTCATTGCGCTCGCGCATGATCTGGGCGGCCTTGCGCATGATCCTGCAACGTTCGAACGGCGCCACCGCGCGCCAGACCTTAAAACCCTTCGCGGCGGCTTCCAGCGCTTCGTCGAGATCGGCGCGGTCGGCATGCGCCACGGTGCCGATCTCCTCTTCGGTTGCCGGGTTGCGCACGGCGATGGTCCGGCCCGATTGGCTCGGCCGCCATTTGCCATTGATGAACAATTGCGTATTGGAATATGCCACGACACTCGCTCCCTGTTTTATTGTCGCCCGATGGCGAAATCGGCCGGCCTGTAGATCGGCGCCTTTATGATCGAAGCCCGGCCGGATTGCAAAGCCTGTTCAGGAGAACACCTCATGCCGAAAGATGACACCGCCCGCACGCTGCAGGGCAAGGTTGCGCTGGTCACCGGCGCGGGCCGCGGGCTCGGCCGGGCGTTCGCCGAGCGGCTGGCGAGCCTCGGCGCCGATGTCGCCATTCACGGCATGCGCGAAAACGGCCCGGCCGAGTATGGCGAGGGCTCGACGCTGACGGCGGTCGCCGCGGACGTGGCGACGGCGCATGGCGTGCGCACCATCCGGGTGCTCGGCGATCTCACCCAGGGCGCGGACATCGCGCGCGTGGTCGAGACCACGACGGGCGAATTAGGTCCGATCGACATTCTCGTCCACAACGCCGGCGGCGACATCGCTGCCAGGGGCGGCAAGCCCGATCCGAACGACGCCATCGGCATCAGCGAGGAAGACGTCCGCGCGGTGCTCGACCGCAACCTGCTCTCGACCATTCTGACCTGCCAGGCGGTGGCCAAGGAAATGATGCCGCGGCGCCAGGGCCGCATCGTCACCATCGGCTCGGTCGCGGCCTTCAAGGGCCGCACCAACGGCTCGATCTATGCCGTGGCGAAAGCCGGCATGACGCACTATACGCGCTGCCTCGCCGACCAGCTTCGCGCCCACGACATCACGGTCAACTGCATCGCACCCGGCGACACCCGCACCGGCCGCTTCATGGGCACGCGCGCAGTCGATCAAAACCACATGGTCGAAACCGGCACGCTGGACCGCATCGCCACCGTTGACGAGGTCGCGCGCGTCGTCGAAGTGTTCGCAGGACCGCTCGGCGCGTTCGTCTCCGGTCAGGTGCTGCGCGTCGACGGCGGCGGACAGTGCTGGGCGGCGTGACGAGCGCTCTATCCGTAGAGCAGCTTGGGCAGGATCGTGACGATGCCCGGAAACAACGTCAGCAGCAGCACGAAGCCGACCATGATGATCAAGTAGGGCATCGTCACCCGCGCGATATAGCCGAGGCCATCATCCGTCAGGCCCTGGATGACGAACAGGTTGAAGCCGACCGGTGGCGTGATCTGCGACATTTCGACGGCAATCACGAGGAAGATTCCGAACCAGATGTCGTCGAAGCCCGCCGCCTTCACGATCGGCAGCACGATCGGCAACGTCATCACGATCATCGAAAAGCCGTCGAGGAAACAACCGAGCACGAGATAGAACGCGATCAGCACCACGATCAGCGCGAAGGGCGACAGGCCGAGACCCTTAACAAACGCCGCCACTGCTTGCGGAATACCTAAAAAAGCGGCGGCATTCCCGAGGATCGACGCGCCGAGCACGATCAGCGCGATCATCGAGCAGGTGACTACCGACCCGATGATGACATCGCGCATCACCTGCTGCGACAGCGATCCCTGGCCCCACGCGACCAGCGCAGCGCCGAGCACACCGACCGCCGCCGCCTCCGATGGCGTCGCAAGCCCGCCATACATCGAGCCGAGCACGCATGCGATCAGGAACAAAGCCGGCGCAAGGTCCTTCAGCGCGGCGAAGCGCTCGCGCCAAGGGACCAAGGCAAGTTTAGCCTCGGTCTCCGGAACCAGTGTCCGGTTCAGCGTGGTATGGATCATCACCCAGGCCATGAACGTCCCCGCCAGCAGCAGACCCGGCAGGACTCCGGCAGTGAACAGCTTCAGGATCGAGACGTCGCCGAGCACGCCATAGATGATCATGATGTTCGATGGCGGGATCAGGAAGCCAAGCGTACCGGCGCCCGCGAGCGAACCGATCGCGATATCCTTCGAATAGCCGCGGCGCAGCAGCTCGTTGAGCGACATGCGGCCGATCACCTGCGTCGTCGCCGCCGACGAGCCGGAGATCGCCGCAAAGATCGTGCAGCCGATCACGTTGACATGCAGCAGACGTCCCGGCAGCAGCCCGGCCCACGGGGCCAGTCCCTGAAACAGCGATCGCGACAACTTGGTGCGAAACAACAGCTCACCCATCAGGATGAACAGCGGCAGCGCCAGCAATTCCTGCGTGGTCAGGATGTTCCAGACGTATTGCGGCAGCAGCTTGTCGAGCGGGACCGAGCGGAACGTCGCCAACAGCACGGTCGCGGTGAGCGCCAGCGTCAGGCCGATCCAGAGTCCCCCTGCCAGCAGCGCGAACAAAATGGCGAACAGGCTGACGACTTCAATGGTCATGAAATTGGCCTTCCGGCAGCGGGCGCGAGGGCGCGGCCCTCATTGCGCAGGTGGTCATTCGACGGGCGTCGCCTTCATGCGATGATCTTCCAGCGGCAGGCCGAGCGCAGCCTGGATGGCGCGCGCCAGGAACTGCAGCGTCAGCAACAGCATCCCGAAGGTGACGATGGCTTGCGGAAACCACAGCGGCGTGTCGCTCGATGTCGAAATCTGCCCGCGTATGAAGGATCCCCAGGCGAACTTGACCATCGCCTGGGTCAGGAACGCCATGAACAGGAAGCCGGCGAACGCCGAGAGAACCTCGAGCGCGCGCCGGACGGTCTCCGGCACGTTTTTCAGCAGCAGCACGACGCGGATATGGCCGCCGACACGCAGCGTCATGGCCGCGCCGAAGGTGAAAGATGCTGCCATCAGATAGGAGGAATACTCCCAGGCGATCGAGATAGTCGGTGGAAAGAACGGCAGGAAGTTCGACAGCAGGCGCGTCGCGACCTCGGCGAGCATCAGGAACGTCAGCGTCAGCAGACAGCCGCCGCCGATCCAGCCGTCGAGCCGGCCGAGGCGATCGATCGCATCGAGAACCATGCGCAGCGGCGCCGGCGCCGCTGCGTTGAGGCTTTCCGGTGGAGCAGGCAGGACGCTTGCCACGGGCCCGCTCCTAACGCTTGACTTCGGCGAGATAGGCCCGCACCGGCTTTTCCGCCGCCGGCACGCGCTTGAGGAAGGCCTCCAGCAGCGGCGCGGTCTTGGCGCGGATATCCGTCATCATCGCATCCGGCACCGGCACCACCTCCATGCCGCCCTGCTTGAGCCGGTTGAGGCTGTCGACGTCGGCCTTGAGGGAATTCGCCCAGAAATCCGGCTCCATCTTTGCGGCGATGGCGGCGACCATCTTCTGCTGATCCGCACCCAGCGCCTTCCAGGAGTCCAGATTGACGGTCAGCATCTGCGACGACCACACATGGTTGGTCGGGTAAATGTACTTCATGAACTCCCAGAACTTGCCGTCCACGCCGGATACCGCGGAGGTCGACACGCCGGAAACAGCGCCCGACGCCAGCGCCGGTATGGTCTCGCCCCAGGGAATCATCACCGGCGCCATGCCGACCGCGTTCAGCATATCGACGGCGTTCTTGTCCGGCACACGGATCTTGATGTTCTTCAGTCCGTCAACGCCCGCAACCTTCACCTTGAGGTGCAGATATTGGGTCGGCCAGGGCACGATGTAGAGGATCTTCTGATTGTTGCGCTCGGCGATCTTGTCGTATTCGGGCCGCACATATTTGTGCAGGATCTTGAGTTCGTCCATCGAGACGGCAAGAAAAGGAATGCTCTCGACGCCCATGAAGGGCTCGTCGCCGACCTGCTGGATGTTGAGCACGTCGGCGAGCGGCACCAGGCCGTCTCGCACCGCGCGCAGATGTTCCGGCCCCTTGAAGCCGAGCTGACCGCCGGCCTTCACCGTGATGTTGACGGCGCCATTGGTCTGCTTCTTGACCGCATCGGCAAAGGCCATGGCGTTGCTGGTGTGAAAATTGCCGTCAGGCCACACCGTCGACATGTCCCAGTTCGCCGTCGCCGCCATGCCTCGTGTCGAAAGGTGGCCGGCGGCGAGCATCGTCACCGCCCCCGTCGTAAAGGTCCGCCGCGTAATCATCGATACTCTCCGTCCTGTTGAAATTGACCTGCAACGCGCCCGGGACGCGTCAGCCCGTTAAGCCGTAAACCGCCATCGCATTCTCGCTCGACACCAGCCCGCTTTCGACGTCCTCCTGCACGCTGGCCGATGCGCGCTGCTTCGGGTCGCCGATCCCCGCGCCACCGGGCGTCAGCACCACCAGACGATCGTCCGGCGGCACGGTCTGAAAGCCCTTGCCGCGCAGCTTCTTTCCCGATTTCAGTCCGACATAGCCGGCTTCGCCGTCACGGCCACCGTCGCGGCCGCGGGGCGGATGATCGATGCGGTCGAAGGCGGCCAGAATGTCGAACGGTGCATCGACGCCGCTGGCGACTTCGATGATCTGGCCGAGCCCGCCGCGCGTGCGCCCGGCGCCGCCCGAATCCGGACGCAGCTCCTTGCGCCAGAAAATCAAGGGCGTCTGCGTCTCCGCGATCTCGACCGGCGTGCCGCGCACGCCGCTGGGATAGGCCGTGGCCGACAAGCCATCCTTGGCAAAGCGCGCGCCGGTGCCGCCATTGCTGGTCACCGCCATCGAGAACCCATAATTGCCGCCGGCGCCGCTGCGCGTCTGTCCGCGCACATTGAGATTCCACAGGCAGGAGGTGCCTTCCGCCGGCACCCGCTCCGGAATGATCTGGCGCAGACAGCCGAACACCACGTCGGGCAGCATCTGGCCGATGATATGGCGCGACGCCACCGGCGCCGGTTTCGGCGCATGAAGGATCGAGCCCTCGGTCGCCGCCACCGTCAGCGGCGAGAGCGAACCCGCATTGTTCGGGATCTGCGAGGCGACCACGCAGCCAAGGCCGAACACGGTATAGGCCGTGGTGTAGGAGTGCGGCACGTTGATGCCGAACTTCGAGGCGCCCGACGTGCCGTCAAAATCGACGTGAATGCCCTCCTCCGAGATCGTCAGCGTCGCCGCCAGCGTGACCGGCGCATCATAGCCGTCGACGACCATGCTGTTGCGCCATACGCCCTTCGGCAGTTTTGCGATCTCGGCCAGCACCGCTTCGCGCGAGCGATCACAGATGAAATCGCCAAGCGTATCGAGCGACTCGATTTCGAATTCGCGCATCATCTCGACAAGGCGCTGGCAGCCGACGTCGTTGCAGCCGGCCAGCGAATAGGTGTCGCCCTCGGTGTCGATCGGCAACCGCGTGTTGCTGCGGATCATCGCCATCAGCGTCTCGTTGACGACGCCCTGATCGATCAGCTTCAGCATCGGGATGTACAATCCCTCCATGAAGACGTCGGTGGCATCGGGCCCGAAGCCGATGCCGCCGATATCCATCAGATGGCTGGTGCAGGAAAACAGCGCGACCGCCTTGCCGTCCTTGAAACACGGCGTCGTGACGACGAAGTCGTTGAGATGGCCGGTGCCCATCCAGGGATCGTTGGTGATGTAGGCGTCGCCCGGCTTCATCGTCTCGATCGGGAAACGCGCGATGAAATGCTTGACCGATTCCGCCATCGAATTGACGTGGCCCGGCGTCCCCGTCACCGCCTGCGCCAGCATGCGCCCCTTGAGGTCGAACACGCCGGCCGAGAGGTCGCCGCATTCGCGCACGATCGGGCTGAACGCCGTGCGCAGCAGCACCTGCGCCTGCTCCTCGACGACGGCGATCAGCCGGTGCCACATGATCTGCAGATCGATCAGGCTCGCGCCATCGGGCTTGCTCATGGTCATGCCGCCTTCCGTTCCATGACGATGCTGCCGGCGCCGTCGATATGGGCGTCGAAGCTGGTCGAGACGAATGTCGAGGTCTCGTCTTCCGCGATCACCGCAGGCCCCGCGATGGTCGCGCCCGGCGCCATCTGGTTGCGGTGATACAGCGGAATCTCGACGACCTTCCCGGCGCGGCCATCGAAAAATTTGCGGCTGCCCGCGGCCTTTCCAGCCGGCATGCGCGCCACCTCGGCAACGCGAGATGGATTGCGCGGCTCCGTGGTCGCGAGCACCGACCAGCTCAGCACCTCGATCGCAGCCCCCGGGATCGATCGCTCGAACAGGGCCGCATAATCCTTCTCGAAGGTCTGACGCAAACCTGCAAGATCGGCGTCCGTCAGTGGCCGGTTCGGCAGCTCGATCGTGATCTCGTGTCCCTGTCCGACATAGCGCATGAAGGCGGCGCGCCGTTCGCGCACGGGCTCACCCGCGGCACCCGGCTCGACCAGCGCGCGCGCCTCGGTCGCCATTTCGTCCAGCAGGTCGGACACGGCGCTGACATCGAACGCGTCGAGCCTGGCATGACGGCTGCGCACCAGTTCATAGGCGATGGGTGCAGCGAGGAACCCGACCGCGGAGCCGACGCCGGCATTGGACGGCACGATCACGCGCGAAACGCCGATCTTCTCGGCGACCCGGGACGCATGCAGCGGCGCGGCCCCGCCGAAGGCGATCAGGGTATGCTGACCAACGACGGCGCCACGCTCGACCGCATGCACGCGGGCGGCGCTCGCCATGTTTTCGCACACCACTTCATGCACCGCATAAGCTGACGTTTCCGCCGACAGCCCCAGTGGCTCGCCGATATCGCGTAACAAGGCCTGCCTGGACAGTTCGAGGTCGAGCTTGATGGTGCCGCCGGCGAACGCATCGGGATCGATCTTGCCGAGCGCGACATCCGCGTCCGTCACGGCGGGCCGCAGGCCGCCGCGACCATAACAGGCAGGCCCCGGCTCTGAGGACGCGCTTTCCGGGCCGACCGTGACGCGCTTCAGCGCATCGACGCGCGCGATCGAGCCCCCGCCGGCGCCGATCTCGACCATCTCGATGACCGGAATACGCACCGGCAGGCCCGAACCTTTCAGGAAGCGCGCGGCGCGATCGACCTCGAACACCCGCGAGGTTTCGGGCTGGTACTTTTCGATCAGGCAGATTTTTGCGGTGGTGCCGCCCATATCGAACGAGAGTACCTTGCTCTCGCCGAGACGCGCCGCAATCTGCGCCGCAAAGATCGCGCCGCCTGCCGGCCCGGATTCGACGAGGCGTACCGGAAAGCGGCGCGCCGTCTCGATCGACGTGACGCCGCCGCCGGAGGTCACGAGATAGATGGCGCCGCGAAACTGCTCGGCCTGCAGCCCTTCGGCCATGCGCGCGAGATAGCCGTCGATCAACGGCTGCACATAGGCATTGGCCACCGCAGTCGAGGTCCGCTCATACTCACGGATTTCAGGACACACCGCCGACGACAGCGTGATCCAGACACCGGGCATTTCCTCTTTCAGGATCGCGGCGGCGCGCCGCTCATGCTCGGGATTGGCATAGGAGTGAAGGAAGGCGAAGGCGACGCTCTCCACATTCTGCGCGCGCAATTCAGGCGCGAGCGCCCGCACCGCGGCTTCGTCGAGCGGCAGTCGCACCGCGCCATGCGAATCGATGCGCTCGGGGACCGTGAAACGCAACGCACGCGGCGCCAGCGGCTTTGGCTTGTCGATCCCGAGGTCGTACTGATCGTAGCGGCTCTCGGTGCCGATATCGAGCACGTCGCGAAAACCTTCCGTTGCGACCAGCGCCGTCTTCGCGCCGCGCCTTTCGATGATGGCATTGGTCGCCAGCGTGGTGCCGTGAATGAAGACGTCGATGTCGGATATGTGGGCACGCGCATCGGCCAGAATAAGGCGCATACCGTCTAGCACCGCCTGCTCCGGACGCGCCGGCGTCGTCAGCACTTTGCGGGTTTTGCGATCCCGGCCCACATCCAGGACGATATCGGTGAACGTGCCTCCGATATCGACAGCCAGTCGCACCTCGGCTCCCTCAAGCATTCCAAATCTCCGCGGTTGAACGACGAACTGTAGCTGGATATTCAGCAATTTCCATGCCACCGAATATGCTAGCGCAAGCCTACCCGGCGATTTTGCCGACGGCCTATGCGACGCGACGCGGTGCTTGGTTCAGCACTTGCAACGTTCGCGAGCACATCGCGGCGCTTGACGACGCATTGCGGATAGAAGAACTCGTTCGGATCGTAGACGATGGGGCAGACAATTGGACAGGATTGACCGTGCCGATCTGGCGGGGCTCGCACGGCACGAACGTGCCGTGGCGCGCGACCTGGAGATGCTGGGCGTGCCGGCGGCGAACTGGCCGGCGACCATCGCGGACGCGAGCGGCCAACCGGTGCTCGACGTTCTGGTCGTCGGCGCCGGCATGAACGGCATCGCCGCCGCCGGCAGTTTGCTATTCAAGGGCGTGCGCAACATCGCCGTGATCGAGCGCGCCAAGCGCGGACAGGAAGGGCCCTGGCTGACCTACGCGCGCATGGACACGCTGCGCTCGCCCAAGACATTGCCCGGCCCGGCGCTCGGCGTACCCTCGCTCACCTTTCGTGCCTGGTATGAATCGAAATACGGCATTGCCGCGTGGGAAGCGCTTTACAAGATTCATAACGGGACCTGGGTGGACTATCTGTCCTGGTTGCAGAAGGTGCTGGCATTGCCCGTCCGCCACGGCGTTGCGCTGGAAGCGCTCGAACCCGCGGGCTCGTTCGTGCAAGCCGTGCTGAACGAAAATGGCGCGCGTCGAAAGATACTGGTGCGGCGCGTCGTTCTCGCGACCGGCCGCGCCGGCGCCGGCGGTGACCTCTGGCCGGACTTCGTCGATCGCGCATTGGCGCCGGGCCTTGCGGCCCACACCAATGACGATATCGATTTCGAAGCGCTGCGCGGCAAATCCATCGCCGTGCTCGGCGGCGGAGCTTCCGCGTGGGACAATGCGGCCACCGCGCTCGAACGCGGCGCTGCGCGGGTCGACATGTATGTGCGGCGGCCTTATCTGCCGCAGGTCAACAAGGGACGCGGCTCGGCATTTCCCGGCTTCCTTTACGGCTGGTCTTCGCTGCCCGATGCCGAGCGCTGGGCCGTGACGGTGTATCTGAACGACATCCAGTCCCCGGTGCCGCATGAAACCGTCAATCGCACCATGCGGCTCGCCGGCTTCCACATCCATTTTCGCGCGGGTGTCGAAACAGCGTCGCGCGCGGGCGAAAAAGTCGCGGTGAAGATCGCAGGTGAGGATGAACCGAAACTGCATGACTTCCTGATCGTCGGCACCGGCTTCAACGTCGACCCGGCGCGGATTCCGGAACTCGCGCACTATGCCCCCCACATCGCCACCTGGGGCGATCGCTATCAGCCCGCGCCCGATCTGCGCCGCCGCGATCTGGAGCGTTTTCCCTATCTCGGTCCCGGTTTCGAACTGACCGAGAAGATTCCGGGCAGCGAACCGACGCTCGGGCAGATCCATCTGGTCAATTTCGGCGCCCATGCCAGCCATACCGCGGTCGCCAGCGATATCCCGGGCGTCAATATCGCCGCCGAACGGGTGGCCGGAGCGATCGTGGCTTCGCTGTTCTGCGAGGATATCGATCACATGCGCCGCAGGGTGGAAGCGTTCAACGAGCCGGAACTTGAAAGCACGCCGTTTTTCGTTCCGGAATCCGAGCGAAGCTGAAGCGAACTTGTCCACCGCGCGCGACCAGCCGTGGAGAACGCGTGGTGGTCGTCCATCTGTTCTCGACGGGCGGCGGCCGGGTTGTTAAGCCCGCCTCCGCTGAGGGAAGTTTGAGTCGGGTTATGACCGTTGCAATCGAGATGGGGCACACGACGGCAGGCGCGCCGGCCACGCTGGACCTCGAGGAACTGCTGGCGACCCGGCTGCTGGTGCAGGGTAATTCAGGCTCCGGCAAATCCCATCTGCTGCGGCGGCTGCTGGAACAGAGTGCCCCTTGGGTGCAGCAGACCATCATCGACCCCGAGGGCGACTTCGTGGCGCTGTCCGAGCGTTTCGGCCATCTGCTGATCAATGCCGAGGACCACACTGAGCGCGGCCTGCAGGTCGCCGGCGAACGCGCACGCATCCATCGCGTCTCCACCGTGCTCAATCTCGAAGGGCTGGATGCCGAAAACCAGATGCGGCGCGCGGCGGCGTTCCTCAACGGACTGTTCGAGATCGCGCGCGACCACTGGTACCCGATGCTGGTCGTGGTGGACGAAGCGCAGCTGTTCGCGCCGGCCGTCGCCGGCGAGGTGTCGGACGAAGCGCGAAAACTTTCGCTCGGCGCGATGACGAACCTGATGTGCCGCGGCCGCAAGCGCGGGCTCGCCGGGATCATCGCGACACAGCGGCTGGCAAAGCTCGCCAAGAACGTCGCGGCGGAAGCGTCGAATTTTTTGATGGGGCGAACGTTTCTCGACATCGACATGGCGCGCGCCGCCGACCTGCTCGGCATGGAGCGGCGGCAGGCGGAGGCGTTTCGCGATCTGGAGCGCGGGCAGTTCATGGCGCTGGGGCCGGCGCTGTCCCGCCGACCGCTGGGCTTGCGCATCGGTCCGACCGACACCACGCCGCGCAACGCAACCCCGCGCCTGATGCCGATGCCGGAAGCGACGTCGGACGCCCACGCCATCATCCTGGCCGCGCCGCCGCCCGAGGCCAACCGGCCGCAGCGCCGCACACCGCCGCCTGACCTCCTCGATCAGCTGATGGCGGCAAAATCGGCGGCGCTGGAGATCCGTCCCGAAGCGGCGGAGCCAACGCTGAGCGCCGAAGAACTGGCGGAGCGGCGCGAGCGCGTCGACCGTATCCTGCGCGCCGTCATGGCCGAACCTGACGCGGGCTTCCGCGCGCATGGCGTGCTGTATCAGGAGTTCGTGGTGCGCTGCCGGATCGAGGGGCTGGGATCGGCCGTGCCTGATCTTGCGGACTTCCGCCGCATGCTGACGCGCGCCCGCGCCGGCCTCGGCTCCGATATCGCTGACGATGACGGCTGGCAGGATGTCTCGGTCCGCGCCTCACTGCTGCCGGAGGACATGCAGGGCGTGTTCATGATGATCGCCCGCGCCGCCAAGGAAGGCTGGCCCTGTCCGGGCGATGCCGCGATCGCCCGCGCCTATGGCTCGCATTCGCTGCGCCGCGCGCGGCGGCTGCTGAGCTACATCGAGGAACAGGGCCTCATTGTCTGCCAGCTCGATGGCGCCGGCCGGCGCATTGTAACGCTGGTCGAACTGGCCTGGGCGACGGCGCCGGGCGACCCCAATGCCGAGGAACTGCCGGCGGAACAAGGCTGCGGCAGCCCGGCTTAAAACGACCGTACAGCCCGCGCGCGTTGCGCTATGATGCGTCCCGCGTGATCTGGAGGATCGGGCTTGAGCGTTGCCTTTACCAAGGAAGACAGTGCGGAAACGGCGTCGGAGACGTTGCTCCCCGACCGCCCGGTTTCGCCGCATCCGAACCTCGTGACCGAAGCCGGATTGAAGGCGCTGGAGCAGCAGCTGCAGCAGGCGCGCGAGGCCTATGAGGCCGCGCAGAAGATCGAAGACGTCAATGAACGACGGCGGCAGGCCGCGATCCCGTTGCGCGACGCGCGCTACCTTGCTGAGCGGGTCCGGACGGCTCAGGTCATGCCCGATCCGGCGTCCACCGACACCGTCGCCTTCGGCAGCACGGTGACGTTCCGACGCGACGACGGACGCGTCCAGACATATCGGATCGTCGGCGAGGACGAGGCGGACCCGAAGGCCGGCTCGATTTCCTTCGTATCCCCGGTGGCGAGGTCGCTGATGAGCAAGGCCGTCGGGGATGTCGTCGGTATATCCGGTCAAGAGCTTGAGATCATTACGATCTCTTGAGCCCGGACGGGGAGCCGACAGACCCGGTTCGCACGCCCAACAAAAACTCGCAAAACAACCCCATGCAAAGTAGCACGATGAAGGCGCCGGCGATGGTCCGGAACTGGGCTTGTTGTCAGTTTATCCCTCCAGACCGAAGGGATCGTCGACCGAATGCGCCGGCTGGGTAAACCAGCGGGCGCCGGTTTCGGTGATGACCATGTGGTCCTCGAGGCGGACACCGAATTCGCCGTAGATGCAGATGGTCGGTTCGTTCGAGAAGGTCATGCCGGGCCTCAGCACGGTCTTGTCGCCCTTCACCAAATAGGGCCATTCGTGCACGTCGAGGCCGATGCCGTGGCCGGTGCGGTGCGGCAGGCCGGGCGTGGCATAGCCGGGGCCGAAGCCGGCTCCGTTGATGACCCCGCGCGCCGCGATGTCGATATCCTCGCAGCGGTTGCCCGGCTTGGCGGCGGCAAAACCAGCCGCCTGCGCTTCCTTCTCCAGATTCCAGACGTCGCGCTGGCGCTTGGTCGGCTCACCGAAGACGTAAGAGCGCGTGATGTCGGAGAGATAGCCGTCGACCGGCGCGCCGGTGTCGATCAGGATCATGTCACCCTGCTTCAGCGTCTGCGGATACGGCACGCCGTGCGGATACGCGGTCGCCTCGCCGAACAGCACCGCGTTGAATGGCGGATCGCCTTCCGAGCCGAGCTTGCGGTGCGCGGCGGTGATGAAGGCCTGCACTTCGGTCGTGGTGATGCCTTCACGCATGATGCGGGCGGCGGCCTTGTGGGCTTCGAGCGTGATGTTCTTGGCGGTCTGCATCAGCGCCAGTTCCTGCTCGGACTTGATCATGCGGCAGCCGGCGGTGACGTCGATCGAGTTGATGAAGGTGTAGGCGTTGCCGGCACGGCGTAGCCCATCGAAGGTGAAGAACGGCGTCGCCTCATCGACGGCGATCGTGCCGGAGGGGTAGCCGAGCGAACGCACGGTCTCGGTGACGGTGGCGGTCGGGTCCTCGTCTTCCTCCCAGACCGCGATCCTTTCGCCGAACGAAGTCATGGTCTTGAGTTTCTCGACCTCGAAGGCCGGCGAGATGTAGACGATCTCGCCCTTGGCCGGCAGCACCGCGCTGTGCATGCGCTCGGTGCGGCGGAACTTCAACCCGGTGAAATAGGTCATGCTCGAGGAGACATCGAGATAGAGCGCGTCGATGCCCTTCTCGCGCATGATCGCCTGCGCCCGCGCGATGCGCTGCAGACGCTCTTCGACGCCGATCGGCGGCACGTCGCCGCGCATGTTCTTCAGGGCGGCGAGTTCCGCCTCCGCCGTCGAACCACCAACACCAACCGTCATCACAAGTCCCTTTCAATTGTCATCGCCGGAACCGGCGCTGTATCAGAATGTTTGCCGTCGCCGTCAACGTCAGGGTTGCCGTCATCAGGACGAACGCGACGGAGGCGCCGAACGGCCAGTTGTTGAGCTGAAACTGTCCGTACACCAGCGGCCCCATCATCTTGAACTTGGGGCCGCCGAGCAGCACCGGCGTCGCGTAGGCGTTCATGCCGAGGATGAAGGTCAGAATGGTGCCGGCAAGGATGCCCGGCAGCGACAGCGGCAGCAGCACGCGGCGAAACATCGTCGCCGGCCCGGCGCCAAGGCTGAAGGCGGCTTCCTCGACATTGCGGTTGATGCCCTCGATCACACTCTGCAACGTCAGCACCATGTAGGGCAGATTGACGGCAATGATGCCGGCAATGACCGCGCCCTCGGTAAACATGATCTGCAGCGGCTGGGTGATGATTCCGAGCTGCATGAGGGTGACGTTGAGAAAGCCCTTGGAGCCGAACAGCGTCATCCATCCGGCCGCGCGCACCGCATTGCCGACGAACAGCGGCAGCACCACCAGCATGATCAGCACGTTCTTGTACCGCGACTGGGTGCGCGCCAGCACATAGGCGAGCGGCAAACCCATGGCGAGACAGACGACGGTGCAAAGCGCGGCCACCCGCAATGTCGTTGCCAGCACGCCGGTGTAATAGGGATCGGAGAAAAACTTGACGTAATTGTCGAACGAGAATGTCTCGATCATGATACGCCGCGCGTCGACCTTGTCGAAACTGTAGCGGAACAGGATCGCCAACGGCGCCAAAAGCCCGGCGGCGACGAATACCGTCGCCGGCCCGACCAGCGTCGTTGCGGAAAGCAACGACGCTGGTCTCTCGTCGGACTGGAAGTGCGTTTGAGCGGCGGCGGCCATCGGCTGCTTCGCTAGTGCCCGCTCAACCCTTCAATTCCTTGTCCCACCATTCCTTGAGCGCGACGTCGTTCTTGTTGAGATAGTTGTAGTCGAGATCGACCAGCTTCTTGATCTCGTCGGGGGTGAACCCGATGCGCTTGTTGAGATCAGGCGCGACCACGGCGTTGCTGACCGTGGGATTGTAACCCATGTCGACGGCGAAGGCTTCCTGCGCGCTCTTGTCCAGCATGGCGTCGAGGTAGGCGTAGGCACCTTCCTTGTTGGGCGAATTTTTCGGGATGACGAAGCCCGAGACATAGGCCAGTGCACCTTCGGTCGGAGTCATCGCCATCACCGAAATACCCGCGTTCTGCCATTGTACGACGCGGGCTTTCCACATCACCCCGAGGCCGAATTCCTCCGACTTCAGACCCTGGGCAAACGCCTCGTTGGTCGGATAAATCCGCATGCCGGCCTTCTTGCATTCCAGCAGCAGTTTCTTGCCGGGCTCGAGATCATCGACCTTGCCGCCAGCGGCGAGCGCCGCGCACACCATCGTGTACTGATACTGGATGTCGATGATGCCAACCTTGTTGCCGTGCCTGGGATCGAACACGTCCTTGTAACTGACCGGCGCGGTTGTGATGAGCTTCGGATTGTAGACGCCGACCTTGCCCGAGTAGATATGACCGACGCCGTAGGGATATTTCATCGCCGGCAGCAGATTGCCGGCATTCTTGAGCTTGCCGTAGTCGATCGGCAGCACGCTGCCGGCGTCGTGCATCTGGAACATGTTGATGGCCGAAAGACCCTGCACATCGGTCGTGCCGCGCGGCAGCCGCATCTCGGCGAGAATCTTCGAGCGGCGCTCGGGGTCGCCAGCCTGGTCCTGCACCACCTCCCAGCCGTCCTTGATCAACAGCGGCGCTTCGACGTTCTTGTTGAGCAGCCGGGCATAATCGCCGCCCCAGGTGCCGACGACGATGCGGCCTTTGGCCTGCGCCGACGCAACGCGTGGCAGGCTGGCGGCGCCGGCCAGGGCTGCGGCACCGAGCAGGACTTCGCGGCGGGATTTCGATCGGGTCATGGTGGATGCCTCCGGGTGACGGTTGGGAGATGTTATGATTGAAATACGCGGCCTGTCGATTTGCTCCAGTCGACACGGACCAGTTCGCCGATCACCGGCAGCGGCTGTTCAGGCCGGTTCTGGATCTGCACGATGACGCGTTCCTTTGGCGACAGGCGGACGTGCAGATCCACCTGGGATCCGAGATAGGAGATGAACTCCACGGTGCCTGGAAAGCTGTTGTCCATGGCAGGGGCGGCAGTCGACATCAGCGCCAGACGTTCCGGGCGCAGCGCGAGCGAGGCTTCGCCGGTGCCGCTTCCCTCGCAGGCGACGACGAGGCCGCCGGACGAGACGAAGCGCCCGGGGCCATCCATGCGGCCATCGATGAAGCTGGAGCGGCCGACGAAATCGGCGACGAATTTTTCCGCGGGGCGTTCGTAGAGATCCTGCTGCGACCCGATCTGGCGAATCCGGCCCTCGCTCATGACGACGAGGCGGTCTGCCATGGTCAATGCCTCCTCCTGGTCGTGGGTCACCATCACGGTGGTCAGGCCGAGCTTGCGCTGCAATTCGCGGATTTCAACGCGAACGTCCTGGCGCAGCTTGGCGTCGAGATTGGACAAGGGCTCATCGAGCAGCAGCACATCGGGCCGGAACACCAGCGCACGGGCCAGCGCCACCCGTTGCTGCTGGCCACCGGACAATTGTCGCGGCAGCCGGTCGCTGAGATGATCCAGCCGTACCAGGCGCAAGGCCTCCGTGATCTTCGGCGCCATCTCCGCCTTCGGCACCTTGCGCATCTCGAGGCCGAACGCGACGTTCTCGGCCACGGTCATGTGTGGAAACAGTGCATAGCTCTGGAACACGACACCGGTGTTGCGCTTCCATGGCGGAAGCCCCGTGATATCGCGGTCGCCCAGGCGGACGCTGCCGGAGGTCGGCTCGATGAAGCCGGCCACGATGCGCAAGGTCGTGGTCTTGCCGCAGCCGGAGGGGCCTAGCAGGACAAGGAATTCGCCATCGGCAATGTCGAGCGAAACGTCATCGGCGGCCTTGAACTCACCATAGCGCTTGGTGACGCCGGTTAATTGCAAATGCGCCATGATTAGACCACGCGGCCGATCTTGACGAAGCGATCGGTCAGCAGCATCGCCCCGCCGATAAACAGGATCTGTAGAACCGAAACCGCCGCGATGGTCGGGTCGATCTTCCATTCGAGATATTGCAGGATTGCGATCGGCAGCGTTGTCCGACCGGGACCGACCAGGAACAGGCTCATTTCCAGATTACCGAACGAGGCGATGAAGCCGAACAGCGCGGCCGCGACGATGCCCGGCAAAATGGCGGGCAGCGTGACGCGCCGGAACGTGGTCAGGCGATCGGCGCCCAGGCTTTGCGCGGCCTCCTCGACGGTACGGTCCATCCCGACGAGGCTCGCGGTGATCAGACGAACCGTCCAGGGGATCGCGATCAGGACGTGGCCGGCAACGAGACCGCCAAGTGAGCCGAGGATCGGCCATCCGGTCGCGATCTCGGTTTCGACATGAAAGACATAGAGCGCGATGCCGAGCACGATGCCCGGCACGATCAGCGGCAGCAGCAGCAAATTATTCACCGCCTCGCGCCCGGCAAAACGCCCGCGCACCAGGCAAACCGCGGCTGGAACGCCGATGACAAGCCCGATCGACGTCGCGATCAATGCAACCTGTAGGCTGAGGAGAAATCCCTTGACGAACCTGTCGTTGCCGGGAACGGCGCGAAACCATTTCAGCGAGTAACCTTCCGGAGGGAATGACGGGATCTCCTGGGCGAAGAACGCCAGCCAGACCACGAAGAACATCGGCAACAGAATATATGCAAGTGACACGCCAGCCGCCGTGCCGAGCGCCAGCCGCCCGACCGCGCGTGACGCGGTCCATCGGGGTACGACGGTCAAGATCCCCACTCCAAGATCGCCCTTCCAAAATTGCCTCTCGATGAGTGGCTGCGATGAATGCAACCGGGTCTTTCAGTTCAACCGGTTTTTATGCAAGATTCCTGCCTTCATGATCAGGGAGAGATGCTTGCCCTGATCGCCAAGCAGCGCAAGGTCTTTCAGCGGATTGCCGTCGACCAGGATGGCGTCGGAAAAGGCGCCTGCCTGCAATGTACCCACCTTGCCCGGCATGCGCAGCACATCGGCGCCGATCGTGGTCGCCGAGCGGATGATCTCGATCGGCGAGACCACCTCCTGGCGGATGGTGAACTCCTTGGACTGGTCCCAATGCAGCTCGCCCAGCAGGTCGCTGCCATAGGCGACCGGGATGTTGTGGCGCTTGCAGATCTCCAGCGATTTCAGCCCGCCCTGCAGCACGACCTCGTTCTTGGCGAGGCTTTCGCCGATCATGCCGAACTGCTTGGCCCGATCCTTCATGGCGTAATAGGTGACGAGGTTGGCCACCAGGAACATGCCCTTTTCGGCCATCAGTTGGGCGGAGGCATCATCGATCAGGTTGCCGTGCTCGATGGTGCGGACGCCAAGGCGCGCGGCGCGGCTGATGGAGTCGGCGGAATAGGCGTGGGCGCAGACGTAGCGGCCGAAGGCGGTCGCCTCCTCCACCGCCGCACTGACTTCGCCATCCGAGAATTGCTGGCTATCAAGCGGATCGTAAGGTGAAGCGACGCCGCCGGACATCATGATCTTCACATGGTCGGCACCCTGGCGCATCTGCTCACGGGCGGATTTGCGGACTTCGTCAACGCCATCGGCGACCGCGGACTTGAATTGCAGCCCGTTGCAGCAGGCGCATTCATTGTTGCTGCCGAAGCGATTGGTGCGCCGGCGTGAATCCGAATGCCCACCGGTGGGGCCGATCGACTGGCCGGCGATATAAAGCCGCGGACCCGTGATATGGCCGGTTTCGATCGCGGTCTTGATGCCCCAATCGGCGCCGCCGGTGTCCCGCACGGTGGTGAAGCCGCGGTCGAGCATGGCGCGCAATCGCGTCGCCGCGCGCGCGGTGACCAGCGTCAGCGGCAACGCCTCCATGAAGCGGACATTGACCTCGCTGTGGATGGCATGGACGTGGCAGTCGATCAACCCCGGCATCAATGTGCGCTTGCCGCAGTCGATGGCATCGGCCTCGGTCGCCTTGATCGGTCTATCGCTGAGTTCCTTGATGGTGTCGCCCTCGACCAGCAACTGGTAGCCGCCACGGAGCTCGCCAAACGCAGGTTCGAGCAATTCGAAATTCTTGAACAGGATTTGTTGGGACATCTGAGCTCACTGCAGCCGGTTCTTGTGAAAGCGCCCGCCCTTCATGATGATCGAAAGGTGCTGGCCCTGGTCTGCCAACAGCTTCAGGTTCTTCAGCGGGTCGCCGTCGACCACGAGCAGATCGGCGAAGGCACCCGGTTTCAGGCAACCGATCTTGCCCTCCATGCGTGTGACCTGGGCCCCGATCGTGGTGGCAGAACGGATAATCTCGGCCGGCGACAGCACCTGCGCGCGCAGCGAAAACTCCTCCGATTGGGCCACCTGCAACTCGCCGAGCAGATCGGTGCCGTAGGCGACCGGGACGCCGTGGCGCTTGCAGATTTCGAGCGACTTCAGGGCACCATCGATCACGAGGTCGTTTTTGGCCAGCATGTCCGAATTCATGCCGTACTCTGCGGCGTGCTTTTTCATCTCGAAATAGGTCACGAGGTTGGCGACCAGGAACATGCCTTTCTCGGCCATCAGCCTGGCCGAGGCATCGTCGATCAGATTGCCGTGCTCGATGGTGCGAACGCCGGCATTGGCCGCGCGCGTGATCGCCTCCGGCGTGTAGGCGTGTGCACAGACATAGCGGCCAAAGGCGTGCGCTTCCTGCACCGCGGCCTCCACTTCGCCGACCGAGAATTGCAGGCTGTCGAGCGGATCGTAGGGCGAGGCGACGCCGCCGGACATCATGATCTTGACCTGGTCGCAACCCTGGCGCATTTCCTCGCGTACCGCGCGACGGACCTGGGTGATGCCATCCGCGACGCCCATGGAGAACGTCAGAGCGTTGCAGCATTGACAGCGTGAACCAAAATCGGTGCGGCGGCGGCCGTCGCTGTGGCCGCCCGTGGGGCCGATGGCGCGGCCGGCGATGAACAGCCGCGGCCCCGGCAACAGCCCCTTCTCGGTCGCCTCCTTCAAGCCCCAATCCGCGCCCCCGGTGTCCCGCACGCTGGTGAAGCCGCGGTCGAGCATCTTGTGCATCAGATGGGCGGCGCGCGCCGTCATCAGCGTCAATGGTACGTTTTCCATATTGCGGATCACGACCTCGGACAGCACGACATGGACATGGCTGTCGATCAGGCCGGGCATCAGCGTGCGTCCGCCGCAGTCGATCACGCTGGCGGTTGCAAGCTTGATCGGTTTCGCCGAGATTTCCCGGATCGTGTCGCCTTCGACCACCAGTTCATGGCCGCCGCGCAATTCCCCGGCCTCGGGATCAAGCATTTCGAAATTCTTGAAATGGTAGACATCCATGGCCTGGTTTCCAGTCGCTCGAGCCTTGATCAAAATCTCTTGGGCATCCTATGTCTTATGCCAATTTGCCGGCGTCAATGGGTAAGCCGCGCGCCGACCTAGACCAGCCAGGTGATGCTTGCGCTTCTGCCGAATGTTCTGGCGCAGGCGAATTTCCTTGACCAGATCTGCTTCGCTGCTATCGGGAGGTTTCGAGCGCGTCAGGTATTTGCTTTGTTTGGGGTGGCGTATCGCGCTTCATTGATTTTGACCGCCGCCCAAACGCCAGACTTGCAGCCCCCGGCAATGCGGCGAATATCGAGGCCCGAAGGACGCCGACAGCGTATCCGCACGCGACAAGCGCGGCGATCTCGTGATCGAATTCGGCCGCCAATCAATGCAACGCACCGCCGGCGCAATGCGGAAAGTCGGGTCGGCGCGGGGGCACCACAAACTGCTTGGCGATCGCCAGGGCATCGCGCTCGTTGGTTTCCAGGGCAATCTTCTGCGCGAGCATGACGTCCCCTGCGACGAGATTGCCCTCAGGTATGAAACACCAGCCCAGACGCGGCCGGCCATCCGCATCCAGCTCGACGACATTCGTGCTGACGCCGTACTGGATGCGATACCGGGACCCGCTGTTGCATCCGGTGACCTCAAAATGGTTGTGGGCCTCGAGCTGCCACCGCTGCTGCGGTGACAGCCATTCGCGCAACAGCGTCATGCCGCGGGCTTCGCGGTCCTCAAACCGCGCACGCCGGCGGGCTCGTGCGGCCCGCACCATGTTGGCAATGTGCCGCACGGCAGCTGCATTCAAGCCCGCCGCAGTCCGCCAAAAGGCCATGACGACATCAGCCGCCAACGAGACGCGGATAGAAAACCGTCTCTTCCGCGGCCGGATCGAAGGATCGCACCAGGGAAATACCGCCGTTGGCCTGCCGCGTCGCGGCCGTGAATCCGGCTCCCGTCAACGCCTTGAAGCGGCGTTCGGCGTCAGCCAGCGCTTTCTGGTCCCGGACATCGAAATGATGACGGGTGTCGCCTGAATGATCCATGATGATGTGCGTAGCCATAGAAGAACCTCCGCTGCTCACGCGTTTCTTCCAGCCCGCCGCAATTGTATCTGAAATACGTTTGTGCGCACGTTCAAAAAAGCGGCAAGAGCAATTTATTGCGGTGGCAGTCCAGGGCTGCACTGCCCCCTTCAACGAGACAAGAAGATTGCGGTGACGGGGCTCTCCTTTCCTTTCGGCGCTCGCACAGCAGCTTGAGCACCGCTGCAACGCGCAAGCGAAGACCGAGCGCGCGATTTCGAACTCACCCGCCATCGGCCCGGCGCAGCGTGATGCGCGTCAATTCGGAGGGGCGGCCGAGCCGCAGCGCGAAACCGGGCCACAGCGCGGTGCCGTTGTTGACATACAGCGTCATCCCGCCCACGTCGTAACGGCCGGAAACGTAGCCCGCATTGGCGCGCGCGGCCAGGCGGTCAATCCCCCGGATCAATCCGCCGTGCGTATGTCCGGACAGTTGCAGCGCCACGCCGAGTTTTGCGGCGTGCCGCGCGTCGCTCGGCTGGTGATCGAGCAGGATGACGGGGGCGCCATTGGGCGCAGCTTCGAGAATCGCCGCGAGGTCCCGGACGGGATGTCCGTTGTGGCGCGACGCGCGGTCGGTGATCCCGGCGATGACGAGCTTTGCGCCGTCGCGATCGAGCACGATATGCGTGTTCTCAAGCGACCGCAGGCCCAACGCAGCATAGCGCGCCATCCATATGCCGTAGCCGAAAATATACTCGTGATTGCCGGATATCACGTGGACGCCGTCGGTCGCCTGCAGGTCTTGCAGCGGCTCGACGTCGGCCCGCCGCGCTTCAGGCGTGCCGTCGATCAGATCGCCCGTAATCGCGATCAGGTCTACGGCGAGCCTGTTGGATCGCTCGACGACGGCGCGCGCCCATGATTGGGGAAACAGCCGGCTGATGTGGAGATCGGTGAGTTGCAAGATGGTGTAACCATCGAATTGTCGCGGCAGCCCGCTGATGCCGACCTCGATCTCCCTGAGCGGGGGCACGCGGATGGCCTGTTGGACGCCAATGGCGGCGGCCAGCATGGCAAACGCGGCCAATCCATAGCGAACGCCGTCGGGAGCGCCCACGATGCCGCCATGAATCAGCGCTGCGAACAGCAGTCCGACGTCGAGCGCCAGTTGCAGCAACGCCAGCAGGACGACCGTGCCGAACGCCCAGTTGAAGAGGATGACCACCGGACGCGGAAACTCCGGCGAGAAGATCGAGCCTGACGAAAGCTTGTTCCAGCGATGAAACTGCAGTGCGACCAGCACGAGCGCCGCCACCGCAACCTTGATCGAAAGCGGCAGCTCCAGCGGCCAGATGAAGCGGGTCAGGACCAGGAGAAAGACCAGGCCGAAAATGAGTTGGGGAATCGGTTCGCTCCGGATTTGGATCGGTGCAGCTGTCTACACGAACTGTGGCGCTATCTCGACTTGAATTCGCTGCGGCCGAGACAACGCGCAGGCGGTTTCGTCACGCCGTCCGCGGTGTCGCATGGCTACGCTTATGCTGAGACATAAATAGGCATTCTCCCGTGCAAGGCCGCTCGCGGGGAGCGCAGAAATTTACCTTGCCGATCCATCGGATTACCTCGAATATCCGCCTGCATCGGCACCGGAAGGCGCTTGATCGGTATATTTCAAAGCGGACGTTGAGAGGACCATCATGCAGGATTCCGTTGCAAAGGCCGGCGCCGTTGCTTTGCCGACGCATCCGCTGGACCCGTTGACGCCGGACGAGATCCGTCGCGCGGCGGCCATCGTGCGCATGACCCACGATCTCGGGGCGGGCATGATGTTCGAAACCATCAGCCTGCACGAACCGGACAAGCGCGTCGTGCACGGCGCAAAGCCTGGAGAGGCGTTTGCGCGCGAGGCTTTCGTGTGCGCCTTCGACCGGACCAATGGCAAGGTCTTTGAAGCCCGGGTCGACCTCGTCGCGGACCGGGTGGTCGACTGGCGGCATGTGCCGAGCGTGCGGCCGCGCATCCTGATCGACGACATCATGCTGGTGGGAGAAGTGGCCCGCGCCGATCCGCGGTTTCAGGCGGCGCTGGCCAAACGCGGCATCACCGATATTGACAAGGTTCAGGTCGATCCGTGGTCGGCGGGAAATTACGGGCTGCCGGACGAGGAAGGCCGCCGGCTATCGCATACGTTCTGCTGGTACCGCAGCGAGACAAACGACAACGGCTACGCCCATCCGATCGAGGGGCTGTGCGCCGTGATCGATCTCGACCGGGCGGAAGTTCTGCGCGTCGACGATTATGGCGCGGCCGAGGTGCCGATGCAGAACCGCAACTACGCGGCGCGCTATCGCAGCACGTTTCGCGATGACGTCAAGCCGCTGGAGATCGTGCAGCCGGCCGGCCCGAGTTTCGTCGTCGAAGGCAACGAGGTTCGCTGGCAGAAATGGCGGTTTCGCGTCGGCTTCAACGCGCGCGAGGGGCTGGTGCTGCACACCGTCGGCTACGAGGATGACGGCCGGCTGCGGCCGGTGATGCACCGCGCGGCGCTGTCGGAAATGGTCGTGCCTTACGGGCATCCCGGCGGCGGGCACTTTCGCAAGAACGCCTTCGATGTCGGCGAATACGGCATCGGCGTGCTGGCGAACTCGCTGACGCTGGGCTGCGACTGCCTCGGCGCCATCAAATATTTCGACGCGTGGCTGGCCGACAGCAAGGGCGATCCCTATTGCATCGAGAGCGCGGTGTGCCTGCACGAGGAGGATTTTGGGATCCTCTGGAAGCATACCGATCTGTTCACGGGTGAAGTCGACGTGCGGCGCGCCCGACGCCTGGTGGTGTCGTCGATCTCGACCGTCGGCAATTACGAATATGGCGCGTTCTGGTATTTCCATCAGGACGGTTCGATTCATTTTGAGATGAAGGCGACGGGCATCCTGAATACGGCCGGCTTGCGGCCGGGCGAGCAGCCGCATTACGGCACCGTGGTGTCGCCCGGCGTCTACGCGCATTATCACCAGCATATCTTCAACATGCGGCTCGACATGGCGGTCGACGGCGAACGCAACCGCGTCGTCGAGGTCGATACCGTGGCGCTGCCGGTCGGACCGGAGAATCCGCACGGCAATGCCTTCACCATTCGCGAGACCGTTCTCGAAACCGAGCAGAACGCGCAGCGCAACGTCGATTTCAACGCGGCTAGGTACTGGAAAATCGAAAGCGCCGAAGCCCGCAACGGGCTCGGCCGTCCGACCGCCTACAAGCTGCTGCCGCTCAGTCCGGTGCCGACCTTCTCCGACCCGCAATCGATGGTGGCGCGGCGCGCGACCTTCATGATGCGGCAGCTATGGGTAACCGCCTATCATCCGGACGAGATCTTTGCCGCCGGCCGCTATCCCAACCAGAGCAGCGGCGGCGACGGCTTGCCGGCCTGGACCGCCGCGGATCGCCCGCTGGTCGATACCGATCTCGTGGTCTGGCACAGCTTTGGGCTGCACCATATTCCCCGGCCTGAGGATTTCCCAGTACAGCCTGTGATCACCGCAGGGTTCGCGCTGCACCCGACCGGATTCTTCGGCGAGAACCCGGCGCTCGACGTTCCGCCAGCCGCGAGCAGCATGAGCTGCTGCGTCGGCTGACGAGGTGGGCGCGGTCGCGTACCCCCTTCGACAGCGAAAGCTGAGAGCTCCATGAAGACGCTCAAGAAGGCAGATGACGTCGACGCCAAGGTCGCGGCCCGTTTGCGCTACCGACCACCTCCGGCTTGATAAAACACCCAATCTTGGTGTCCATAAAACCGGCAGCAGATCACCTCTCAGTTACAGTGCGATCACCATATATGATCAAGCCGGGTCTGCCCGAACCATCTTCAAATACAACATAAACTCCCCAATCCTTAAATGAACTGGCAAGAACTGCGCGAACCTGTTGTTCGACTTCATTCGACCAAAACCGTGGATGCGCAACACAAACCTTGTGATAATGGCCACCCCAATCATCATCAACCAGCCAATAGTCGCCCTGCGGATCTGATGGACTGTTTTCTCCAAAGCGGGACAAAGCATTCAGCAACTCGTTGTGAAGCACTAACCATTGCTCTTCTCTAGTTGTCATAGGCAACTTTCTCGGCAAGCTGGTCGCTGCGTCCGGTTGGAAACCTTTGGTATACCCCTCTAAAACTTCTCTCGTATGGATCCTCATGTTAAATGTCCGCAACGTTGGCTCCTGCTTTTGCGCGGGCAATCTACGTGGTCCTGCCGCTGCCCGCTCTACCTGAGCGGCTACGCCGCGCTATTCCTTTCGAACTACATGCTATGCTCCGTAACTCTCCGACAGCTTGCGCTTGATCGAGCTGCGCGATCCGGAAATCCGCCGCTGTGACTAAATCTATCGGCGACGCGCTCTCGCCGCCCGCGGATGCGTTCGTCAAGCTGCTGCGCCAACGCGCCGCACGCGGCGGCGGCTGAATTTTCTTCACGCGAATTCCACTTTTTTTGCGACCGCCGCCGCGCGTTGATCAAATGTTGATCCCCTCATGGCAGCCTTGGAAAGTCGAGGAGACGTCGAACCATGAAACGCTTGCTGATTCTGCTGTCCCTGCTCGCCATCGTCGCCGTTGTTGCACCCAAGAGTCCGAAGCGGCTTACGTATACCAACGGCACGGCTTCGGATGTTTCGCGCCACCCCGAGCCGGTCCACACCGTGCAGATCCGGCGCGGCTCGAACGGGGACTTCGCCGTGCAGGCCAAGATCAACGGGATTGCCGCACCGATGGTGGTCGATACCGGGGCGACCTCCGTCGTCCTGACGTACGAAACCGCAAAGGCGCTTGGCCTGCCGCTGGAACTGCTCGAATACAACGTGGATGTCCAAACCGCGAGTGGCCAGACCAAGGCGGCGCGGCTATGGCTCGACCGGATGGCGATCGGAAAACTGGTCGAACGCTCCGTGCAGGCGCTGGTGGTGCCGCGCGGCCAGATGAAGACCAATCTGCTCGGCATGAGCTTTCTCGATCGGCTCGACGGTTTTGAAGTGCGCGCCGACCACCTTGTGATGCGCGGCTTCCAGGAGCCGGTCGACTTACGCAGCGACCGCCGCAGCTGATCTCACAGACGTCAGACTCTGTGACCTCCGGCAAATTATCTGCATGGATTGCCCGACGCCCACCACTTCCATCGGGAAGCCCCACCCGTCCAGCAGGATGCAGGCAGAACCTTGATGCCGGAATTCGCCGCCGCTGGTTCTGGATTCGATCGTTCCGCGATCTTCGGTCCTTCGGCGGGCCTCGTTCTGGGACGAGGCTCGTACGATTCGTTCGACCGCGCGGCACCGATCGTCATTTCGGCATCGCTTGGCGCTCTGGGCGCGCGCGGCGGATTGGCGGGCGGCCTGGCATCCGCGATTAATCGACGATCCGCCTGCGGCGGCGCCGGAGGCCTGGCCGGCAACGCATTGTTCGCAGCGCTCAGCCGCGTGCGCTGTACAGGAGGCTGTGCAGGCGCCAGATTTGGCATCTCGTCAGCGGTGAGCGGATAACGCACTCTCCTCTGCGGCGGCGGGCTCAGAAGCGGGGGCGGATTCATGGGCGGCGGCGGGTTCATGCCCGGTCCCGCAGCGACCTCTCGCCGCGGCAATGGCGGCTCCATGGGGCGGCCCTGGTCGGTGACTTCGATGGTCGTCCGGTTCGGACCTTCGAGTTGCACGAGGTCGAACAGGATGGCGGCGTGATGGGGGTGCAAGCGCACGCATCCGTGCGATGCAGGCCCTCCCAGCCGATCGATCGCGTAGCTGCCATGGATCGCGTAGCCCTTGTGGAAGAAGATCGAGAACGGCATCGGCGAATCGTAATACGCGGTGGAGGACCAGTTGCGCTCAAGCCGCTGCGGCGCGAAGATTCCGTTCGGGGTTTGCGTGGCTTCGCGGCCGGTGGATACGGGCCACATGAAGCGAATGTATCCGTCCTGAATGACGAACATCCGCTGCGTCGCCTTGTCGACGAGGATGTCGAGCTTTGCGTCGGCGCGTTCGATGCTGATGAACCATGCCAGCGTCGCTGCTATGATAACCGCATGGCTACGCATGACGAACTCCACCGAATCGTGCCCTGTGGATAGAGCCGCTGAATCGGGGTGTTTTCTTGGCTAAAGTGCGTGTGAAATCTGCGCGCGCGATGGCGACTCACTGCGAGATCGCAAACTACCTGCACGGCCAATAGTTTGCGACAGGTGCGAATCGTTTACCTTGTTTCGAATCGCCCATCGCAGCGAACTCATCCAATCGCCGCCCGCCACAACAATGCCGGATATGCGACGAACCAGCGGCGGAATCACATCATTGCTCGGTCAAGCGGAGCGCGGCGCGTCTGCCGAGGTCGCGGCAGACGCGGGAAAAAGCTCCGCACCGCGCGTTGTGGCATCGTCACGCCCGGCCGAACGCGCAAAAACGCAGTCCGGCCTTGAAACGCTCCAACTAATGCCCTGAAAAATTCGCGAAGCGGGCTTACGCGAACGCAGCGGGCGTCCGGTCTGATGGCAGTGATTCCAATTCACTCCATCGCCACGATGAAAGACATCCGCGTTGCGCGTGTCGGGCGGAGCCGTGGCCTTGAGCGTGCGACAGGATCTTGCACCCTTGCCGCGTGATCATTTGGCAAGATCTCGAGCATTTGTCGTAGTCCGGGGAGATATCCGCAGTGAACTTTGGCTTTGTTGCTTCGCTCATTGTGATCATCTTCGCGGTTATCAGCGTTTTCATCGAGATACCGGTCGTGAGCAACTATGCCTTCTGGTTCGCCGTCGGCGCTTACATCATGCTAGCGGGCACGCGGTAACAGCAAAAGCCCGGTCTCTCGACCGGGCTTCCTCTTTCAATCTCCGGGAATGCTTGCGACCTAGTAGTAGTCGCTCTCGTTCGAGATCGGCACCGGCGGTCGCGGCCGATCATCATATCCATATCCCGACCTGTCGTATCCGTCGGCATACGGCAATGACCAGCGACGCCCGACACCGCCGTAACCGTACGGCCTCGAATAGTTTCGATAAGCTCCATAGCGCGGATAGCCGTAATGGCGGCGATAGCCGTACGGAGAATAACCGTAGTGGCGGCGATAGCCGCCATACCCATAGCGCCGCTCGACATATTGGCGTTCGATGTAACGGCGCTCGTAAACCAGGCGCGGCCCGCACGAATGACATCGGTGGCGGTAGACCGGGCGATACGGCGGGTAATAGCGGTAGGCCGGATAGCCGCAACGATAGGAACACGGATAGGAAGAGTCGTAGTAGCCGGCTTGCGCAGGTGCTGCGACTGAAAACAAACCGAACAATGCGAAGACACCCGCAACGATCAGCGCCAATCGGCTACGGACAGGCGGGCCGGCGGTAACTGTATTGTTCATCACAAACTCCAACATGCGCGCTGATCGAGCCATCGTTGTGACGAAAAAATTCCGACCAAAGTGCGACGGGTCGCACGCGCAACGCGGCAGGCAAGCAGGCCTTCCCTTGCCATCGCTGATGAATGCGACTTGTGATCTTGCGACGCGCGCACCGCGACGATTGATCTAAGTGAAAGCAACCACGAAGATTTCCGCAAGATAGCCGGCACCCGGCGTTGTCAAAACGGACTGCCGCAATCGACGTTAACCATCATTCGTATTTTGCGGAATTTTCCCGACCGGCATGGCATGCGATGCCCTGGCTCGAAGTTCCATTCGAAGTGCCCGCGCGAACGCTAGGCGACCTTCTCCTGCGGCACTTCGATCAATTCGCCGTAAAGATCGGCATAGCGCCTCGCCGGATTGCGCCATGAAACGTCGGTCGACATGCCGTTGCGCTGAATCCGTCGCCATGCGGCGACGTCGTGAAATGTCGTGCATGCCCGCTGGATGGTATCACCGAGATTTTCTGCGTTGACGGGTGCGAACTTGAATCCGGTCTGTCCGCCGCCGGTGGTAGCCAGATCGTCGACGTCAACCACCGTGTCTTCCAGACCACCGACACGCGAGACGATGGGAACCGTGCCGTATCTCAGCGCACAAAGCTGCGTCAGGCCGCAGGGCTCGAAGCGCGACGGCACGACCAGTGCATCCGCGCCGGCCTGAATCAGGTGGGCCAATCCCTCGTCATGCCCGATCATGACGCTCACCTGCCCCGGATTGGACTGTGCGGCCGTACGATAGCGATATTGCAGGCTGCGGCTTCCACCGTTCCCCAGCACGACCAGTTGCATTCCCTCGCGCATGATCGTCGGGAGATTTTCGAGCAGTAGATCGACGCCCTTCTTGCTGGACAGATGACCGATGATTCCGAGCATGAATGCATCGGGCGCCACCTGCAGGCCGAGCCGCCGCTGCAAGGCCGCCTTGTTGATCGCGCGATTGTGCAGCACCTCGGTCTCGAAACCGCTCGACACATCCGGATAGAAACAGCCGGGGATGTGAGGGTCCGTCGACGGATCCCACACCGAAATATCGATGCCGTTGAGGATTCCGCTGAGGTCGCATGATCGCTCGCGCAGCAGGCCAGCGAGTCCCATGCCGCCCTCATCGCTCAGGATTTCCCTGGCGTAGGTCGGGGAAACCGTCGTGATGCGATCGGCGAAATAAAGACCGGCCTTCAAGAATCCGATCCGTCCATAATATTCGACGCCGTGCATGGCGAACGACTCGGGCGGCAGATCGATCGCGGCCAGCATCTCCTGCGGAAAAACCCCCTGGTAGGAAAGGTTGTGAACCGTCATCACCGTCGCCGGCCGCTGCCGATCGCTATAGTGCATGTACGCCAGGGCCAGCGCGCCGTGCCAGTCGTGGGCATGGACGACGTCAGGGACAAAGGACGGGACGAAGCCAAGGCCGATATCGGCGGCGATGCGCGCCAGCGCGGCAAAGCGCAACGCGTTATCAGGCCAATCCATTCCGTCGGCCCGGACATAAGGGTTGCCGGGACGCGCGAACAAATGCGGCGCGTCGAGAACGAAAAGGCTGAGTTCAAACGATGTCGCCCGGAGCAGGCGCGCCTCTGCGCCGAAAAAATTCGGCAGATGAATCACACCATCGACCTGCCCGAGCGAATTTATCACGCCGGGGTATCCCGGGATGATGGTGCGGACCTCGACGCCCTCCGCTTTCAGGCTGATCGGAAGGGCGCCGGTAACGTCGGCGAGTTCGCCGACCTTGATCAAGGGAAATATCTCCGAAGCGATCGAAAGTACGCGAAGAGACTTCATCATCTAGCCCGACGATCAACGACCGCGCGATTACGCAGACTCACTATGCAGATTCATCAATGCAAGAATCATAGCTTTCGAAGTTGTCGACATTGAGTCCGGGAACCTGTTGACGCTGGAGCAGACTGCCGACGCTGCATGACGCAAACCGCATCGCAGCTGCGATGTCGCGCCGTAGTCTCGACGACAGTCGCGAAAGACAGCTTCGCGCCATTGCTTGCTTTTCCCGATTAGGCGAGCGCCGGCGGTCATTCGCTGCGGCCGGCGCATCAACGGCCACATGGCCGGCCGCGTGGTCGGCCACTCAGCTGGCCATCTTCATGGATTCATCCTATCATCTCTGCTCACCAAGAGAGCAGCTTGCCGAAACTGTGGTGCAACCAGTCGTGTCGCAAGAGAGAGGGCTGACGGCCGACGCGGCTGCCGCCGGAAGAGGTTTTGCGATGATCACCGACATGGCTTCCCTGAAAAAGGCCATGGAGCAGATGGACGCGGACGATGTCGTGGCTGCCGAGGCCGCCAAGGACCGCGCCGCAAAAATCCTTGCCGACGCCAGGCTGAACTTCTCGAAATTGGCCGAGTTGATCGAGCAGCGCCGGTTGCTGCTGCGGCCCAGTATCGTGGCCAACATCAAGAAAATGGATCAACCCGAGATGCTCAGCGACCCGGCCTTCCGCGCCGCCGCTGCTTCACTGCGCAGAGAAGGCCAGAGCTTTCGCCAGATCGCCGAAGCGCTCGAACTGAACGGCGCAACCGGCCCGCGACACGAGGCCACGGCGCTGCGGAACGAGGTGCCGTATCGGTTGGAGCCGATTGGGCTTTGGCCGCGGACCCAGACGATTGCCATGCGCATCATCTCCTATCCCCTCCGACATCCAATCCGCTTCCTCACCATCGCCCTGCTCGCGGTTCTGCTGTTCAACGGCTTGCGCGATCTCACCGGGCTCGGCCGCCGGGTTTCGGGATATGCCGGCGGCGTCAGCGCCGCCCGCGAGCGCTGGGATGCGCTGACGTCGTCGGTGAGTTCGTTCTTCGAGAAGCGACTCACGCCAGCATCCAAGGAAGCTGCGGCGCCGCCGACGCCTGCCACCCCCACCCCGTCGCCCTCGCCTGCCAACCCGCCGCCATCAGCCGCGCCGTCGACCGGTCCCGCCGTCACGCCGGCACCTGGCCCAACGACAACTGTTCCGCCTTCAAAGCCGGCAGCGAAAGATCGCCGGCAAGCGGCGCAACGGCGCACGCTCGAGGAATGGGTGCCACCGGAGATTCGCCGCAGATCCCGGGTGGCCGGGCCGTGCATTGGCGGCATCGGCGGCTGCTACTGGGGCGGTGGTCATTATTGACCGTCCGGCACGGACGTTCAGAAGATGATGGATTGAAAGCCGCTTCGTGGGGCGGATCAGCACGCGCCGAGCAGTAATATACGTTGCCTGTGTATGCGGGCTGGACAATGGAAAGATGGTAGCGAGAGAGGGACTCGAACCCCCGACCCCAGGATTATGATTCCCGTGCTCTAACCAGCTGAGCTACCTCGCCACGGTCCAACGGCGCGGCGCAATGTGCCGCTATCCCTCGAACGCGCGGCATATAAGGAGTGGGTCGCGGGCCTGTCAAGCAAAGCCGGAGGGTTGGCCGGGCATCCGCAGAATGACGCTATTTCGGCCGGATTGTGGGATCGCCGCCGGGGCTGCCGGGCGGCGGAATCACGGGTGTCTTGCCGGTGTCGGGTGCCGGCGCGTGCATTTCGGGATCGACGCCTGCCGGCGGGCACAGCACACCGTCCGCGCGGGCGAGTTTGTCGCCGAGCGGCTCGGCGCGCTGGCCGGTGGTGGTACCGTCCGGAACCGCGGCGCCAGGATTCGGCTTCGGCTGCATCGGGGCGCAATTCACCGCGCGGTCGGGCGAAGGGGGCGCGGTCTTGGCGGGCGGTGTGGCCGGGCTCGGCGGGGCTTGCGCTATCGCGGCATTCGCGGTCGCCAGCAGCACACATGAAACAAGAAGGGCGGATTTTGTTGCCATAAACAGAAAACGGCCTGAGCGCGCAGATGTTCCGCAGTCAAACTGCGCCCCTTGCCTCACACGCGCTTTTGACGGCGAAAAACGCGACGCTTCTTACGACTTACGATAACGGATCAGCGAAAAATGTCCCATCGGCGGCATCGGCCGCCGCTCCGTCAAGGTGACGCCGCCATGCTTGGCGGCCCAATTGGTCAGCCGTTCCCAGGGGAATTCCGGCCGCCAGCCGAGCCGGCGCGCCAGCGGCGCGAACGCCAGTTCGAAGACGCGGCGCGGCCCGCTTTCGGCGCCGATGTGATTGACCAGAATCAGTTCGCCGCCGGGCTTCAGCACGCGGATGAAATCATCCAGCGTGCGTTCCGGGTCCGGCACCGCCGTGATGACATATTGCGCCACCACCGCATCGAAATACGAGTCCTTGAACGCGAGGTTCTTGGCGTCCATCACCGCCAACGTTTCGACATTGCTGAGGCCGAACTCGCGCACGCGCTTGAGCGCGCGGCGCAGCATCGGCTCGGAAATATCGACGCCGCATAGTTTCGTGTTGCGCGAGTATTCCGACAGCGACAGCCCGGTGCCGACCCCGACGTCGAGCACGCGTCCGCCGATCTTGTCGGCCTCCGCGATCGTCGAGCGGCGGCCTTCGTCGAATACTTTTCCGAAAACCAGATCGTAGACAGGCGCCCAGCGCCCATACGCCTTTTCGACCCCCTCGCGGTCGATGTCCGCAGCCATTTCCCCCGCCCCGATCCTTTTAATAAGTACGCATCACCTCGGCGAGCGAGGCAGTCTTTTCCTGCGTCCCTGCCCTCGCCGCAACCCTCGCCGTCGCGCTCTTGATGAATCCGCCGCCGAGCACGCGGGCCTGTCCCTTCGGGGCGTCGTAAAACACGCAGGCTTGACCGGGCGAAACGCCCTCCTCGCCGGCAACGAGTTCGACCTCATACTCCCCATCGACCGCGCGCAGCCAGGCCGGCTGCGGCGGGCGCGTCGAACGCACGCGCACGAACATCTCGATGCCGTCGCCGATCACGCGCTCCAGCGCGCCGTCGCCGATCCAGTTGACGTCGCGCAGGCGGATCCGATCCATCCGCAACGCCTCGCGCGGCCCGACCACGACGCGGCGGCTGGCCGCATCGAGCCTGACGACGTAGAGCGGCGAACCGGCGGCGATGCCTAATCCCTTGCGCTGGCCGACGGTAAAATGAACGATGCCCTGATGACGGCCGATGACGCGGCCATCGAGATCGACGATATCGCCGGGCTCGATCGCACCGGGCTTGAGGCGGCCGATGATATCGGTGTAGCGCCCGGTCGGCACGAAGCAGATGTCCTGGCTGTCCTGCTTGTCGGCGACTTCAAGGCCGAAGCGCCGCGCCAGTTCGCGCGCCTGCGGCTTGGTCATGTCGCCGAGCGGAAAGCGCAGATAGTCGAGCTGCTCGCGCGTGGTCGCGAACAGGAAATAGCTCTGGTCGCGATCGGAATCCGCGGCGCACACCAGCGCGCGCGATCCGTCGGCGAGACGGCGCGAGGCGACATAATGACCGGTCGCGAGCGCATGCGCACCGAGTTCGCGCGCGGTCGCGAGCAGGTCGCGAAACTTGACGGAGCGGTTGCACTCGATGCACGGCACCGGGGTTTCGCCGAGCGCGTAGCTTTCGGCAAAATTGTCGATCACGGATTCGCGGAAGCGGCTCTCATAGTCGAGCACGTAATGCGGGATGCCGATCCGCTCGGCAACGTTGCGCGCGTCGTGGATGTCGCGGCCGGCGCAGCAGGCGCCCTTGCGGTGGGTCGCCGCGCCATGGTCGTAAAGCTGCAGCGTGATCCCGACCACATCGTAACCTTCGGACTTCAGCAGGGCCGCCGTCACGGAGGAATCGACACCGCCGGACATGGCGACCACGACCCGCGTATCCTGCGGGCGGCCTTCGAGATCCAGATTGTTTCGCATGCCAGGGGTCATCGATTTCAATTGCTAGCGCCTGTGGCCCGCGGCCGGGTTAAAATGCCTTTTATTATAAGGCTTTACAGCTTCACGCGGCCCTCCCGGACCGGATCGGACGCCGTTCTTTAATATAGTCCGCTTTCCCGCGAGGCAATCAGCCGATCCCCAATTTGGAGCCTATCCAGAGCGGCAAATCTTGCCGCCGGGCAGAAAAGGGGGTCGCCATCAGCCCCCGCAATTTTACTGCCCACTCCAACAAACCATTGAAAATATTATGTATTTTTCGTCGCGGCGGCTGGCCCGCTCCTTGCTGATTGATAGCCGAGAGCTCAGCGCGAGGATCGCCCGTGGTCAGTGTCACGTCAGAAGTATCGGCAAACACATCTTTTCAGAACGCGGCGGCACGCTCCGCCCGGCCGGATAGCGAGCCGTCCGCCGGAAACGACAGCTTTGCGGCGCTGGTCGACAGCAATACGTCCGCCAGCACCAATGATCGCCGCGCCCAGGACAACACGCCGTCGATGCGCCGCGCGGACGACACCCAGGCCGCGTCCGGTAACCGCGCGCGCGATAATGCGGCCGCATCCGATCGGGCAGACAAAGCCGCGCGCAACGATTCAAACGATCGCAACGCCGCCGCCGACGCCCGCGGCGACAAGGCACGCAATGACAAGGCGCGCGACGACAACAACAACGTCGAAGCCAAGGCCGATGCCGACCGCAAGACGGACGCCGACGCCAAAGCCGAGGCCACCCGCCGCGGCAAATCGAAGACCGACGCGGCGAAATCCGACGGCACGAAATCCGAAGAGACGCAAGCCGCATCGACCGACGCTTCCGCGGCCGCCGATCCGGCCGAAGCCGCGCAGGCCGCAACGGCCGTGGTGACGGCCGACGCCATCGCCGTCGTCATCCCTGCCGCCAACGCGCCGGCTGCGACGCCCGCCGTGGCGCAAGCAACGGAAACGGCCGCCGCTCCGCTGGCGATCGCTGCCGCTGCGATCGCAGCCTCGGCTTCGCTCGCCGCCGAGACGGCGCCGGCCACGCCCGCCGCGGCGACGCCCGGCACTGCCACAGCCGAGCCCGAAACCGCGACGACCGCGCAAGGCGACGCTGCCGCCAAGACCGCCGCACAGGGCAGCGCTGCACAGGTCATTAGTGTTGCGGTCACATCCAGCGAACCGTCCATCGCGAGCGGCGCCGTCCAGGCCGCTTCCATGGCCGCGACGACGCCCGCCGCAACCAAAGCCGCCGCGCCGCTCAAGAACCCGGATCTCGCCAGGAAGAGCGCCACGACGGCCGTCGAGCTGGCCGCCTCCACCGACGCGACCGATACAACTGCGCCCGCTGCAACGCCCGCCGCGGATACGGTTGTGCCCGACGTCACCGCGCCGACCGAAACCAGCGGCCAGCCGAAATCCGGGCATGGCGTCGCCGATGGCGCCAAGGTCGATGCGTCGGGCAATTCCGTCACCTCGCCGACCGCCAATCCTCAGACCAATTCGCACCTTGTCGCGCCTGATGCGGGCCAGACGCCGGTCAACTCCGCCGTTAACGGCGTACATGCCGCCGGCGCGATCCAGGCTCAACACATCACCCCCGCCACGACGCTGGTTGCCGCAAGCCAGCTCACCGCGACCGCCGCGAGCGGCGCGCCGGTGCCGGTGAGCGGGCTTGCGATGGAAATCGCCGCTTCCGTCCAGAGCGGCAAGACCCGCTTCGAAATCCGGCTCGATCCCGCCGAACTCGGCCGCATCGACGTCCGCATCGATGTCGACCGCCACGGACAGGTGACGTCGCATCTGACGGTCGAGCGGCCGGAAACGCTGTCGATGCTGCGCCAGGACGCCAACCAGTTGCAGCGTGCGCTGGATAATGCCGGGCTTTCGACGGGCAATGGCGGTCTTCAATTCAGCCTGCGCGACCAGTCCTCGCAGGGCCAGAACGACGGCAACCAGTCCAACCCGAATGCCCATCGCCTCGTCGTCAGCGAGGAAGACAATGTTCCGCCCCACGTGGCCGGCCGCGGCTACGGCCGCATGCTCGGTTCGAGCGGCGGCATCGACATCAGAATTTAACGGAGAGTGTCATGGCAGTTGATGCAACCATGCCGACGACGGTCGTCTCGGCACCCGGCACAGGCAGCGCGACGAGCAACAACACCGCGTCGGAGAAGACGACGGGGATCGCGGATAATTTCCAGACCTTCCTGACGCTCCTCACCACGCAGCTTCAAAACCAGAATCCGCTGGATCCGCTCGACACCAACCAGTTCACCCAGCAGCTCGTACAGTTCGCCGGCATCGAGCAGCAGCTCAAGCAGAACGAGCAGTTGAAGTCGCTGGTAGAGATCGAAAAGAGCGCGCAGGCGACCCAGGCACTGGTCTATGTCGGCAGCAAAGTCGCGGTCGACGGCAGCAAGGCGCAGTTTGACAAATCGGCGACCTGGAATTTCCAGTCGGACAAGGACACCAGCGCGACGATCACGATCACGAACGCGGCGGGACAGACCTGCTACAGCGGCAACTTCGCGCTGAAGCAGGGCAGTTCCAGTTTCGTCTGGGACGGCAAGGGTAATGACGGCGTGCAGTATCCGGCCGGGACCTACACCCTGACTGCCACGGGCAAGGACAGTTCAGGCAATAGCGTGGCGATTTCAACCGAAGTCCAGGGCATCGTCGATTCCGTCGACCTGACCGCCTCCCCGCCGCTGCTTTCGATCGGCGGCCAGACCTACACCACCGACAAGATCAAGCGGGTGGTGCGCCAGACCTGAGGCCCAAGCCGGCGCGCCATCGGCTCGCTCTGTTAGAGCAAAGTCAGATCAGCAATCATTGATTGTGTCCACGGGCGTCGCGGGGCGCCCGGCGCGGCATATTTTTTGTTCATTTCAGGGAGAATCGCATTGGAGTCGTAGGCTTAGGCAATTTTTAAGCCGACGGGCGTAAGTTGCTACCGTGAGTTCAGTGGTTGAGAGTTTGTGAGTACGCCATGACAGAACCCCATCGCCCGAGGGTAAAATACGTCATCGGGCCTGACGGTAGTCCGTTAACAATTGCCGACCTGCCCGCGCCCGGCACCAAACGGTGGGTTATCCGCCGCAAGGCCGAAGTCGTCGCAGCGGTCCGCGGTGGCCTGCTCTCCCTCGAGGAAGCCTGCAGCCGTTACACGCTGACGGTCGACGAGTTCCTCTCCTGGCAGTTTTCGATTGATCAGCATGGCCTGGCCGGCCTGCGGACCACCCGGATCCAGCAATATCGCCAGTAAGCTCTCCCGACCCGAAAGATTTGATGAAAACCGGCTTCGTTTTGCGAAGCTGGTTTTTTTCATGCTTGAACAATTCGCGCCGGCCTTAACGGTTGTTAACCATATCGAAACCATCCCCTAGGCAATAATTGCCCAGTCGGTCCCCGATACGAATCTTGGGACCGAATCCCTGGGGGCGGTTGGTGCAAGGTCTCGTTGGTTTTCTGCAGAGCCTCGGTGCGGCACGGCTGATGGCGATGGTCGCGGTCACGACCGCGCTGATCGGATTCTTCGGCTTTGTCATCATGCGCGTCACCACCCCGCAGATGACCACGCTGTTCACCGACCTCGCACCCGAAGATTCCTCCTTGATCATCAAGGACCTGGAGCGCCAGGCGATTCCCTTCGATATCCGCAACGAAGGCGCGGTCATCATGGTCCCGAAGGACAAGGTGACGCGGCTGCGGATGAAGCTGGCCGAAAGCAACCTGCCCAAGGGCGGCAGCGTCGGCTACGAGATATTCGACAAGTCCGATGCGCTCGGCACCACCAGTTTCGTTCAGAACATCAACCACCTGCGCGCGCTGGAGGGCGAACTCGCCCGCACCATCCGCGCCATCGACCGCATCCAGGCCGCCCGCGTCCATCTGGTGCTGCCGGAACGGCCGCTGTTCGCCCGCGAAGCGCCAGAGCCGTCGGCCTCGATCGTGGTGCGGGTGCGCGGCAGCCTCGAACCGCAGCAGATCCGCGCCATCCGCCACGTCGTTGCCTCCGCCGTCAACGGATTGAAGCCGCAGCGGGTCTCGATCGTCGACGAAGCCGGCCGGCTGCTGGCCGACGGCGCCGGCAAGGAAGGCGATAACGCGGCCGGCGACGAGCGCCGCACCGCCTTCGAGAAGCAGATGCGCAACGAGGTCGAGGCGATCGTCTCCTCGGTGGTCGGCCAGGGCCGCGCCCGCGTCCAGCTCACCGCCGACTTCGACTACAACAAGGTGACCCAGACCTCGGACAAATTCGATCCCGAGGGCCGCGTGCTGCGCTCCAGCCAGACCCGCGAGGAATCCTCCGCCAGCGCCGGCGACGGCGGCCAGGTGACGGTCAACAACGAGCTTCCCGGCAACCAGGCCAACGCCACCGCCGCCGCCCGCGACCAGAGCAAGAAGAGCGAAGAGACCAACAATTACGAGATTTCGCGCACCACCAAGACCGAAGTGACCGAGGCCGGCCGCGTCAACCGCATCTCGGTCGCGGTGCTGGTCGACGGTGCCTACACCAAGAACGACAAAGGCGAGATGGTCTATCAGGACCGCAGCAAGGAGCAGCTCGATCGCATCGCCACCCTGGTCCGCTCCGCGATCGGTTTCGACCAGAAGCGCGGCGACCAGGTCGAGGTCGTCAACCTTCGCTTTGCCGAAGCGCCATCGGTGCCGCCGGTGATGGAGCCGACCGGCCTGCTCGGCATGCTGCAGTTCACCAAGGATGACGTCATGTATGTCATCGAACTCGGCGTCATGATGCTGCTCGGCCTCGTGGTGCTGTTCCTGGTGATCCGCCCGCTGGTCAAGCGCATCCTGGCCGCCGAAGTCGTCCCCGGACAGGCCGATTCGCTGCCCGCTTTGACCGACGGCACGCAGGAAGACGGGTCAGGCCAGGCCCTGCTTCCGGGCACCAGCGGCGCCGCCCAATTGATCGACGTCGCCCAGGTTCAGGGCCAGGTCCACGCCCAGGCCGTGCACCGGGTCGGCGAACTGGCCGAACGCAATCCGAACGAGACCGCCTCCATTGTTCGTCAATGGCTGAGCGAACCCGCCGAGAGCTGACATGGCCGCCGCACCGAACGCCTCAAACGCCAACGATATCACCACCGTCATCTCGGCGCTGGCAAGCCGTCAGGCCGGCCGCGCCAAGGGCAAGCCGCTGAGCGGCCCGAAGCGCGCCGCCATCCTGATGCTGGCGCTCGGCGAGCAGTATGGCGGCAAGGTGTGGGCGCAGCTCGACGACGACGAGGTGCGCGAATTGTCGATCCACATGTCGACACTCGGCACCGTCGAGGCCGACGTGGTGGAAGACCTGATGCTGGAATTCGTCTCGCGCATGTCGGCCTCCGGCGCGCTGATGGGCACCTTCGACGCCACCGAGCGGCTGTTGCAGCAATACCTGCCGACCGACCGTGTTTCCGGCATCATGGACGAAATCCGCGGCCCCGCCGGCCGCAACATGTGGGAAAAATTATCCAACGTGCAGGAAGAGGTGCTCGCCAACTACCTCAAGAACGAATACCCACAGACCATCGCAGTGGTGCTGTCGAAGCTGAAGCCGGAACATGCCGCGCGCGTGCTGGCGATTCTCCCCGAGGATCTGGCGCTCGACGTGGTCGGCCGCATGCTGAAGATGGAAGCGGTGCAGAAGGAAGTCATCGAGCGCGTCGAACAGACGCTGCGCACCGAATTCATGTCCAACCTGTCGCAGACCCGCCGCCGCGACGCCCACGAGGTGATGGCTGAAATCTTCAACAATTTCGACCGCCAGACCGAAACCCGCTTCATCACCTCGCTGGAAGAAGAGAACCGCGAATCCGCCGAGCGCATCAAGGCGCTGATGTTCACCTTCGACGACCTGATCAAGCTCGATTCCGCCTCGGCGCAGACGCTGATGCGCAACGTCGACAAGGACAAGCTCGGCATCGCGCTGAAGAGCGCCAATGAGGAGGTGCGCGGCTTCTTCCTCGGCAACATGTCCTCGCGCGCCGGCAAGATGCTGATGGACGACATGGCGGCGATGGGACCGGTGCGGCTGCGCGACGTCGACGAGGCGCAGGCGCTGCTCGTCAACATGGCCAAGGACATGGCGGCGCGAGGCGAAATCACGCTGACCAAGAACCGCGCCGACGACGAATTGGTGTATTGATGGCCGCGCCCGCAAAATTCCTGTTCGACACCGACTTTGCCGCTCCCGACAAGACGCGCGAACGCGCCGCCACGAGCGCCGAGATCGCCGAGAAGGTCGCGGAGGCCGAAGCGCGTGCCTACCGCGCCGGCTACGAAGCGGCCCAGCACGAGGCGAAGGTGGAAAGCGATCGCCGCGCCGCGCTGGCGCTGGAGGAGATCGGCATCGCCATCCGCGGCATCGCCTCGCGCTTCTCCGGCATCGAGACCAGGATGGAGACCGAGGCGGTCGACGTTGCTGTGGCGGTGGCGCGCAAGCTGTGCAGCGAACTGATCGTCCGCGAACCGCTCGGCGAGATCATGGCGCTGGTCAGCGACTGCTTCTCGCATCTGGTCGCGACCCCGCATCTCGTCGTCCGCATCAACGACCAGCTCTACGATGCTGCCCGCGAGAAGATCGAGCGGCAGGCCGCCCAGAGCGGCTTCGAAGGCCGGCTCGTCATTCTTGCCGAACCCGCCATCGCCACCGGCGACTGCCGGATCGAATGGGCCGACGGCGGCGTGGTGCTGGAACGGACGGCCATCGAATCGAAAATCAGCGAACTCGTCGGACGCTATCTGGCGTCCCGCGGTCAGGCCGCAACGTAAGGGCCATGAGGACTGAACCATGAGTGACACCGACGCACAGGTACCGCTACCCGACCTCAACGCCGCGGACGCACCGCCAATCGACGACCTCGCCTATAATGAGGACGAACAGGCTTCGCGCATCGCCGCCGACCTCGAGGCGGTGTTCGACGTGCCGGTGCAGGTTTCGGCCGTGCTCGGCCGTTCCAAGATGGACGTCGGCGAGCTGTTGAAGCTCGGGCCCGGCACCGTGCTCGAACTCGACCGCCGCGTCGGCGAAGCCATCGACATCTACGTCAACAACCGCCTGGTGGCGCGCGGCGAAGTGGTGCTGGTGGAAGACAAGCTCGGCGTCACCATGACGGAAATCATCAAGGCGGAACGCAACTAGTAATTTGGCGATACGCGCCGAAAGCGGCGCGAACAGACGGACAGGAGATCAACATGCGGCTTCTCATCGTTGGCACATTGAAGGGCCAGCTTACGACCGCCACCAAGATCGCGATGGAAAACGGCGCATCGGTCACCCACGCCGAGGCGATCGAACAGGCGATGGCCGTGCTGCGCGGCGGCAAGGGCGCCGACCTGCTGCTGGTCGACGTCGCGCTCGACATCCGCGACCTGGTGATGCGGCTGGAAGCCGAGCACATCCATGTGCCGATCGTGGCCTGCGGCATCTCCAACGACGCCCGCGCTGCGGTCGCCGCGATCCACGCCGGCGCCAAGGAATACATCCCGCTGCCGCCCGATCCGGAGCTGATCGCCGCGGTGCTCGCCGCCGTCGCCAATGATTCACGCGACCTGATCTACCGCGACGAAGCCATGGGCAAGGTCATCAAGATCGCGCAGCAGATCGCGGGCTCGGATGCCTCGATCATGATCACGGGCGAATCCGGCACCGGCAAGGAAGTGCTGGCGCGGTACGTCCATTCCCGCTCCAACCGCGCCAAGCGGCCGTTCATCTCGATCAACTGCGCGGCGATCCCGGAACATTTGCTCGAATCCGAATTGTTCGGCCACGAGAAAGGCGCCTTCACCGGCGCCATCGCCCGCCGCATCGGCAAGTTCGAGGAGGCCACCGGCGGCACGCTGCTGCTGGACGAAATCTCCGAGATGGACGTCCGCCTGCAATCGAAACTGCTGCGCGCCATCCAGGAGCGCGTGATCGACCGCGTCGGCGGCACCAAGCCGGTGCCGGTCGATATCCGCATCATCGCCACCTCGAACCGCAACCTCGCCGACGCCGTGCGCGAAGGCACCTTCCGCGAGGATCTGCTGTTCCGCCTCAACGTCGTCAACCTGAAGATCCCGCCGCTGCGCGACCGCCCCGCCGACATCCTCGAACTGGCGCAGCATTTTGCCAAGAAATATGCCGACGCCAACGGCGTGCCGTTGCGGCCGATCTCGGCCGACGCAAGGCGCGTGCTGACCTCGAACCGCTGGCAGGGCAACGTCCGCGAGCTGGAAAACACCATGCACCGTTCGGTGCTGATGGCGCAGGGCGACGAGATCGGCCCCGAGGCGATCCTGACCCCCGACGGCGACCGCCTCGACCTCGCCAAGACCGTCCCCGCCGTGGCGCACGCGACCCTTGCCGCCGAGCAGGTCACGCGAGCGCTGGTCGGCCGCACCGTCGCCGATGTCGAGCGCGACCTGATCCTCGAAACGCTCAAGCACTGCCTCGGCAACCGCACCCATGCCGCCAATATCCTCGGCATCTCGATCCGTACGCTGCGCAACAAGCTGAACGAATATGCCGACGGCGGGATTCCGATCACGCCGGCGGGCGCGGGGGATCAACAGCGGTTTGTGGTGGCGGGGTAGGATGCACGGGCAAGCCTGCTCGCGGCCCCTCGCCGTTCCGGAATGGTCCGAAGGACCCGACCCGGAATGACGGGACCTGCGAATAGCTCGGTGCGTCGGGTTTTCGAAAAATGCGGATGGGATCGCCCGGCGTGAGATCAGGCCGCGTCCAGAGCGCGTAAGCATACAGCGCAAGATAGGCGATCGCGATCGCGCCTACGCCGTAGAACAGCCAAATTCCGATCCGCTTCATGCGCCGCTTTTAGATCGGCGCCCCGGCAAAAGCGAGGCGCTTCAGGGCGCAACAGCGCCTACCCCGCCGCCACCTTCTGCGGCGCCGGCGCCACATTCACCGCCAGCTTGCCGTAACGGTCCTTGAAGGCCTCGGTGTCGATCTCCTCGAGCTTGATGGCGCCGCTCAGCACGCCTTTCTTCCACGCCTCATGTTCGGGATCGTTCTGGAATTCCGGCATCACTTCCTTGCCGAACAGTTCGAGCGACTCGCAGATGTGCTCATGGGTATTCTTGCCGGCCTGGTTGAGCAGGATCACCTGGTCGATATGGGAGGCGCGGAACCGCCGCAGCTTTTTGCGGATGGTTTCCGGCGAGCCGATCAGGCCGCCACGCAGCGCCGCCTCCTGCGCTTCCGGGTTCTCGCGCTTCCACTTGTTGTACTCGTCCCACATGTTGACGGTGCCGGGATCGGGACGCTGCCGGTTCTGCGAGGCGCCGTAGAAGCGCAGCGCGAACTGGAAGAAGGTGGCGCCGTCGGCGCGGCGGCGCGCTTCCTCGTCGGTCTCGGCGCACATGAAGAACGACACCAGCGCCATGTTCGGGTTGATCACGTAATCGGCGAGCTTCTTCAGCCGTTTTGTAATCGCGTTGTAATAGGCATGCACCCAGGCATGCGCGGCGTCCGCGCTGACGAACTGGAAACCCAGCGCGCCAAAGCCGTTCTCGCCGGCACGCTCGATGGTCTGCAATTGCGAGCAGGCCATCCACAGCGGCGGATGTGGCTTCTGCACGGGCTTCGGCACCACGTTGCGCAGCGGTATATCGAAATACTTGCCGTGATGCTCGGTGCCCACCTTGGTGAACATCGGGAAAATCGCCTGGACGGCTTCCTCGAACACCTCACGCTTGGTTTCCATGTCGCGGCCGAACGGGGTCAATTCGGTGATGGACGCGCTCTCGCCCATGCCGAATTCGCAGCGGCCGTTCGAGAGCAGATCGAGAACTGCTACTTTTTCGGCAACGCGCGCGGGATGGTTCGTGGTGAGCTGGAAGATGCCATGCCCGAGCCGGATGTTCTTGGTGCGCTGGCTGGCGGCGGCGAGAAAGGATTCCGGGGCGGGCGAGTGCGAGTATTCCTCGAGGAAATGATGCTCCACCACCCAGGCGTGGTCGTAGCCGAGACGGTCGGCGGTTTCGAGCTGCGTCAGTGCGTTCTGGTAGAGCCGGAGTTCGTCGCCCTCTTCCCATGGGCGTGGCAGCTGCAGTTCGTAGAAGATCCCGAATTTCATGATCTCTCTCCCGCGACGATCTTGTTGTTGTCGTCAGTCTAACCGTGCGGGTGATTGAGTCCAGAGCTCGGCAATTCCGCTTGGCGGGAGAACTGGCAGCCCGCGCAAGCGGCGGGTCGCCCCTTCAGGCCGGAACCCGATGCACTCCTATCGCGCCGCCTTCGCCCGGGCGACGTCGGCGTCCTGGAGGAAATCGATCAGCTTCTGCAGCGGCCCAACCTGATCGATGTTGTCGAGCATCTCGCGATAGGATTCCTGCGCTTTCGGCGGAAGCTTGTGGGCGATTCCCTGATGGCAATCGATGCAGGTCTTGCCTTGCGCGAACGCCGTCTGGTGCAGCTTGGAGGCCCGCGGCTCCTGCGCCGCGTACTCCATGTGATCAAACTTGTGGCAGTTGCGGCATTCGCGCGAATCCGTGGTCTTCATGGCGCGCCATACGTTCTTGGCGAGGTCGAGGCGATGCGCGTTGAATTTCTCCGGCGTATCGATGCTTCCAAGCGCCTTGTGATACAGCTCGTTCGATGCCTGGATCTTGCGGACAACCTTGTGCCCCCATTCCTTCGGCACGTGGCAGTCCGGACAACTCGCGCGCACGCCGGTGCGGTTCGAGTAGTGCGGCGTGTTGCGGTACTCGGCGTAGACGTTGTCCTTCATCTCATGACAGGAAATGCAGAACTGCTCGGTGTTCGTCGCCTCCATCGCCCAGTTGAAGCCGCCCCAGAAGATGACGCCGGCGACAAAGCCGACGATGATGATCAGGCCCCAGGCGAAGCGCGCCGTCGGCGAGAGGAACCAGCGCCGGAGCCTGGCTACCAGGCCTGGCCGCGGGGCTGCCGGAGCAGCGGCGGTGTCGGTATCGGCCATTATCGCCTCACTTCGCCTGCGTCGCGTTCTTGAAGATGTTGCCGACCAGCGGCTTGGCGTCGGCCTGCGGCACGTGGCACTGCTGGCAGAAATAGCGGGTGCCCGCGACCTTATCGAGCCGCACGCCCTGCCGGTCGACATAGTGCGTTTCGGAAATCTTCGGCGCGTTGACGCGCGCATTGCCGGGCCAGTCATGGCAACCCATGCAGGCATTGTTCTCGCTGCTGATCTGATAGCCTTCGACCTTGTGGGGAATCAGCGGCGGCTGCTGGCGATAGGCTCGGTCAAAGCCGCCGGCCGGCACCGATTGCTTGCCGACGTCGGGAGCGGACGACGTATCGGTGAGCGGCGCCTCACGCAGGCTTTTTGGCGCCTTGGCCTCCTGGGCCTGCGGCCCGACGGCGACAAGAGGCGCGAGGATCACGGCCAGCGTCGTAACCAGTGGAATGAATCGGACAAGCTTCATGGGGCGACCCTTTCAGGACTGCGACGTGTTGGCGCGACTTGCGAAGCAGAAGCTGTCACCGTCGCGGAATTGGTGGGGGCCACGCCGCTGCGTGCGCGCAGGCCCAGATTGAACACCCGCTTGGAGCAGACATCGATGCAGGCGCCGCACAGCGTGCAGTCGCCCGACGCAATGACAGGGCTCGTGCCGGACCGTTCGCCCCTGAGCGCGGGGCTGATGACGTGCGGTTCCGGGCAGACGGCAAAGCAGTCCATGCAGTCGTCGCAGGCGGCGCGGTTATCCGCAGCCACGCGCAGCAACGACACCCTGCCGATCTGGCCATAGAATGCCCCGACGGGGCAGAGATGGCCGCACCAGCCGTGCTTCGCCACGAAGAGATCGAAGATGAAGATCGCTCCGGCCCCACACGCTCCAGACCAGAGGCCAAAGACGAGCGCGCGATGCAAGGCGGTGATTGGATTGATGAGCTCCCACGCCATGGAGCCGGACACGGCGGACGCTGCCAGCACGCCGACGACGAAATAGAGCCGCAGTTCGGGGCGAACCTTGGCCGTGTAGGTGATGCCCAGCCGGCGCCGCAGCCAGGCGGCGAGATCGGTTACCGGGTTGACCGGACAGACCCAGGCGCAATAGCTGCGACCGCCGAGCAGCAGATAGCTGCCCAGAACGATCGCCGTGCCGAGGATCGCAACGCCCTCGGGCCAGTGCCGCGCCGCCAGCGATTGCAGGAAAATGAAGGGATCGTTCAGCGGCAGCACGCCAAGCGTCATCGACGAGGCCAAGGTGCCTTTCGCGATCCAGATGCCGAACAGCGGCCCCGACAGGAACAGGGCCAGGAACGACAGCTGGCTGATCCGGCGCAGCACCAAAAAACGCGTCGATGCCCAAAGGCCCTTCTGCGCACGCGCTTCACGATATGGCCTGGCGTTGGCGGTCATGGCGCGCCTCCCGCGTCGGGCTTGCGCACCGGCAGCTTGAGCGGCGCATCGACGAGCGGGGCGCCGGACTTTTTCTTCTCTTCCCAGCCGCGGAGATAGTGCTCGTCCTGCTTCAGCGCGGCGATCTCGATCGGCAGCACCTTGATCGCGGCGTCGTTCAGCACGCAGGATTTCTCGCATTTGCCGCAGCCGGTGCAGTATTCGGCATGAACCACTGGCTCGAAAATCGCGTGCCTGGCGGTGCGGGCGTTGTGCGAGGTCTCCAGCGTGATCGCCTTGTCGATCGCAGGGCACACCCGATAGCAGACGTCGCAACGCAGCCCCTGCAGATTGAGGCAGGTCTCGCGGCTGGTGATCACGGCCACGCCCATTTTCGCCTTCGCGATGTCGGTGAGCGAATGGTCGAGCGCGCCGGTGGGGCATGCCTTCACGCATGGAATGTTGTCGCACATCTCGCAGGGCACGTTGCGCGCCACGAAGAACGGCGTTCCGACTGCCGGACCGTCCGCCCAATCCGAGAGATTCAAGGTGTCATAGGGACAGTCGCGAACGCAGAGGCCGCAGCGCACGCAGGCGGACAGAAACTGTTTTTCCGGCAATGCGCCGGGCGGCCGCAACGTTTGCGCCGGCTTTGCGCGGGAGGACACGCCGAACCCGGTCAGCATCGTCGCGGCGACGGCGGCGCCGCCGCCGAAACGCGCCATCTCCTGCAGCGCCTTGCGGCGCCGCGGATCGCCCGGATTGCCTGCCCCCGAATCCGCCATGGTCCATTGCATCCGGATCAGGCGCTAACCACGCGGCAGGCGCACTTCTTGAAGTCCGTCTCTTTCGAGATCGGGCACGTCGCATCAAGCGTGAGCTTGTTGGCGAGTTGACTCTCGTCGAAGAACGGGAAGTAGACGAGCCCGCGGGGCGGCTTGTTGCGTCCCTTGGTCTCCACCCGCGTCACCACTTCGCCGCGACGGGTCTGGATCTTGATCGGCTGGCCGCGCAGCAGCTTGCGATCGGCCGCGTCGTCCGGATGCATGAACAGCGTCGCCGCCGGCACGGAGCGATGCAGTTCGGGCACGCGGCGCGTCATCGAGCCGGAATGCCAGTGCTCCAGCACGCGGCCGGTGCACAGCCACAGGTCGAATTCCTTGTCCGGCGACTCGGCGGCCGGCTCGACCGGGCAGAAGATGATGCGCGCCTTCTTGTCGGGCTTGCCGTAGAACGAGACGCCTTCGCCCGGCTTTACGTAGGGATCGTATCCTTCGCGGAAGCGCCACAGCGTTTCCTTGTTGTTGACGACCGGCCAACGCAGCCCGCGCGCCTGATGGTACTGCTCAAAGTCGGCCAGATCGTGCCCATGGCCGCGACCAAATTTGGCGTATTCCTCAAACAGGCCCTTCTGCACGTAGAAGCCGAAGGCCGCACTCTCGGAGTTGTCATAACCCTTCTGGCATTCGGTGACGGGGAACTTGTTCACCTCGCCATTGGCATAGAGCACGTCGAACAGGGTCTTGCCGCGCCATTCGGGCTTCTTGGCGATCAGTTCTTCCGGCCACACTTCCTCGAGCTTGAAATGCTTCGAGAACTCCATCAGCTGCCACAGGTCGGAGCGCGCCTCGCCCGGCGCCTTGACCTGCTGCCGCCAGAACTGCGTGCGCCGCTCGGCGTTGCCATAGGCGCCTTCCTTTTCCATCCACATCGCGGTGGGCAGGATGAGGTCGGCGGCCAGCGCGGTGACGGTCGGATACGGATCGGAGACGACGACGAAGGCGGCCGGATTGCGGTAGCCTGGGTAGCCTTCCTCGTTCATGTTCGGGGCCGTCTGCATGTTGTTGTTGCACTGGACCCAGTAGGCGTTGAGCTTGCCGTCCTTCAGCATGCGGTGCTGCTGCACGGCGTGATAGCCGACGTTGCCCGGCAGCGTGCCTTCGGGGAGCTGCCAGACCTTCTCGGTCTCGGCGCGGTGCTTGGGATTCGTAACGACCATGTCGGCCGGCAAACGATGCGAAAACGTGCCGACCTCGCGCGCGGTGCCGCACGCGGACGGCTGGCCGGTCAACGAGAACGGACCGCTGCCCGGCTCCGCGATCTTGCCCGTGAGCAGGTGCACGTTATAGATCATGTTGTTGGCCCACGTGCCGCGCGTGTGCTGGTTGAAGCCCATGGTCCAGTAGGAAATGATCTTCTTCTTCGGATCGGCATAGAGCTTGGCGAGCCGCTCGAGCTTCTCCTTCGGTACCCCGGACGCCTTGGCGGCGTAGTCGAGCGTGTATGGCTCGAGCAGCCTCTTGTATTCGTCGAGCCCGATCTTGTCCTTCATTCCTGCCGGATCCAGCGCGCCGTCCTTGCCCGCCTTGTGCGAGGCGTTTACTGCCTTCACTTCGAGCGCGTGCGTTGGACGCAGCCCGTAGCCGATGTCGGTGACGGTCGAAGCGAACTCGATATGCTTTTCGACGAAATCCTTGTTCATCGCTCCCGAGTTGACGATGTAGTTCTGGATGTAGTTGAGGATCGCAAGGTCGCCGTGCGGCGTGAACACCATCGAATTGTCGGCCAGTTCGAACGAGCGGTGCTCGAAGGTCGACAGCACGTGCACTTCGCAGCCTTCATGCGTCAGGCGGCGGTCGGTGAGACGCGACCACAGGATCGGATGCATCTCCGCCATGTTGGCGCCCCACAGCACGAACGCGTCGGTTTGCTCGATGTCGTCATAGCAGCCCATCGGCTCGTCGATGCCGAACGTCCGCATGAAGCCGGCGACGGCCGAGGCCATGCAATGGCGCGCGTTCGGGTCGAGATTGTTGGTTCGGAACCCCGCCTTGAGCAGCTTGGCGGCGGCATAGCCTTCCCAGATCGTCCACTGGCCGGAGCCGAACATGCCGACCGATGACGGGCCATTCGCCTTCAACGCGGCCTTCCATTTCTCGGCCATGATCTTGAAGGCGTCGTCCCAGGAAACCGGCGCGAACTCGCCGTTCTTGTCGAACTTGCCGTTCTTCATGCGCAGCAGCGGCTGGGTCAGCCGGTCCTCGCCATACATGATCTTCGACAGGAAATAGCCCTTGATGCAGTTGAGACCGCGGTTCACCGGCGCATCGGGATCGCCCTGGGTCGCAACCACCTTGCCGTTCTTGGTGCCGACGATGACGCCGCAACCGGTGCCGCAAAAGCGGCAGACGCCCTTGTCCCACCTGATGCCGTCGGTCTTGCCGGTCTGAGCCCCCGCCGTGTCGGGCAGCGTGACTCCGATCGTCGCAGCGGCAGCGACCGCAGCCGCGGCCTTCAACGCCTCGCGACGCGTGGTCTGTCGTTCATGGGTATCGGTGGATTGGTTGTCCATCGTTCGCTCTCCGCTTAACGAATCTCTGTCGGTCCGGTTGACACGCGATGTCCGGTGCCTGCACCGCACGCCGCATTGTCTTCGCAAGGATTGTCGTCAAAGGGCTCGGCCCCGCCGTCCGCCTCATCGACCGCATGGAAGATCAGCGAGGCGGCGACCACGCCGGGCATGCGATGAATGGCCGCAATCTGATCGATCGCCATGCTTGTCGGCGTGTCGACGACGGTCGCCGCCAGCCTTTGCTCGCCGGAGGCCGCCTGCAGCTCGACGCCCGGCAGCGCCTGTATTCTGGCCGTAAGATCCGCGCCGGCGCCCGGTGCGAGATACACGGCAACACCGCAGATGTTCTGGGAATTAGCCATGACCGGCCACCAGCCTCGCCACTTCGGATGCGAGCTCGGCCCGCTCGCGGGGCAGCATCGCGATCGCCTCGACGGGACAGACCGGGGCGCAGTCCCCGCAGCCCGTGCAGGCCGCGGCATCGATGACCGCTCCCTTGCGTTCCCGGGCGGGGATTCGAATAGCGGAGTGGTCGCAGACTTCCGCGCAACGCCGACAGCTCACCCCGTGTCTCTCGACGCAGATGTTCGCGGTGGAGACGGTCGCCACGAGCCTCGGCTGTTCACAGGCGCTTGAATCGACCGCGGCATCGGCGGGCGCCGAAGGAAAAAAGGCCGACAATAATGCGCGTCGCGACACTGGCATGCTTTTCACGAGCTGAAGCCCGTGCCCCCAAAAGTTAGCGGAGAGGGTCGCACAGATGCGCGAATCCCCGGGGGACGCCGTTGTCCTGGAACATGTCTAAACGGGCCTCCACCGCGGTACTTTGCGCTAGATCAACGAGAAGCGACGCCGCCCTCCCCGGCACGCCTGCAGAACAGCCTGAAAATGCTTTCGTTTTCCCGGACGCGGTGTGTGCGCTGCAGTGGCTTGCACTGGCCTTTGCAATGGTTAGTTTCGGGTATTCGTGAGTCGGCGGTCCGCCGGCGCCCCTCCCTCACCTTGACCATGACCTCCTTCACCCCGCATCAGGATGCCGCGTTGAAAGCCGTTGCCGACTGGCTGAAAGCCAAGCCCGGCCGAGGCGGCACGCCGCCGGTGTTCCGGCTGTTCGGCTATGCCGGCACCGGCAAGACCACGCTGGCGCGGCACATCGCCGAGGGCGTCGACGGCGAGGTGAAATATGCCGCCTTCACCGGCAAGGCGGCACTGGTGATGCGCAACAAGGGCTGCGACAACGCCTCGACGATCCACTCGCTGATCTACCGCGCCAAGGAATCCGGCGTGGAACAGCCGAGCTTTGAGCTCTGGGACGACGCACCGGCCTCGAAGGCAAAACTGATCGTGATCGACGAATGCTCGATGGTCGATGCCGAGCTAGGCCGCGACCTGATGTCGTTCGACTGTCCGTTGCTGGTGCTCGGTGACCCCGCACAATTGCCGCCGATCCAGGGCGGCGGCTTCTTCACGGATTGCGAGCCGGACTCGATGCTGACCGAGGTGCACCGCCAGGCCCAGGACGACCCGATCGTTCGAATGTCGATGGACGTTCGCGAAGGTCGCGAGCTCGAAATCGGCCGCCATGGCGAGAGCGAGGTGGTGCCGCGTAGCGAACTCGATCCCGACCGCGTGATGGGCGCCGACCAGGTGCTGGTCGGCCGCAACAACACCCGCCGCGCTTACAACATGCGGGTTCGGCAAAAGCAGAACATCGAGGACCCGTTTCCGGTGGCCGGCGACAAGCTGGTGTGCCTGCGCAACAACCGCAAGAAAGGGCTGTTCAACGGCGGTCTGTGGCGGGTCAAATCGCGCACCCAGCCGCGGGGCAAGTCAAAGATCCTGACCATGCGGCTGTCGCCCGACGAGGAGTTCGGCCACAAGGTTACCAAGGTCTCGGTGCGCCACGACTGCTTCGAGGGCGGCATCGACGCGATCCCGTGGGACCAGCGCAAGCCCTATGACGAGTTCGACTACGGCTATGTGCTGACCGTGCACAAGTCGCAGGGCTCGCAATGGGACGACGTGGTGCTGTTCGACGAAAGCTTTGCGTTTCAGGACAGCCGGGCGCGATGGCTCTACACCGGGATTACGCGGGCGGCGAAACGGCTGAGCGTGGTGGTGTAGCTTCGCACGGCAAGGAAGTCCTCATCCTTGAGGAGCAGCTACTTTCCCCCCACGAAGTAAAAATCCTCACGCCCGGGCAGCGAGCCGTAGGTGAACGGCTGCTGGGCGCGGTTGGTCGCCTTCCAGACGTCGTCGCGGACGATGTCGAACAGTTTTCTCACTTCGATCTTCGGTTCCTTGATGACGCGCGCCAGAACGGTAGCAAACGGGCTGTTGAGGGCATCGCCGTCGAGGGCGGTCTCGCCGTGCTTGGCGGCATAGACCACCATGAAGCCGGCTTCCGGCTCGATATTGGAAAAGCCGCGGTTCACCAGTTTCAGCGCAATTGTCCGCTGCATGGTCTTTTCAAACGGGTTGTCGCGGCAGGCGTCGAGCATGACCAGGCGCAGCTTCTTCGCCCCGGCGACGGACGCGATCACCTGCTCGAGCGCGACGGCTTGCGTTTCAGCGTCGCTGTCGGCCTTGAGCCGGGCGTCGACCGGGATCAGGTAGTTCACGCCGCCGATCTCCATGCCGTGGCCGGCATAATAGACCACCGCCCAGTCGGCCTTTTCGGACTCGACACCAAATTCGTGCAGGGCGGCGAAGAACTTGTCGCGGCCGAGATCGGGCGCCATCGTCACCGTGGCAAAGCCGAGTTCGCGAAAGGTCGACGCGATCAGTTTGGCGTCGCGCGGCGGGTTGGCGAGCGGCGCGACGCTCTGATAGGCGCCGTTGCCGACGATCAGCGCGACCTTGCGCGTCCCCGTCGGCTGGGGCGCCGACGGCAAAACCTTGCCGGCAGGCGCCGGCGCGGCCGCGCCCAGCAGGGCTTCCAGCCGCGCCTTGGCGACGGCGCGGGCCAGCGTGGTGTCAATGTCCTCGCGCCGCGCCGCCACGGCGCTGGCCACCGTGCGGTAATCGGCGCGGGCGGCGGCGAGGTTGCGGCGCTTCTCGAACAACTGGCCGCGCCCGACATAGGCGCGAACATAGTTCGGGTTGATCTTGAGCGCAGCCTCGTAATCGCCGAGCGCAGCATCGAGATTGCCCTTGCCGAGATAGGCATTGCCGCGGCTGGCCAGCGCGAAGACATTGTTCGGCGACTTTGCCAGCGCCGTGTTGCAGTCCGCCAGCGCGTCGTCGAACCTGCCCATCCCGATATAGGTCACGCAGCGGTAGACCGGGACCTGCGGGCCGTCGGGGTTGATCTTCTGCGCCTCGGCGAAGTCGGCGAGCGAGGCGTCATAGGCCTTCAGCAATCCCTGCAGCCGGCCCCGGTTATAGTGGTGCAAATAGCGGCTCTGGTCGTTGGAGACGTGCTTGACCGCCAGGTTGAACTCATCGAGCGCCCGCTGCAGCTCGCCACGGCGCATGAAGATCAGGCCACGATTATTGTAGGCGCTGCCGAAGGTTGGACGGAGCTGCAGACACAGATCGTAATCGGCCAGCGCCCGTTCGTCGTCGCCCTTGTAGCTGTAGGCGATGCCGCGCGCGTTGATGACGTTGGTATTTTGCGGCGCGATCTCGTGGGAGGCGCTGAAGGCGGCGATCGCGCCGTCGTAATCGCGCTTCTTCATCAGGCTGTCGCCCCGATACCAGAACGCGGCCGCCCGCGAGGGGCCGGTGATCTTCTCGTCGGCGATCACGCTTTCGCAGGCCGCCAGCCGCGCCACCGGTTCCGCCGTATTGTTCCGGCAGGTATCGATATCGACGGCCGCCCGCGCCGGGCCTGTGGCGCCAAGCATGACGAGACCGAGCAACAAGGCCCGCAACATCGATGGATCGCTCCGGTGCATGGATTTCGGTCGCGGCGCGCGGCCGGGGGTTCATTCTGCAAAACAACGCCTGCAGCGGTCAGGCGCAGTTTAACCGTCTCCCTTAAGGCCTTGCGCAGACGGCGCTTTATTCACGAACTCGTGTGGCGCGGGCCTGTAACAATCAGGCCATCGCGCCGTATCTGTGGCATCGGAACGATCAGGGCCGATTGCGAAACGCCGATCCCGCTCTAGACTGCCCTTCAACCATTGCCGAAAGAGGAAACCATGTCCCCTCGCCATCTCAGACGCCTGTCCCTGTGCGCTGCCGCCGTCGGTGCGCTGGTCATCGCCGCGGTCGCCATCAGCCCGTCGCGCGCCGCCGAGGAAGCCGTCATCATTCCGCCGCCCGCGGTCGACGTTCAGGCCGCCGACGGCATCCAGACCGCTGTGATCGCCGGCGGCTGCTTCTGGGGCGTGCAGGGCGTCTACCAGCACACCGCGGGCGTGCTCAACGCCGTGTCCGGCTATTCCGGTGGCAGCAAGATGACTGCGAACTACACCATGATCGGCACCGGGACCACGGGACATGCCGAGGCGGTCGAGATCAAGTACGATCCGAAAAAGATCAGCTATGGCAAGATCCTGCAGATCTTCTTTTCCGTCGTGCATGACCCGACGCAGTTGAACCGGCAGGGCCCGGACACCGGCACGCAATATCGCTCGGCGATCTTCACGGCCAATGACGAACAGAAGAAGGTGGCGGAGGCCTATATCGCCCAGCTCAATGCCGCCAAGGTCTACAAGAAGCCGATCGTGACCAAGGTCGGCCCGCTGCAGGCCTTCTATGCGGCGGAAGACTATCACCAGGACTATCTGACGCTGCACCCGAACCAGCCTTATATAGCGTTCAACGACATCCCGAAGATCGAGAATTTGAAGAAGATCTTTGCGGAGAACTACATCGAGAAGCCAACGCTGGTCAGCAGCGCGAAGGCTACGAACTGAGGAGGCTAAATGTCCGAGACCAAAACATCCCCCAAGGTCGTCAAGAGCGAGGCCGAATGGCGCAAGGAATTGACGCCAATGCAGTACGCGGTGCTGCGCGAGAAGGCGACCGAGCGGCCGTTCTCGGGCGAATATGAGCACGAGCACCGCAAAGGGACCTATACCTGCGCCGGCTGCGGCCAGACGCTGTTCGAATCCGATGCCAAGTTCGACTCCGGCTGCGGCTGGCCGAGCTTCACGGCACCCGCCGTGGACAGCCATGTCGACGAGGAGCGCGACGTGAGCCACGGCATGATCCGCACCGAGGTGTTGTGCTCGAAATGCAACGGTCATCTGGGCCACGTCTTCCCTGATGGCCCGGGCCCGACCGGCCTGCGCTACTGCATCAACTCGGCGGCGCTGAAGCTGCAGCCGAAATAGTTCCAGTAACGCTCGAACCTGTTTGCACCCCGCGCGACCAAGAACTGGTCGCGCGGGGTTTCTGTTTGATGGGGCGATTTTTCCTGTCTGCCCGGCGTGCAGACAAGGATGAATTTCGAAATGAACATTTCCAAACGCCTGCTGCTCGGTATCGGCGCAGCCACCCTCATCATGGAGAGCGCCGTGATCCAGCCTGCCTTCGCCGCGGACAAGGTTTCTCTGTTCAAGATTATCACGTCCAAAGATGAGATCGTGATCGGGATCAGCGAGGGCGATCTTGCCCAGATCGAAGGCCAGAACGCCGGAGGCATCGCCAAGATGCTGGTCGCCAAGGGCTCGATGAGCGCGTGGCAATATGCGGTACGCAAATCCGCCAGCGGCGATCTCGAACAGGCGCCGCTGCACAAGATCGGCCTGATCGCCCGCGACAGCATCCGCGTCGAGCCCTATGCGACGCCGCTAAAGGTGCTGCCGATCGACGAGACGAAGAAGTGACTCTCCTTTCCTTCTCCTACAAGAGGAGAAGGAAGCGAACGACTTGTGGCCCAAAACATGCTTTGATCCGGTCGCGGTCGCGTTTGGGGACGCTCCCGCGGGCTGTTAGGGGAGCTCGCCATGTCGCTTGGGACGATACTGGTCATCATCCTGATCATCATTCTGCTGGGCGGCTTTTCCGGCCGCTTCAGGGGGTATGGCTACGGCCACGGCCATTCCGGGATGGGGCTGATCGGGGTGATTTTGGTCGTCCTGCTGATCCTGCTGCTCCTTGGCAAGATCTGACCCGCTAAATCATTGAAAAAACTTGACTAAATTTATGCCTCCCGCAGCCATGCGTGGATTCATCATCACCCCCGATCTGCTGCTTCAGGGGTCGCATTTCCGTCAAATAAGCTTATATTGGCTGTTGAAATGACTGCACGGCGCGGCCCGCCATCGTGGCCCCACCGTCATCCAATCCCCATTGCTCACACGCAAGAGCCGAAAAAGATTGAGGTCACTGTCCATGCGTCCATTCAGCTACAACACCTCCGCCGAACTGTTTCCCGCCGCGATCCGCAAGAAGAAGCGGGCCGGGTTTGCCTATCGGCGTTTCGGCACCGCGGCGGAAGCGGTTCGCTTCGCGATCGAGGAGTTGCCGGCGGATTCGCTGAACGGCGCCTACCTGCAGGTCGAGGAGGCCCGCTTCGACCAAAGCGGCATCCGGTCGCTCTATGAAAGCGAAGCCTTCCCGCTCGAACGCCGTCCGCGCCCGGCCGCTGACGCTGAGGATAAGGCCGACGCGGCCTGAGCTTTCGGATATCAAATAAAGCGCCCCCGGAGCTGGTCTCCGGGGGCTTTTTTGTCAGCGCGGCTGCTTGTCGAGCCAGCGCTTGAGCATGCGCATGTTGCGAACGTTGGCGCGGAACATGACGTCGAAGGCGTCGCCCGCGACCGGCACCAGGCCCACGACCCCGTCGACCGCGACATTGCCGAGCATTCGCGCCGTGATGTGCCAGGGCGCCCCGAGCGCCCGCGCCTCGCGCACCAGCCATAGCGAAATCGCCGTCGTGATGATGTCGCCAACCACCGGGATCAGGCCGATCAGCCCGTCGATGCCGTAGCGGAAATTGGTGCCGGGCACGACGAAGGCGACATCCAGCAATTTGGCGATGGCATCGAGCCGCGCCAGCCGCTGCTCACGGGTCAGGTCGCCGAATGGATTGGCGCCGCCAGGACCAAAATCGAACCGGAAGCCTTCGAACTGGGCACGCGGGCCGGCGTCGGGGATTTCCCGCCCGTCCTGGTCGATGACAGGCCCGCGCCCTTGCGCGCGTCCTGTGGCGCGTTCGCGGAAGGGCCGTTCGCTGCCGCTGCGGGAACGCTGCGGCGTATAGATATCATCGTTTGCCATGGTCATCAGATGGTAACGCCAATACGAGGCACAAGTTGCGTCAAATTATCGCTCGATCAGCCTTCGATTTGACGCGTTAGCTTCACGCCAACCAGCGTCCACCCCCAGGTCCGAGGGCATGGTTCGCTTGAAACGCTACCGCCCCCTTGCCGACGTCGGCGTCAGGCCGAAACGGCGGCGGAAGCAGCGGTTGAAGTAGGACAAATCGTTGAAGCCGCAATCGAAGGCGATGTCGCTGATGCGTCGCCCGGCGGGCCGCGCCAAGAGGTCCGCCGCCTTGCGCAGCCGCAATTCCAACAGCCGCAGGGTGAAGCTGGCGCCGGCTTCATAGAGCAGTTCGTTGACGTAGCGCTCCGACAGGCCGGCGGCGGCGGCGAGCTTCTGCGCGGAAAAATCCGGCTCGGTAAAACGTTTCTCCAAAATCATCAGCACCGCCTGCAGCCGCACCGCGCGCAAGCCGGCACGGCGGGCTACGCCGGCGACATCGCCGCGGGCGCCGAGGCCGAGCGCCGCCAGATCCATCAAATGGCTGGCGATGGCAAAGCCCGCCTCGTCGACGGCGCCGGGATGTCGCAACAACAGATCGCTGTAATCCATCGCCAGCGACAGCGCCCCGCCCGGCGCCAGTTCGCGGCCGACGAGATCGTCGACGCCGGCGACCAGAGCCTTCAGCGTCGCCATCGGCAGATGCACATTGGTGAAGCGCTTCTCGTTCATGCCGTCGGCGGCGAAGAACGGCTCGTCAAGCCTGAGCAGCGCCATCGATCCCGGCCGCAGCACGAACTCGCGGCCGCGATGGGTGACGCGGGACTCGCGGCTGCCGGTGTTGCGCGCCAGGCAATAGCGGTCGTCATTGGTCGCCAGCACCTGCCGCCTGTCGCGCCGCACCGTGGTGAAGGTGCCGTCGCAGCGGCCGAGCATGGTGGTGCCGACATGGATCGAGTTCATCGCCGCGCGAAACGGCACGTCCCCGGCCGGATCGAGTTCGCCGGTGTTGGAGAAATGCTCGAACAGTTCGGCGAAATACATGAAGCGCTGCCGCTCGCTCAGGCCCTGCGGCAGCATGTCGGTCGACAGCGCTTTCTTGAGGACGGGCATCGGCGGAAGGTTCTGATGGCAACGTGGACAGTCTTGCAACTGGCGGATGAATGCCGGCTGAAGCGAGCCTAGCAACACGCCGCCGTGAAGAAAACAGCGCCGGACAGTCCAAATCTCAAATCCTTCGGCGCTTGCCAGTCCAAGACGCGGCCTCGAGCCGGGCTTATCCGTGCGGCGACAGCGGCCGCCGGGGCCGCCGCATTCCCGCAAGCGGAATCGTCGGCGTTTTAACACCTCAGAGGAGACCAGGAGATGACGACATCCTTCGCCCGCAAGGCGCTGCTTGGCGCTGCGATCGCCGCCAGCATGGGCATCGGCTACGCCATCGGTGCGCAGCCGCACATGACCGCCAGCATCGGCCTGTTGCAATCGGCGCGCGCTGAACTCGTCGCCGCGACGCCGAACAAGGGCGGTCACCGCGAAAAGGCGATGGGCCTGATCGACCGGGCCATCGGCGAGGTCCGCGCCGGCATCGCCTTTGCCGGCGGCTGATCGCGATATCCGGCTGAACCCATCGGAGAGATTTGATGAACAGACTGATCGCCACCGTTTTCGCTTTCGGCATGATGGCCGGCGTCGCCCATGGGATGCCGTTGGCGCCGCTCGCGCCCGCGACCAACAGCGACGTCATCGAGGTCGCCGGCGGCTGCGGCCGTGGCTGGCACCGCGGTCCCTATGGCGGCTGCCGACGCAACTACGCCAGGCCGTGGCTGCACGCCTGCCCGCGCGGCTGGTACCCCGGTCCCTACGGCCGCTGCCGCGCCAACGGCAGGTGAAATTTCATCACGCGACGATACTGCATCACCGGCGGCGGATCGAAAGATCCGCCGTTTTGATTTGCGCGGCCGACTTGTCGCTTCTGACAGGATTTTCCTGACGTTTCAGGATCCGGGCTCGCCCTAATATGCCGCACGCCAAGAAAGCATCGGGCACGAAGGAAAACCAAACGGCGCCGCCACGGCCATTCTCGGCGTGCCAGCAGTAAAGGTGACCGCTGATGGGAAAGCTTGCCTATCTCGCATTTTCATTCTTCTTCGCAATCGGAAGCGCAACGCTCGTGGCATACACGCTGGCATACACCGCGCACTACTATCTCGACGTTCCCGGCTCCGCGATTCGCGAACAGGCACTGATCTCCGCAGCGCTCATCTTCGGTTTCGTCACAATCCAGCTTCTGACAACCAAGGACTAGATAACTTGCTGGGCATACTCCCGCATCACTGCTGATCGACGCGATCATGATCGGGAGTTTGCCCAGCCTTTCGCTTCCAGCGGCGATGATAATGATCGAAAGGATTATCGGGGCGATCCGGCCACAAGATTCTGCACGACAACATCATGGGGGTTTGAATGTTCTGCAGCAAAACAGTCGAAAGGCAACCGTCAGCCTATTGCATACCGTGTTCGGAACGAACGCCGCACCGCTACGAACGGCTGGGTGTCAACGGCCGACTGACTTCCAGGGCCATCTGCCTGGTCTGCGACAACGATTCGCGCCGGGACCCAGCAAGCCTTCGTGAGACCGGGTCACCGTTGCCGTAAGCGTTTCAGCCCTCCCCGCGTCAGGCCAAGCACGACAGGCGCATTGACAGGTTTTTCCTGACGCGCCGATGCGGAATTGGGGCCTAGGATGGGGACTAACAGGCATGAGCATGCATCATTCCAGGGGTAAACGGTGGACCAGGCGAACGAAAAGTCACTCAAGCAGATCCAAAGCAAGCAACTGAGCGATCGCGCTTTTTTCTTTAAACGCCTCGCGATTGGCGCCGCGGATCCAAAATTTGCGTCGAAACTGCAGCGGCTCGTCGAGGAATATGAACGCGCGGCAGCGCGCATTACGCTGGAAGCAGAACCTGCCTCCTTGCAAGCAGAGAGCACGGTGCTCCAAGCCGCGCCAGCGCAGCGCAGCGCAGCGATTGAGTGAACTTGCCCGGCCTAGGCAAGCGAACTTGCTCTGTCCATCATCCGGCAAAACGATGATCGCGGACTGAGATATCCGTCATGCTCGAACACACGACATCAGCCCCTAATATGGCAACGCAATACGTCCCGGACGATATCCGCGACTTCCTTTTGAACCACATTGCTTCGGTTGCGCAGATCGAAGCCTTGCTGCTGATATGGGCTACCCCGGAGAAACGGTGGGGCATCTCGCAGATTGCTGCGCGGATCTACGCCAACGAAAGCGAAACCGCAAAAGCACTAGAGGGGCTTTGCAACGTCGGTTTGCTCGACCGCAGGGACGGGACCTTCGGCCTGCAGACGTCGGAAGAAACTTTCGAACTGATCAGGAGGCTGCGGGAAACCTATGCCCGGCATCTCATACCCGTGACGGATGTCATCCACAGCAGATCGCGTGACCCGCAGTTGACAGCCGGGGCACGCCCGACTGAAGGGGATCGATGACATGTCGACGCGCGAGGCAGGCCGTGGGCTCTCCAGGCTTACCGCGAGGCTGCGCAAACCGCCTGTCTCGTCGTGCTTGTGGCGATCCCGTTCGCGGCACAGCCGTCGTTCGCCCAGAAACTCCATGCCTACGAGCCGCCAATAATGGACCCCTACTCCACGGCCTATGTCGACAACGGCTCCTGTTCGGCTGGCAAGATCCTGAAGGTCCAGGGTGCGCCGCGCAATCAACGCCGGAAGAAAAGCTGTGTGCCCGTCAGCGATCTGCGGGCCGTCGGGGCGCCTGCAGTCGCCAGATAGGGAAGCGATTGGTCGCACGCGGATGTGCGGGGCCGCAGAAAGCATGCAACCCCGCGCGGCGCGCGCCTACGGGCAAGAATGGCGATTGCCGTCATATCCCAGATAGGTGCCGGAGGCCGGATCGTAGGAACGATAGCGCTGCGCACAATAGGTCATCGCGTCGTTCGCCCGAGCCTGACTGTTGGCAATCGCACCGCCAATGACAGCGCCTGCGGCCAGCCCGCCAAGTGCCGCCGCCCCGGGCCCGTAGTGGCGGCGATGGTGCCAGCGTCGATTCCCATGATGCCACCGGCGGTATTGCACGCTTGTCAAAGGAAATGCCGACGCGGCCAGCATTTCCGGCCCGGCTACCGGCGCCATCGGCGCCGCCGCGGCCGGCGAGATCGTCGCCGATGCGCCTAGCAAGATCGTGACTGCGACAATTTTCCATGAAGTCATCTGAACGCTCCTGTTTCAGGGCACGCCAATTGAGGGGATCCGCCACGTGAACCATTTCCGCTGCGGCTTGCGTGCGCACATGTCGGCAACACGCCGCGGGATGGATCGTTCTGACAGGTAATTCCTGACGCTAAACCGCGATGAGATCGGGATGAATCATCCATCGCGCTTCAGGTTGCTGTTTGAGGATGATCTGTTCGGAAAGCCGCTTCACATTTTTCCGGATCATGCCCCAGGTCGTACAGCTTGGCTTCAGTTGGGTGGCGCCAGCCAGCCCTGCTTGATACCGAAGCGGACGATATCCGCACGGCTATCAAGCCCCTTTTTCTCAGCCGCGCGCGCCTTGTACGTCTCTACGCTCTTGACGCTGACATCAAGTTGGCCGGCGATTTGCTTGTTGCTGAAACCTTGCGCCACCAGCTTAAGCACGTCCTCTTCGCGCCAGCTGAGTTCGCCGCCGGCCTCTTCGCTCGGCAAGGCGAATGAAGGCGCGCTCATCGCCGTTCTTTCGGCTATCGCCGGATCGAGGTAGACGTTCCCCCGATTGACGTCCCGGATCGCGCGGAGCAATTCTTCCCCAGCCGATCGCTTCAACAGATATCCTCTCGCGCCGGCCTCGAGCACCGGATGCACATACGCCCGATCTTCATGGACCGTAAGAACGATGATCTTGACGTCCGGGCAGTGCCTCGTCACCTGGCGCGCGAGCTCCATCCCGCTGATATCCGGCAATGACAGGTCGATAACCGCGATATCCGGCGCGCAGTCGCGAATGGCCTTCAGGCCCGTAGCCCCTGTGCTGGCTTCGCCGACGAGTTCGACCTCGGGCACTCCCTGCAGCAGCGCCCGAATGCCCGCGAGAACCACGGGATGATCGTCAACCAATGCGATACGAACCGGCGTCACGCGATGGTCTCCGACGCCTGCAGCGGAATCTGGATAAAGATCGTACTCCCCTTTCCAGGTGCGGATTCGAAGGCGATTGTGCCGCCGAGGAGAGCAACCCTCTCCTTCATGCCGGAAAGACCCAAGCCCGGCGTCCGACCGGGGCCTGACGCAATCCGGCCAACGGTCTCCGGGTCAAAGCCAACGCCATTGTCCTCCAGAACCAGCGCAAGGCTTTCCGGTTTCTTCTCGAGTACGATGCTGACCTTGCTTGCGCTGGCATGTTTCAGGACGTTGGTCAGCCCTTCCTGAATCAATCGGTACAGCACCGCCGCCGCATCGGCTGGCAGAGCATCGTCGCGCCCGAACGTCTGAATATCGACGCGAATGCCGTAGCGCTCTTGCCATTCCGCAACATAGGCCTCGATCGCCTTGAAGAGGCCGAGATCATCGATGGCCGTCGGCCGCAGGTCTGACGCCGTACGATGAATGTCGCGACCAATCTGGGCCGCAAGCTGCTCCAGCCAACGCACCTGCGCCGTCGCCCCCTCTTCACTCGTGCCTTTGGCCAATCGCTGCTCCAGCGCTTTCAGTCCGAGAGACAGCCCGGTCACCGTCTGACCGATCTGATCGTGCAGCTCGCGCGAAATGCGGCGCTGCTCCTCTTCCTGCGCCGAGGCTAGTCGTCGCAGCAAATGAGACCGTTCAGTCTCCGCGCGCTTGAGAATATCGATGTCGGCCAATACGCCGTTGATAACGTGACGCCGGTTGGGCGGCCCCTCCGCCCTTCCCGCCGCGCGCAGCCAGTACTCCCCGCGGTCGTCGGACTGCACCAGGAACTCGACGCTGCCGGATCTGCCACTCTCAAGGCAGTCGGTGGCGAACGAAGTCAGCGCGACGCGGTGCGGCGACTCGATCTGCGCGAAAATCCGCTCGGCCGGAAATCGGGTTTCTCCCGATCGCGCGGCCGCCAGGCCCAGCAGCGCGCAAAATCGACTGCAGCCGATGAACTCGTTGGCGGATAGATCCCAGCGCCACGTGCCGAGTTCGGCCGCATCGACCGCGAGCGCCCCGCGCTTTTCGCTATCCAGCAGCGCAGCCGCCGATTGAAGCGACTCCATTCGGCGCCGTTGGGCAATTTCTCTGGCAATAACCAGACCGAGGGCAATGGCAAGCCCAACACTGGCCGCCGTGCCGCTGAACAGCAGCCGCAACGAACGGGATACCGGTGCATTCAACTCCGACACGGGCACGCCAACGTGGACCGACCATCCATCCGTACCGGCGAGCACGCGGTGAACAGTTTCGACATCGACACCCTCGCGGGTCTGGGTTCGCGCCGAGTTCGAGCCGCCGCGCGCCATGGCTTCCTGTACGGCCGGTGTCGTGGCGGCCGCCTTGGCAACTTTGACGTCCGGCGTGCGCGCAACCATTTTTTCCCTGGCATCAATGACGGTGCCCGCCCAACCTTCGGGCAATCCGGCCTGGCCCAGAATCGTGCTGATCTGGTCAGGCAGCAGGCCGATCGTCAGGACGTAGCGGAGTTCACCATCCCTGACGACGGGAACGCGCAGGGACACCAATTGCTTGCCGATGGCGGCCTGGTACGGGCCGAGCCCGCCGAGCACCGGCTTTCGCGTGCGCACAACCGCGTTGAAGCTTTCGGTATCGGTTACCGGTCCAAGCGGAGCACCGAGCGGCCGGAGCACGTTCAGGACCTGCTCTTGATCCGGCCTCGTCAGCGCGGCGGTTTCCCATAGCGGGCGGCTAGCCACGATCCGCGTTGCTTCGAGATAGAAATCCCGCAGATTTCCATGATCGAGCGCGACGGAACTCGCAAGCGTTTCGGCCACCTGCACCTCACGGGAAATCTCGCCTTCGATGCGGTGCGCGACCTGTGTCAGCGCCTCGGTGGCGGCCTTGCGCGCGTAGTTTCGCTCCTGATCGGCGGTGATATAGGCCATCCATCCCCCGAGAAGGAGGACCGGAATGGCCGCCGTGAGAACGAGGGCCGCGAAAAGCCAGAAGCCCTCCTTGGGGCGGCTCGAGCCGGAGGAAAGCAAGGTTCCTAACCTCGCGATCACTGTCGCCCGCGACTCCTTTTTGCCGGCGATAACGAACAACGTTATGCGCTCCTTAATTTGCATTCCCGATCGGATCAGCGCGCTGTAGTCCTGCCAAGTGGTATATCGGCGGCACCGGTCAGGAAAATCCTGACGCGGGCGGGTGCAAGTCCGGTTCCATTCGGACTCGTAACGCAACGCCAGAAACGAGCGGCCGAAAACCCATCAGGTCGAATGCGCGGCCTGCGGCGCGTCGTCGTATCTATGCGCCAGCCAGGACGACAGCAGCGCGGGCGCCATCCCCACGAGGCCGTAGAGCAGGAACTGCGTGATGCCGGCATCCGGCCCGCGTGAACCGTAGAGCAACGACGAAGCGGCAAAGCCGATGGCAGCCACGATCAGCATCCGCACCGCGGGCGGGATGCGCCTGACGTGATAGAGGATGTCGTCGATGGCGCCGACCATCAGCGCCGGTATGATGCCGAACAGGTAGCTGTATTGCAGCGTCTTGACGAAGGCGCCGAGGAATTTACCGATCTCCGACCAGTTGGTGTCGTGCCAGTAGCCCGAGGTCACCGTGGTCGCGAACAGCATCAAGAATCCGCCCACGAGCGGGCCGATGGCCCCGAAGATCAGATAACGCTTCATGGCAACCTCTGCGCGGGCGTGTGCACCGGAAAGCCTGACTTACTGCTTGAGCGGAAAATGGTTCCGCCAATGCCGGAACGGAGTGCAGCAAAGCATCCAGTCCTCAGCCGCCGCTATTTCAAATTCTGTCGGCGGTGAGTCAAGCGGTTCCCCGTCCCGGCGACGACGCCACACTCACCCAAGCGACTTCACCACATGTTCCATCAGTCGCCGCGCCGGGACGGACAAACGGTCCCGGTGCAGCAGGGCGATTTCGGTATCCTTCAGATCCGGCAGCGGCGCGCCGTCGACGACATGCAGGCCGGGCGGGACCATGTCCTTGGGCAGGACCGTGACCCCCAGCCGGGCCCTGACAGCCGCGATCGACCCGGCCAGCGAGCCGCAGGTATAGGCGATGCGCCAGGCGCGATGGGCGCGATCCAGCGCTTCGGTAGCGCGCTTTCGGTAAACGCATGGAGCGGGCGAGACCACCAGCGGCAACGGCCCCTCGGCGGCGCGGAAGTCGCGGTCCGACATCACCCAGACCAGCGGCTCCCGCCAGACCCGGATGCCGCCGGACTGCGCCGCGGCCGGTTCGCGCTTGATCAGCGCCAGGTCAAAGGCACCCTTGCGAAAGCGTTCGAGCAGATTGAGCGTGAGGTCGCATGTCACCTCAAGCGCCACGGCCGGATAAGCCTGGGTGAAGCGGGCCAGCACGTCGGGCAGATGCCGGGTGGCAAAATCCTCCGGTGTGCCGAGCCGAACGGTGCCATGCATCTGCGGCTCGTTGATCCTGGAAACGACCTCGTCGTTGAGGTCGAGCATGCGGCGCGCGTAGCCCAGGAACGTCTCGCCTTCCGACGTCAGCCTGACGGCGCGCGGGCTGCGCTCCATCAATTTCTGGCCAAGCGCAATTTCCAGTCGCTGCACCTGCAGCGAGATGGTCGACTGCTGGCGCCGCAGGATCTCCGCCGCGCGGGTGAAACTGCCGGTGCCCGCGATCGTCGCGAATGTTCGCACCAGGTCGAGATCGAGATTGGTCAGCGATTTCGGCATCGGGCCCATCATTGAAATAATTGATCTCAGAACTAACAGTTATCAATTTCCATTGACTTGGCAAAGCCTGTAGCGAGGCGGCCGTGGCGCTGCCGCGTCCGCTTTCAAACGGGATGGAGATCGATGCTTAGCCTGGGACTGCAAAATCTCCTGTCACCGATGGTATTGTTCTTCGTGCTGGGATTGCTGGCGGTATGGGCCAGGTCGGACCTGTCGATCCCCGAGGCGGTGGCCAAATTCCTCGCGCTGTATTTGCTGCTCTCGATCGGTTTTCGCGGTGGCGCCGAGGTCGGCCATCACGGCTTGACCGCGCCGTTGCTGTCGGCGATCGCGGCCGGCGTAGCGCTGTCTTTCGCGATGCCATTCATCGCCTATGCGCTGCTGCGCGCGACGACCGGCCTGAGCGCGATCGACGCCGCCGCGATTGCCGGCCATTACGGCTCGATCTCCGCGGTGACCTTCGCCGCCGTGACCGGGATGCTAAACCAGTTGGCGGTCCCCTATGACGGCTATCTGGTGGCGGTCGCCGCCGCGATGGAAACTCCCGCCATATTCGCCGCGTTGCTGATCGCCAATCGGGAGCGCAAGTCCGAACAGGGGAGCGGCGAGTTCTTCCGGGAAGTCGCCTTCAACGGATCGATCTTCATCCTGCTCGGATCGTTCGCTATCGGCGCGATCACGGGAGAGCGAGGCGTGACGATGCTGAAGCCGTTCATCCTCGATCCGTTCGCCGGGGTGCTGTGCCTGTTCCTGCTCGACATGGGTCTGGTCGCCGGACGCGGGCTCCGGCAGGGCTGGCGATATCTTTCGTTCGCGGTCACGTCATTCGCGGTGGTGATGCCGCTGATCGGCGCGGCGATCGCCGCCGCGATGGCGGCCTTGCTTGGCCTGTCCGCGGGCAGCGCCGCGGTATTGATTACGCTCGCCGCCTCGGCCTCCTACATTGCAGCGCCAGCGGCGATGCGGCTGGCGCTGCCGGCCGCCAATCCCGCGCTCGCACTCACGCTGTCGCTCGGCGTGACGTTTCCCTTCAACCTGCTGGTCGGCATTCCGCTGTACATCGCGACGGCTCGCCAGATCGCGCATTGATCCTACAGGACGGGTTACGCCATGAAGAAGTATCATTTGAAGAAGCGCATCGATATCGTCGTGGAAGCGCCGCTGATGCGAACGCTCGTCAGCACGCTCGACCGGGCACGCGTCCCCGGCTATTCCGTGCTGCCCATCGTCGAAGGCCGCGGCTTGCAGAATGCCTGGCATTCGCAAGGCCAGATCGGAGACGCCACCAACATGATGGCGGTACTTTGCATCGTCGATCCCTCGCGCGCCGACGAGGTAATAGACGCCGTCTTTGCCGCCATCCAGGACCGGATCGGGTTCGTCACCTTGTCCGATGTGTTCGTGATCAGGCCGGAACGCTTCTAGACTCTCAGGGACCGGGAAAGAAAGGCGCCGGTTCGCGTCGCGCGTGGATGGATCCCTACCTGCCAGACGCCGCGACCAGTTCGCCCTTCCGGGCAAGCAGCTGATCGGAACCCCAACGGATCGTCCATTGCGCCACGGACAGCAGCAGCGTCTCATAAATCGCCACGCACTGTTCGAGTTCCCGGTCGGTGGAGGGCGGACAGTTCGGCCGGTTGCGGACGATCATGGTCGTGGTCGACCAGGTCAGCCGGGCGGCCTTGCAGGCGACGATCAGCCCGTAGACGCGGTCGGGATCGAGCAGCGGTTCGATGGCTTCGACCTTGACATCGGCCTTCAGCGCAATCGCAGCGACCACATAGGTGTACTCACCCCGCACCGCGAAGCGGTTGACGGTCGAATCGTTCAGCTTGCCGGTGCGGTTGAGCGCCACGACCTCGTCGTGCGCCTGGGTGTAGTCGATCTTGTTGCGCGGCGCGGCGGACGGTCCGGCGGCGGTTTGGATTTTCGGGCGCGCCACCGGCCGCGACGCGGTCAGGAAACGCGCGCGGACGACGTCGGCGACCTTGCCGAGCAATTCCCTCAGCAGGTTGCCCGGGATGTCCAGGCGGACGCCGAGCTTTTCCGCCAGCCCCTCGTCCTTCTCGGCCCGCCCGACCAGCGTCGCATAGCCGCATTCGGAGAAGCACGCACCGGTATTGTGGGCGAGCGCGTTGGAGACGTTGACATCGCCGAACCGCATCAGCGCGTCGGTCAGCGCCTCGTTGAGCGTCTTGCGGAGGCAGATCGCCAGCAGATGCTGCTGGCTGCGGCTCTTGACGATCTCGAGCAGGTCCGCGTCCGACAGGCAGGCGGAGCTTCGCAGCACGGGTGCCGCGACCCGCGGCTGTTCGTGGAACGCGAGCCTGCGGACAGTCTGGACCGGCGCCCGGTCGATGGCGGACAGCGCCTCGCTGAGCTGGATCACGGTCTCCGCTTCCACCCGACCGACCAGGTGGGCGAGGACGCCGTCGACGGCCGCGATCTGGGACTCGCCAAGACGTCCGACATTGGACAGGAACAGGTCGGTCACCTCGCCGAAGATCCGGGCGTCGTGCTCCGGGCCATCCTCCTCGGCGCCGTTCAGTTCCTTGCGCAGGTCCGTCGAAGCGGCGGGCATGGTTATGCCGCCTCCGCGCCGGTTCGCCGCCTGGTCCTATCTCGGCAAGTTCGCGTCATGCCCTCACGCCCACGATCCCGAGCGCTTCCCTTGTCGCCGCCGTGCCATCGCGAGGAGGCCGCGGTGTTCGTGGATCCATCGGCAGCGGAACGAACAAGCATCGCCATTCGAAAGCCCGGTGCCGGCAACCGTTTTGCTCCCACGCAGCCCTGAACGTCATCCATGGGCCCGGTGCGAGCAATAGCCGCTCATGCTACCCCGGCTTCCCTAACGGGTGGTTGTTCGACAACCGTGAAACCCCGCATTTCTACTGAGTTTTACGACGCCGAAGGCGGCGAGCCTGTCCGTTCCGGCAACCGGCCGGCAAGGCCGGCGTCGGGACGCCCCGGGAATTGCAGCGATCGCCTCGGCGTGCGCGGGCGAACGGGTCCGCACGATGCCGACCATAGTCGGTGCTGTGCGTCGCAGCGCTTCCGCTCACCCTCGCTGGCGTTTCCAAAAAAATGCCGCATCGTCGCTCATCTCTCGCCGCGATCGACGTGGCGTGCACGCAACAGTCAAAGAAGTGTTGATGCGGGCCATTGCAGCTTCGAATCATTAGCGCATAATTAATGCGGGGCGGCGCAGCACTTTTTGATTCGAACATCGGCAGATTCGAGCAACCACACCGGGTGACATCCTGAGTGATGGATGACGCGTGCGGCCGTGCGAGCCGCGTGCAGCGCCCCCGAACGAAAGCGGCCAGCACCGCGCGCAACCTTGGGGAACGCATCGATGATCTTTCGTCGTGTCAGCAGAGCAGCACATTTCTCCGCCATCGCCGTCGCGGCAACGGCATTTTCCGCAGGCCTCGGCCCTGCCTTTGCGTCGGACGCCCAGCAGATGTGCACCGGCGATGCGATGCGGCTGTGCGGCCATGAAATCCCCAACGTGCAACGTATCACCGCCTGCATGCACAAGCAGCGCGCCAATGTCAGCCCGGGCTGCCGCGCGGTGATGGACCGCGACAACGTTCCGCGCAGGCGCGCCGCCGCCGGCGAGTGAGCTGACAACCGCGCATCAATTCCCAAAACGGCCTCAGCCGCGCGCAGCGGCTGAGGCCGTTTGTTTTGTCGGATGATTTGCCTCGCCTTGCGGCAATCGATCTGAAGATCGATTGAAGACTCAACGAATATCCGCTGCAGCTTGGGAGCGCCCCGATGCGCTCTCGCCGGCTACTCCCCCCAGATCGCGAACGCGTCGTTGAACGCGCGTTCGCCGGGAGAACCCTTTTCGATCGCGATGATGGCGCGGCGCTGATTGACGTAGACCAGCGGCACGTCGAACCAGGAGCGCTCCTTCAGGAGCTGCAGGTTGCGGGCGCGGTCGGAATCGACGTTGGAGAGGCCGACCAGGAAGAAGCCGTCGGTGACCTTCACCGCGAGGCCGGCCAACGGCGTGCCGCGTGCCTGCTCGTTGGACTTCATCAGAATGCCCGGCACGTTGCCGACGCCGCCGCCTGAAAAATCCTGCGGCAGGATGAAGGTCAGTTCCGCGGTGTGGCTCGCCGGCAGTGACGTATCGGTGTTGCGGCGGAACGACATCGTCATCTTGAACTTGCGGTCGGGAATCTCGATGTCGGCGCGCACGGCGACGTCGGCCTTCTGGTTGCCGCTCGCCTTGATCGGTTCGGTGCGCCAGATCACCGAGCCGACATATTGCTTGCCCTTGGGGTCGGACGGGTCCTCGTCATACAGCACGACGCGCTGTGCCACCGGCGCCATTTCGCTACCCGGCTGGCCGACGCGATCGGGGATCTTCGGGCGCGACTGCGGCGCGGCCGGATCCTTCGCCGCTTCCGTCACCGGGGAGGATTTGAACAGGCTGCTGACCGCGGTGACAGCCGACTTGCCCCACAAAATGCCGGCGCCGACCAGAATGAGCACGATGCCGACCGCAATCGCGCTCTTGAACGGAAATGCTGCGCCGGCGCGGGCGCGCGCCGGCTTCGGCTCGCGGTCCGGCGGCAGCCGCGGACGCTCGCGCGCGGCCTGCGGTAGCGGCGGCCTGTCGGCGTAACGGTCGGCCTCCTCCAGCGATTCGTCGTACGAATAGGGCGCGTCGGGATCGGCGCCGCGGTTTTCCATGCTCGGCTCGAGCCGGTCGAATTCCGGCGAGGGCGAGGGCACGTTGGCATAGGTTTTTCGAGCGGCGCGATTGGCCTGCGCTGCGGCGCGGCCGAGATCGTCGGCGTCGGCGGCAAGGTCGCGAAAGCCGGTCATGCCGGGCGGCTGCGGGCCACCGTCTTGGGGACCGCGACGGGGAACAGCTCCGCGCGGGGGCAGAGGGGGCGGCGGCGGCAGGCCGGGATCCTGCATCGGGATTTGCGGCGCCTGGGGGCGCGGCGCACCCGATGGCGGCGCGTCGGGGCGCAGATTACGCGGCGGGCGTTGTTCGTCCTGGCCAAGCGGCGGCCGGCCCTCGCGTCCGGTCGTTGGCGACGGCGGACGCTGGCGGGGCGGACCACCGGGCGGTGGCGCACCCGGAGAAGAACCGCCTTGGGCTTCCGGCGGCCGGGCGTTGGCCCGGCGGAAAGCGTCGGGGCCACGGACGGCACCGCCGCCCCGACTGGCCTCGCGGGCGCGCTGGGCGGCTTCCGATTCGACCTTGCGGACGGCCTCTTCGAGCGACAGCCGCTCGCGGGTGATTTCCGATTCGGAAAGCGGCGGCTGAACGCTGCGCAATTGCGCGATCAGCGCGGTGCGGGCCCGCTCATAGAGCGCACGGCGGCTCTCGCCTGGAGCATTGGGATCCAGGCCGGCGATGGCACGTGCGATCAGCGGGTAATAATCAGCCATTGTTCATCAATACTGCGGGGCCCGGCGGTAATGTCCTGTTAAGCCTCGAACGGATTCTGTACCAGAATAGTATCCTCGCGTTCAGGGCTCGTGGAAAGCAATGCAATCGGACAACCCACCAGTTCCTCGACCCGGCGGACATATTTGATCGCCTGCGCCGGCAAATCCGCCCAGGAACGCGCGTTGGCGGTCGGCTCTTTCCAGCCTTCGATTGTCTCATAAATGGGCACCACACGGGCCTGGGCGCCCTCGCCTGCCGGCAGGTGGTCGATTTCCTTGCCGTCCAGCTTATACCCGGTGCACACCTCGATGGTTTCAAAACCGTCGAGAATGTCGAGTTTGGTCAGCGCGAGCCCGGCGATGCCGCAGGTGCGCACGGTCTGGCGCACCAATACGGCGTCGAACCAGCCGCAGCGGCGCTTGCGGCCGGTGTTGACGCCGAACTCCTTGCCGCGGCGGCCAATCTCCTCGCCGATCTCGTTGTTGAGTTCTGTCGGGAACGGGCCCTGGCCGACCCTTGTCGTATAGGCCTTGCAGATGCCGAGCACATATCCGACCGCGCCCGGGCCCATGCCGGTGCCGGTCGCGGCCTGCGCCGCCACCGTGTTGGACGAGGTGACGTAAGGGTAAGTGCCGTGATCGACGTCCAGCAGCGCGCCCTGCGCGCCCTCGAACAGGATGCGCTTGCCCTCGCGGCGCTTGATGTCGAGCAGCCGCCACACCGTCTCGGTGTAGGGCAAGAGCTTCGGCGCCAGCGCGCTGAGCTCCTTCAGGATGGCGCCGGCGTCGAACTCCTCCAGATTGAGCCCGCGGCGCAGCGCGTTGTGATGCGCCAGCAGGCGGTCGATCTTGTGTGGCAGCGTGTCGAGGTCGGCGAGATCCATCAGGCGGATGGCGCGGCGGCCGACCTTGTCTTCATAGGCCGGGCCGATGCCGCGGCGGGTGGTGCCGATCGCGGTGGCCGAGTTGGATGATTCGCGCAGCGCATCGAGTTCGCGGTGCAGCGGCAGGATCAGGGTGACGTTCTCGGCGACGCGCAAATTTTCCGGGCTGATGGCGACGCCCTGGGCCTTCAGCTTGGCCACCTCGTCGAGGAAGGCCTGGGGATCGAACACCACGCCATTGCCGATCACCGCCAGCTTCGAGGGCCGCAGCACGCCGGACGGCAGCAGCGCCAGCTTGTAGGTCTCGCCATTGATGACGAGGGTATGGCCGGCATTGTGACCGCCCTGGAAGCGCACGACGATGTCGGCCTGCTCCGACAGCCAGTCGACGATCTTGCCCTTCCCTTCGTCGCCCCACTGGGCGCCGACGACGACAACATTGGCCATTTCTAAGGTGTTCCCTGCAAATCTCTGGTGGTCCCAGCATGACCTCTTCCGGAAAACCGGTACTCGCTTTTCCGGATCATGCTCTCGTCAATTTCTGGCGCGTCTTCTTCACGCGAACCGGTACCCATTTCGCTCGAAAACGCTATAGCCTGCCCAGCCAAAATCACGGCCGGGGCCGTTCGCTCGCAAGGCAGCCCCACCGGATAAAGGAAGCGGATGCTCTAGGCAAGCAAGAAGGCGGTTTCAGGGGGGCGTTAGAACCGCTCCAACCCATTGATATCCCCGTAAAATCCGGGGACATCCGGGTCTGCACTTATTAACATCTGGCAATGACGGAAAGGCCATGTCGAAAACCACCCGCGCCACCCAGTCGCTGGAAAAGCTCGGGGTGAAATTCACCCTGCACAGCTATCCCTATGATCCGGACGCTGCGAGCATCGGGCTGCAGGCGGCCGAAGCGCTGGGCGTAGCGCCTGCGCGGGTGCTCAAGACGCTGATGGCCGAGGCCGACGGCAGGCCGGTCTGCGCCGTGGTGCCGTCGGACTGCGAAGTGAGCATGAAGAAGCTTGCCGCCGCCTTCGGGGCCAAGACGGCAAAGATGATGCGGCCGGCCGACGCCGAACGGCTGACCGGCTACCATGTCGGCGGCATCTCGCCGTTCGGGCAGAAGAAGCGCGTGCCGGTCGCGATCGAGGCGGCCGCGCTCGGCCATGCCACCGTGTTCCTCAACGGCGGCCAGCGTGGCTTGCAGGTGGAACTCGCCCCGCAGGACGCCGTCAAGGCGGCAAACGCGATCACGCCCGTGCTGGTGGCGTGAGCGGGATTCGCCCTGGCAATGGTTTCGCCAGTTCGCTACGCGGGGAGCCTCGGCTGTGTCTGCGCCCATAGCATGGCCTCGATGATGGCCTTGCGCAATTTGGGGCGCTGCTCCTCATTGCATTCGATGAACGCCAGAATCGAATTGGCGCGAACGGCAAATTGGTGACGTGTTTCTGATTCGGCTTCTTCTGCCGACATTGGCTTGCTCAAAGGAATGATCCACTTCTAGAAATTCGACCTCACGGCAAGATGAAGCTGCTATGCAGCCGTCGCCTGCAAAACCGTGGTCCCAGCGATCGAACGAACGCGCGTACCTAAAAAATTGTCCTTGAATAACCCACGACATGCACCCGGAAAACACACCAAGGTTGGGTTGCATGAATCGATCGTCCTTTGATTGCATATTTGGCCGCTCGCTGGCAACCCCAAATAGCGGACAAGAACAACAAGAAGATAATCGATAAGCCCTGCATGGTCGCGATGCATCCTGCACCATTGATGAGCACGGCAATTCCGTGTCTGTGGCAGGGCCGGGCGATATTCCGGCCCGGCGTTTTCGGCCGGGCGGGGCCGCGCCGGCGTGAACCGGGCCCAAGCTTGCAATGCCGGCTACCGAACAGACTTCCGCCACCCGATCCGGCAACTGGCTTGCCAACCAGCCTTACCTGCTGCTCAGCATCACCGCGCTGTGCTGGGCCGGCAACGCCATCGTCGGGCGGCTGGCCGCCGGCCACATCGCGCCGGTGACGCTTTCTTTCCTGCGCTGGGCGTTCGCATTCCTGATCATCCTGCCGTTCGCCTGGAAGCATCTGGTGCGCGACTGGGCCGCGATCCGCAGCCGCCTCGGCATCATGATCCTGCTGTCCGTCACCGGCATCGGCGCGTTCAACACGCTGCAATACTGGGCGCTCGAACATACCCAGGCGTTGAACACGCTGCTGTTGCAGTCGTCCGGCCCGCTGGTGGTCGCGGTGTGGTCGCTCGTGCTGCTCGGGGTCCGGCTGACGCTGGCGCAGGCCGCCGGCGTGCTGCTGTCGATGGCCGGCGTATTCGTCATCCTGCTGCATGGCGACCTCACCACGCTGTCGAAGATCGACTTCAACATCGGCGATCTGATCTTCCTGATCGCACTGGCGATCTTCGGGATCTACTCGGTGCTGTCGCTGAAACGCCCGGCCATCCACGGCCTGTCGTTCGTTGCCTTCACCTTCGGCGCCGGCGCGGCCTGCCTGATCCCGCTGTTCATCTGGGAGCTGTTTGCGCGGCCGCCGATGCAGTTCGATACCGCCAATTTGCTGACGCTGGCCTATGTCGCGCTGTTTCCCTCGACGATCGCCTACCTCTGCTACAATCGCGGCGTGCAACTGATCGGCGCCAACCGCGCCGCGCCGTTCTTCCACGTGGTGCCGGTGTTCGGCACCGTGATGTCGATCATTTTCCTGGGCGAACATCCGCAAGCGTTCCACTTGATCGGCTTCGCGCTGGTGCTGACCGGGGTGTTTGTGGCGTCGCGGAAGGCGTCGGCGTAGCATAAGGTCGGGCGAGCGCGGTGACTTGGCCTGGCAAATCCGCTATCCCTTGGTCCCGTTTTACCAGAGCATCCCATGAGAGCCCGCGCCAGCCATCTGATGATCGGCATCCTGACCCTCGCTTTGATCGGCGGGGCGCTCGGGGGCTGGCTCGGCTATCAGAAGCTCATCAGCGCCAAGCAGAAGACGGCATTCCGGGTGATCTTCGAAGGTTCGGCCTCGGGCCTGCGCAAGGGCGGCAGCGTGAATTTTGCCGGCATCCGGGTCGGCGAGGTGGTGTCGCTCAAGCTCGACCATCCGCGCCGTGTCGTCGCGCTCACCATGATCGACGGCAACACGCCCGTGAAGAGCGACACCCAGGTCGGCCTCGAATTCCAGGGGCTGACCGGCATCGCGGCGATCTCGTTCACCGGCGGCTCCGACGAGGCGCCGCCGCCGCGAAAGGGCGCGGACGGCATTCCCGAACTGACCGCCGATCCCGACGGAACGCTCAACACCCAGGAAAAAATCCGAGTGGCGCTGCGCAACGTCGACAAGATCATCGTGGACAACGAGGCAGCGGTGAAGGATACGCTGCGAAATTTTGAAAGCTTCACCGCCTCGCTGTCCGGCAACGGCGCCAAGATCACCAGCGTCATCGCGGCCGCCGAGGATGGCATCGCCGCTGTCGACGGCGCGCTGGACAAGACCAAGAATTTTCTCGGCAGTCTCGCCAGTGACAAGTATGGCGGCGAGTTGCTGCCGACCGTGATCTCGATGCGCGAGCTGATCGAGAGTTTCGACAAGAAGTCCGGCGCGGTCATCGCCGACACCCGCAAGATGTTCGGCGAACTCAGCCAGTCGATCAATTCAAGCAAATTCGGCGCCGGCCCGCCCTCCAGACGATAGCCATTGAGTCAAGAACCAAGAAAAACGGAAACGCCTGACGTGCTCGACAAATCAACCGCTGCGACCGCCGCCCCGCCCGCCACCGTGACCCGCGCCGAGAACACCGTGCCGCGGCATCTGCAGAAATATCTTTCGCTCGACGATTTCGAGGCGACGGCGCGACGGCGGATTCCGAAATTCCTGTACGGCTACATTTCCGGCGGCGCCGAGACCGACGCGGCCGTACGCGACAACCGCGCCGCTTTCGACGAATACGGCTTCGTGCCGCGCGTGCTCAACGACGTCTCCGGCCGCGACCAGACAACGACATTGTTCGGCAAGACCTACGCCTCGCCGTTCGGCATTCCGCCGATGGGATCTTCAGCGCTCTGCGCCTATCGCGGCGATATCGTGCTGACTCAGGCGGCAAAAGCCGAGAACGTGCCGATGATCCTCAGCGCGTCCTCGCTGATCACGCTGGAGGATGTGCGCGCCGCCAACCAGGCGGCGTGGTACCAGGCCTATCTCGCCGGCCTGCCCGAGCGGATCGAGCCGCTGGTCGACCGCGTGGCGGCGGCGGGCTACGACACCTTCGTCGTCACCGCCGACGTGCCGGTGCCGCCGAACCGCGAGAACAACATCCGCAACGGCTTTCAGGTACCGCTCGCGATCACGCCGCAAATTGCCTGGGATACGGTCACGCATCCGCACTGGCTGTTCGGCACCTGGGCGCGCACGGTCAAGAATTTCGGCATGCCGCATTTCGAGAATATGGACGCCAGGCGCGGCCCACCGGTGCTGGCGAAGAATTTGATGCGCAACATCGGCGCCCGCGACCAGCTCGCCTGGAAGCACGTCGAACTGATCCGCAGGAGGTGGAAGGGCAAGCTCGTCGTCAAGGGACTGGTGTCGCCGGCGGATGCAAGAATCGCGCGCGAGAGCGGCGTCGACGGCGTGATGCTGTCCAACCATGGCGGACGCCAGCTCGATTACACCATGTCAGGCCTGCGCACGCTGCCGGAGATCGCAGCCGAGGCAAAGGGCATGACGATCATGGTCGACGGCGGCATCCGCCGCGGCACCGATGTCATCAAGGCCCTGGCGCTCGGCGCGCAGTTCGTCTGGATCGGACGGCCGTTCCTCTACGCCGCGATCGCCGGCGGCGAAGCCGGCGTGCAGCGCGCGATCTCGCTGCTGAAAGCCGAAATCGACCGCGACCTGGCGCTGCTGGGCATCCGCTCGATCGGCGAGATCACACCGGATCTGGTGCGGAAGTTTTAGTTTTGTAGCCTGGATGAGCGTAGCGACATCCGGGACAGTTGTATCCGCGGACGGGCCCTGTCCCGGGTATCGCTGCGCTCACCCCGGCTACGGATTCGCGGCGTCGAAACTCACCCCATCTTGAACTTGCTGTACGCTTCCTTCGTCGCGATGATTACATGCTCGGCGCAGCCATTGGTGCGGTGGGGATCGCAGCGCTGCTCGTAATCATCCGACGTCATCATGTCGATGAAGGCCGACACCGTGGGATAATAAACCAGCGCCAGGTAATCCCATCGATTGCCGGCCTCCTCCCCCAGCGCGACCGCCTTGGCATCGCCGGTCCACAGCAGCGTGCCGCCGCGCGCCTTGATCATCGGCACCGTGAGCGCGCTGTAGCGCAGATAGGCGTCCCATCCCGAGCCGTCGCCATCGAGCGAGCACTCGCGAAACCGCATCAGGTTCACCATTACCACCTGCGCCTGTGGATCGAGCGCCTGCAGGCCTTTCACATTCAACAAATCCACCGCCATCGACCAACCCTCGCGACAATTTGGGGCATTGTAGCATTGCAGGCATGGGACTTGTCGCCCACCGGAAAATCCGGCCCTATCGACGCGCGATCATGACCGAGCCTGCACCCGCGCCCGCTGCCATCCATCCCTTAAGGTGGCTCAACAACCAGCCCTATCTGCTGCTGACCCTGACCTCGCTGTTCTGGGCCGGCAACATCGTGCTGGCGCGACATGTTGCCGGCCACGTGCCGCCACTGACGCTGTCCTGCGTGCGCTGGATCGGCACCTTCCTGATCCTGCTGCCGTTTGCCTGGCCGCACCTGAAGCAGGACTGGCCGGTGCTGCGCGCGCATCTGCCGATGATGCTGTTCCTGTCGCTGGTCGGGTTTGCCTACAACAACGCGATCTCCTACTGGGCCCTGCAATATACCGAGGCGTTGAACGCGCTCTTGATCCAGTCGTCCGGCCCGCTGTTCGTCGCGCTGTGGTCGCTCATTCTGTTCGGCGTCCGCCTCACGCCCGCGCAGCTCGCCGGCATCACCATCTCGCTCGCGGGCGTGCTGACCATCATCCTGCGCGGCGATTTTTCCGCGCTTGCCGGCATCAGCTTCAACCGCGGCGACCTGATGTTTGCCAGCTCCCTGGTATCGTTCGGACTCTATTCGGCGCTGATCCCGCGGCGGCCGGTGACGCATGCGCTGTCGCTGATCTCGTTCACCACCTGCTGCGGCGCCCTGATGCTGGTGCCTTTCTCGATCTGGGAATATTCGACCGGCGCCACGCTGAAATTCGACGCGATCTCGATGGCGACGCTGGCCTATGCCCTGATCTTTCCGTCGACGCTGGCCTATATGTTCTTCAACCGCGGGCTGGCGTTGATCGGGCCCAACCGCGCCGCGCCGTTCTTTCATCTGGTGCCGGTGTTCGGCTCCGCGATGGCGATCTTGCTGCTCGGTGAACGGTTGCAGTTATTCCATCTGGTGGGCTATGCGCTGGTGCTGGCCGGCGTCGTCATCGCCTCCAGGCGGGCTTCGGCAAATAAGGCCTGAACCGACCTGCGGCACGGCGTCCTGCCGGCTTCCCCTTTCGATCCCGGCAGGCTAGCGTGCCGGCCAATCGAACCAAAAACAAACGAGGAAACAACTACATGTTCGCGTTATGGAAACGGTACCGGTACGCTGCGGCGGCCCCCCTGATGCTGGCGATGGTCGCCACGGCTGCCGCGCAGGCTCCTTACCCGAACCGCAACGTTACGCTGGTGCTGCCGTTCGCCGCCGGCAGCGGCACCGACACCACCACGCGCCTGATCGGAAAAGAACTCGGCACCGCGCTCGGCGTCAGTACCGTGATCGAGAACAAGGCCGGCGCCAATGGCTCGATCGCGGCGAGCTTCGTGGCGCGCTCGCCCGCGGACGGCTACACGCTGTTCGTGACCACCAACACGACGCATTCGGCCAATCCGTATCTGCTCAAGACCATGAGCTACGACCCGATCAAGGACTTCACCCCGATCGCGCGCACCGGCGACCTGCCCTTCATGCTGGTGATCCACCCGGACATCCCGGCGAACTCGGTGGCCGAACTGATCGCGCTGGCGAAGAAGGAGCCGGGGAAATACTCCTATGCCAGCGGCAGCTCCTCGGCGATCGTGTCGGGGGCGACTTTCGCACGCCTCGCCGGCATCGACCTGCTGCACGTGCCCTACAAGAGCTCGCCGCCGGCCCTCACCGACGTGATCGCCGGCCGCGTCTCGATGATGTTCATCGACGTCCCGACCGGCCTGCCGCACGTCAATGCCAAGGCGCTGAAGTCGCTCGCGGTGACGACCAAGAAGCGTTCGGCGCTGCTGCCCGATCTCCCGACCATGGACGACACGGTGAAGGGCTTCGATATCACCTCATGGCAGGGCTATCTCGGCCCGGCCAACATGCCGAAGGATATCGTCGTCAAGCTGAATGCGGAAATCCGCAAGGTCATCGAACGGCCCGACATCAAGAAGCAGCTCGCCGAGCGCGGCATGGAGGCCTTTTCCGGCACGCCGGAGGAATTCGACGCCTTCCTGAAGGAGCAGCTCGTGCTGTGGGAGAAACTGATCGCGGACGCCGGAATCGAGAAGCAGTAGCTCCTCTCCGTCATGGCCGGGCTTGTCCCGGCTATCCACGTCCTCCGTTGTCACGGTTCTTAAAACGTGAATGCCCGGGACACGCCCGGGCATGACGAAGTGGAAACAACGGGGTGTCGCGTCCGGAAAGCCTACGCCGCGCGCACCTTGGCTAAAAACTCGTCGACCGCGCTGCGCAGCATGCCGGACTGGGTGTCGAGCTCGCGGGCATTCGCCAGCACTTCGGACGCCGCCTTGCCGGTTGCGGCTGCAGCCGTGGTGACGCCGCCGATATGGCTGGAAACCTCGTTCGATCCGGCCGCCACCGACTGGATGTTCCTGGCGATCTCGCGCGTCGCGCCGCCCTGCTGCTCGACCGCGGTCGAGATCGAAAGCGTGATCTCGCTCATCTGCGAAATCGTTTCGGTGATGCCGCCGATCGAGGACACGGCTTCGCTGGTTGAGGCCTGCATGGCCGCGACCTGCGAGGAAATTTCCTCGGTCGCCTTCGCCGTCTGATTGGCGAGCGCCTTCACTTCCGATGCCACGACCGCAAAGCCGCGGCCTGAATCGCCGGCGCGCGCCGCTTCGATGGTGGCGTTGAGCGCCAGCAGGTTGGTTTGCGCCGCGATCGAATGGATCAGCTTGACCACCTCGCCGATCTTCTCGGCGCCGGTGGAGAGCGCGCCGACGGTGGCGTTGGTGCGCTCGGCGTCGCTGACCGCCTTGCTGGCGATCTCGCTGGAGCGCGCCACCTGGCGGGAGATCTCGGTCACCGAGCTGGAGAGTTCTTCGGCGGCTGACGCCACCGTGCCGACATTGTCGGACGAGCGCTGCGACGCCGCGCTGACGGTCGCCGCCCGCGCGCTGGCGTCGCTGGCGGTGGCCGTCATCGACTGCGCAGTGGTCTGCATGCCGGCAGCCGCCGTCGACACCGAGCGGACGATGCCGGTGACGCTGCGCTCGAAATCGCCGGCGATCTGTGCCATCGCCGCCCGCCTGTCCGCCTCGGCCCGCGCCTGCACGTCGGCTTCCTTTTGTTCAAGGCCGCGGATGCGTACTGCATTGTCCTTGAAGATCTGCACCGTCGCGGCCATCGCGCCGATCTCGTCGCTGCGACCGATACCGGGGATCTCGCCGTCGAGTTTACCCTCGGCGAGCTCTTGCATGCGGGCGCCGAGCTGTCCGAGCGGCTTTGAAATGCTGCGGCCAATCAGCCAGGCGATGCTGCCGGCAACCAGACCGATGCCGAGAATGGCCAATCCGAGCAGCCAGGCCAGCGGCTTCATCCGTGTGTCGAGATCGTCGAGATAGGCGCCGGTGCCGACGAACATATTCCAGCCGGGAATCGGAACCGCGTAGGAGAATTTGCGGATCAGTTCTTCCTGTCCGGGCCTGCGATACTCATAGCGCAGCGTGACTTCGCCGTCCTTGACGATCCCGTCGCGCAGTTCGCGCACCAGCTTGCGGCCGCCGGTGTCGATGTCCATGCGGTTCTGGCCGATCTGGCTCGCGACAGGCGCCAGCACCGCGATGCCGTCCATCGTGTAGGCGAACACGTAGCCATTGCCATTGTCGAAGGTCAGCGTGTTGCCGCGCTTGCTGAATTCGGCGATCGCCGCCTCCTTCGTCATCTGGCCCGCGGCGACCTGCTTCTGCAGGCCGAGCGCCATGTTGCGCGCCATGTCGACGATAGCCCTGGTCTGCTCGATGCGCCCGTTGAGCATTTCACGCTGCATCAGATAGCCTGCGAGGATGCCGGCGGCGCAGAGACCGAGCAGGGTCACACCCACCAGAATGCCGAGCTTGGGGGTGATCTTGAGATTGGTGAGCTTCACGGGAGATCTCCAGAAAGGACGTGCGACTTGGCTGTTGGATTCCGTGACGGTATCTTGAGACCCTTTAGCGGTTTGTTACGATGGGTGGCGCAAGCCCGTGTTTTTATTGAAGAAAGCAACCATCGATTGTAGCGGATGGCTATCAGGTCGCGTAAAAGGGGAAATCGCAATTAAACATGCGTGGCGGCGTCCGCCGTCCCCAACCAACACCGAAAATAAATCGGGAGCAGGAAATGCCGAAATTCAGGGTGGTCACGCCAAAAGGCGCGAGCTTCACGGTTGCCGGCAGCGGCTACGACTACGAGAAGGAAGCGCTCGATCCGATCGGGGCCGAAATCGTCGAGGCGCCGGCCAATGAGGCGGAATTCATCGCTGCCGCGAAGACCGCGGATGCGATCTACGCCAAGGGCATGCCGATCACCAAGGCGGTGATCGACGCGCTGGAAAATTGCAAGGTGATCACGCTCGGCAGCGTCGGCGTCGACAGCGTCGACGTCAAGGCCGCCACCGCCCGCGGCATTCCCGTCACCAACATCCCCGACACCTTCATCGAGGAGGTCGCCGACCACGCCATGATGCTCCTGCTGAGCGGGTTTCGTCGGCTGGTCGAGCAGGACAAGATGGTGCGCACCGGCCGCTGGTCGGAGGGCCGCCCCGCGCTGTTGAAGATCCCGCGGCTGATGGGTCAGACGCTCGGCTTCATCTCGTTCGGCCGGGTGGCGCGCGCGGTCGCCAAGCGCGCGGCCCCCTTCGGCCTGCGCATGATGGCCTACGATCCCTTCATCCAGGAAACGCTGATTTCCGACCATGGCGTGATCCCGGCGACGCTGTCAGAGGTCCTCGCCCAGTCGGACTTCTTGTCGATGCATGCGCCTGCGCGGCCCGAGGTCCATCACATGCTGGGCGAGAAGCACTTCAGGCAAATGAAGAAGAGCGCCATCTTCATCAATACCGGCCGTGGCGCGACAGTGGACGAGGAAGCGCTCGTCAAGGCGCTGCAGGAAGGCTGGATCGCGCATGCTGCGCTCGACGTGCTGGAAAAGGAACCGCCGTCCCACAACAACCCGATACTTTCGATGGAGAACGTCACCCTCACCGCCCACGTGGCGTCGGCATCGGCACGATTCGACGAGGCGCGCAAGCGCCGCGTAGGCTACGAATTGTCACTGGTCCTGCAGGGGATGTGGCCGGTAAGCTGCGTCAATCCGTCGGTGCTGCAAAATACCTCGCTTCGACGCTGGCAACCTGTCAGCATGGATCGCGGTCCGAACAGCTAGAGCTGATCCGAAAGGTCATGCTTTAGACGGCAAGAAGCGTCTTTGGGCGAAACGGAGAACGGTCCGTGCCCGCAAGGCGCAAGAAGAACAAGAGTGAATTGCCTCGGCTCCGATTGGAACCAGGGGCCTGAGCGTTCACCGGCGATTAAACGCCGGGAACAAGGAAACCAAGGAGAAGCTTTTTATGACCAATCAGATCACCCGCCGCGACGCGTTGGCTCTGGGCGTTTCCGCCGCCGCGCTGGCGGCTACCGGCGCTTCGGCCCAGACCACCTCCGCCATCAAGGCCGCCGACGTCGCCGCCCCCAAATTCGCAATTGAAAAGGGCGCCAGCCTGCGCATGCTTCGTCCAGTGCGCTTCGTGCAGGCCGACGAAGACGTGTTTCGCGCCAATGCTGCAAAATTCAGCAAGGAGACCGGCGTCGAGGTCAAGGTCGACTTCGTCGGCTGGGAGGACATCAACCAGCAGACCGCGGTGACTTCGAACTCCGGCGCCGGCCCCGACATGATCATCGGCTTCTCCGACGCGCCGCACATCTATGCCGACAAGCTGGTCGAACTGAACGACGTTGCCGATTATCTCGGCAAGCGCTACGGCGGCTGGCTGCCGCTGGCGCAAACCTACGGCAAGCGCAGCAAGAGCGACGCCTGGATCGGATTGCCGTTCGGCGCCACCGCCGGCCCGCTGATCTACCGCAAATCGGTGCTGAAATCGGTCGGCTATGACAAGGTTCCGGAAGATCATGCCGGAATTCTCGAGCTATGCCAGAAGCTGCAGAAGGCCGGCAAACCGGCGGGCTTCGCCCTCGGCAATGCCAAGGGCGACGGCAACGGCTTTGCCAACTGGGTGCTGTGGTCGCACAACGCTTCCTTGCTCGATGAAGAGGGCAACATCGTCATCAACAGCAAGGAAACCATCGCCGCGCTGAAGTGGGTCAAGGAACTTTACCCGACTTTCATTGCCGGCACGCCGTCATGGAACGACGTCAGCAACAACCGCGCCTACTCCTCGCAGGAAATCTCGCTGACCGCCAACGGCGTCTCGCTGTATTTCTCGCTGAAGAACGATCCGGCCACCAAGGCGATCGCCGAGGACAGCGAGCATCAGTTGCTGCCGAAGGGCGTCGCCAAGATTTCGCCGATGGCGGGCCTGACGCTGAACGCGATGCTGTTCAAGCACAGCCAGTATCCCAACGCCGCCAAGGCGTTCCTGCAATTCATGCTGGAGAAGGACCAGTACGAGCCCTGGCTCAACGCCAACTCCGGCTATTGGTCCCAGCCGCTTGCGGCTTACGCCGAAGCCAAGGTCTGGTCCGAAGATCCCAAGGTCTCGATCTTCAAGGATACGATGAAGAGCACCTATTACGACGGCTACAAGGGGCCGATCTCGACGGCGACCGGCGCGGTGAGCGCCGATTACGTGCTGGTGCAGATGTGCGCGGCGGTGGCGACCGGCGCTTCGACGCCGGAGGCGGCCGCAGCGGAAGCCGAGCAGCGGGCGAAGCGGTATTTCCGGCGCCAGGGCCGGTAACGCCGGACGGAGCGGCCGTCATTGCGAGGAGTGAAGCGACGACGCAATCCATTGTTTCTTTTCATGGAGGCATGGATTGCTTCGCTTCGCTCGCAATGACGTCCTCACGTAGCTCGCATCGGGATAATATTGATGTCTGTAACCACCCTACCATCACGCGTCGTGGCCGCCCGGCAACCGGGCTGGATCGTGCGCCTGTTCGATTACAAGCCGTTCCTGATCGTGATGTGCCTCGCGCCCGCGATCGGGCTGCTGGCGGTGTTCCTCACCTATCCGCTCGGCCTCGGCGTCTGGCTCGCCTTCACCGACACCACGATCGGCCAGCGCGGCGTCTTCGTCGGATTCGAGAATTTCCAGTACCTCCTCAAGGATCCCTTGTGGTGGAACGCGGTATTCTACAGCGTGTTCTACACAGCCGTGGCGACCTTCGGGAAATTCGCGCTCGGCTTCTGGCTCGCGCTGCTGCTCAACAACCACTTCCCGCTCAAGAGTTTGCTGCGCGCCATCGTGCTGCTGCCGTGGATCGTGCCGACGGTGCTCTCGGCGCTGGCGTTCTGGTGGATCTACGATCCGCAGTTCTCGATCATCTCGTATCTGCTGGTCGACGTGCTGCACGTCCGCAGCACCAATGTCGACTTCCTGGGAACGCCGTGGCCGGCGCGGTTCTCGCTGATCGTCGCCAACATCTGGCGCGGCATTCCCTTTGTCGCGATCTCGCTCCTGGCGGGCCTGCAGACCATCTCGCCCTCGCTCTATGAGGCGGCAATGCTGGACGGCGCCACCGCCTGGCAGCGATTCCGCTACATCACCTTCCCGATGATGATGCCGATCCTCGCGATCGTGATGACGTTCTCGATCATCTTCACCTTCACCGACTTCCAGCTCGTCTACGCCATCACCCGCGGCGGACCGGTCAACTCGACGCATCTGCTCGCCACACTGGCGTTCCAGCGCGGCATCGCCGGCGGCGAGCTCGGCGAGGGTGCGGCGATCGCGGTGTCGATGATCCCGTTCCTCGTATTCGCGACATTATTCAGCTACTTCGGCCTCGCGCGCCGCAAATGGCAGCAGGGAGAAGCCAATGACTGACGTAGCCGCCTCACCGGGCAACAGCAATGTCGCCAGCGCCACGCCGGACACGATGTCGTGGGACTCCCGCGCCCGGCGGGTGATGATGATCTACCTGCCGCTGTCCTGTTTCGTGCTGATCCTGCTGTTCCCGTTCTACTGGATGGCGATCACCTCGTTCAAACCGAACGCGGAGCTCCTGAACTACAAGGAACACAATCCGTTCTGGATCACTTCGCCGACGATCGCGCACATCAAGCATCTGCTGTTCAACACTGCGTACCCGACCTGGCTGAAGACCACGATGTTCGTGGCGATCGGCTCGACCACCTTGTCGCTGTTCGCGTCGACGCTGGCGGCCTACGCCATCGAGCGGCTGCGCTTCAAGGGAAGTCCTTACGTGGGGCTCGGCATCTACCTCGCCTATCTGGTGCCGCCCTCGATCCTGTTCATTCCGCTCGCCACCGTCATCGTGCAGTTCGGCCTGTTCGATTCACCGATGGCGCTGATCCTGGTCTATCCGACGTTCCTGGTGCCGTTCTGCACCTGGCTCCTGATCGGGTATTTCAAGTCGATCCCCTATGAGCTCGAGGAATGCGCGCTGGTCGACGGCGCGACGCGGCTGCAGATCCTGCGGCGGATCACGCTGCCGCTCGCGGTGCCCGGCCTGATCTCGGCCGGCATCTTCTCGTTCACGCTGTCGTGGAACGAGTTCATCTACGCGCTCGCCTTCATCCAGAGCGGCGCCAACAAGACGGTGCCGGTCGCGATCCTGACCGAGCTCGTCACCGGCGACGTCTACCAGTGGGGAGCGCTGATGGCGGGCTCCCTGCTCGGCTCGCTGCCGGTCGCGCTGTTCTACTCGCTGTTCGTCGACTACTACGTGTCGTCGCTGACCGGCGCGGTGAAGGAGTAATCCTGCGTTCAGGCAAGCCGGGCCTTCAGGCGCGGCGTCATCCAGTTCAGGAAGGCGCGCAGCTTGAGCGGCACCGGCTTGCGCTCGGCATAGACGATATGGACCGGCCACGGCTCCTGCTCAAATTCCTCCAGCATGAGGACGAGCCGGCCGTCGCGCCGGGCCGCCTCCATCTTGTATGACATGACCCGCGTGATGCCGGCTCCCGCGACGGCGGCCTCGATGGCCGCCTCCGAGTCGCTCACCGTCAGCCTCGACCGGATCGGCGTCACGATCTCCCGGCCATCCCTGATGAACTTCCAGCTCCGCTGAGGCGCGACGCTGTCTATGCTGATGCAGTCGTGCGCTGCCAGTTCAGCGGGCTCGCGCGGGTACCCATGCTCCGCGAGATAGCCGGGGCTCGCGCATAGTACGAACCGGACCGAACCAACTTTCGTTGCGATCAGATTGCTGTCCGCGAGATTGCCGATCCGGATCGAAATATCGATGTTCTCTTCGACCGTATCGACGATGCGGTCGGTGAGGACAAGCCGCAGCGCAATCTCCGGATAGGCGTTCATGAACTCGACGGCGATCGGCATCAGGTGCATGTGCCCCAGTCCCCAAGGTGAGGTGATCGCCAGATCGCCTTTGGGGGTTCTATACTCGCCGGACACTTCGCGCTCCGCATCATCGACCTGCTCGATGATGCGCTTGCAAGCCTCGATGTAGGAACGCCCGGCGTCGGTCAACGTCATTTGCCGCGACGATCTTTTGAACAGCTGGGCCTTCAGCCGCGCTTCGAGTTCGGCGACCATGCGACTGACGGTTGCGACCGGCTTCTTCAGACGCCGTGAGGCCGCGGAAAAACTGCCTGTTTCGGCGACGGCGATGATAACCGACATCGCCTCCAAGCGATCCATTACACGGTCTTTCCAAATTCGAGAAGGTTCTTCTCGATCATATGGAGTGCACCCACACGCCGCAATGCGGTACAGGCTCGGCGTTCGGTGACTCCGGCGTGCGAGATTCAAAAGGGTGCTGCGCGGAACTAACCGGCCCCGACCGTCGGGATGCGCTGACGGCATACCGATCAACAAAGTTGCAATCAGCTCGATTGCTCGCGAAGAGGATTACGCCAGTGGGCACCATCACGACGGCGGACGGCACGCAAATCTTCTACAAGGACTGGGGCGCTGGACGTCCCGTGGTTTTCTCCCACGGTTGGCCGCTCAATGCCGACGCCTGGGACGACCAGATGTGGTTTCTCGCCTCGCATGGCCTGCGATGCATCGCCCATGACCGGCGCGGCCACGGCCGGTCCAGCCAGCCGTGGAGCGGTAACGACCTCACCACCTACGCGGATGACCTTTCGGCACTGATGGAAGCGCTCGATGTTCGGGACGCCGTCATGATCGGGCATTCGACAGGCGGCGGCGAAGTCGCGCGCTATCTCGGCCGGCACGGCACCAAGCGCGTCGTCAAGGCCGCACTCGTTTCCGCCATTCCTCCGCTCATGCTGAAAACCGCGGCTAATCCCGGCGGACTTCCGATCGAGGTCTTCGACGGCATCCGCGCCGGCCTCGTTGCCGATCGGTCGCAATACTATCGGGAACTCGCCGCGCCGTTCTATGGCGCCAATCGACCCGGCTCGAAGGTCTCACAGGGCGTCAGGGACGCGTTCTGGATGTGGAGCATGCAGGCCGGCTTTGCGGGTGCCTATCAATGCATCAAGGCATTCTCGGAAACCGATCTGACCGAAGACATCAGGCAGATCGACATCCCGACATTGGTGATCCACGGCGACGACGACCAGATCGTGCCGATCGCAGATTCGGCGCTGCTGTCATCGAAGCTGATCAGGAACGCCACCCTGAAAGTCTATCCCGGCGCTCCACACGGTCTGATGGCAACACATCGAGATCAATTCAACGGCGATTTGCTCGGCTTCATTCTGGGCTGAAAAGGCGCCCGGCGGACATCATCTTTCGCCTGCGCGTTTAACGGCGCGCAATCATCCACGACAATCAGGCTTCCCGACACGGAGACAGACATGGAAAGCGAAGAAATCAAGGACGTGGCGCTTTGCCTCGATCGTCGCCGCCTCATTGCCGGAATTTCCGGAGTGGCCGTTGCCGCGGCAGCCTCGCAGAGCGCGTCGGCGAAGTCTTCGCGCGAGGCCTCAGCCGCCGGCTATCCGGTCACGTACCATCGGACAAAGGTGATCGACGGAATCAAGATCTTTTACCGCGAGGCGGGGCCGAAGGATGCGCCCGTCATCGTGCTGCTTCACGGATTTCCGACCTCGTCGCACATGTTCCGCAACCTAATCCCGGCGCTGGCAGACCGTTATCGCGTGATCGCTCCCGATTATCCCGGCTACGGCCAGAGCGACATGCCGGACCGCGCGGCCTTCAAGTACACGTTCGACCGTTTCGGCGAACTCATTGGCGGTCTGCTCGATCAACTCGGTGTCACCCGCTACGCGATGTATGTGATGGACTACGGCGCGCCGGTGGGCTGGCGCATGGCGCTGAACCATCCCGAGCGCATCACCGGCCTGATCGTGCAGAACGGCAATGCCTATGACGAAGGGCTGAAAGAGTTCTGGGATCCAATCAAGAAGTACTGGGCCGATGGATCTGATGCGAGTCGCAAGGCCTTGCTGAAGCTCGTCACGCTGGAGACGACGAAATTTCAATACACCGACGGGATGTCCGACGTGAGCCGGATTTCGCCCGACAACTGGGTGCACGACCAGGCGCTGCTCGACAGGCCCGGCAACAACGAAGTCCAGATGGATATGCTCTACGACTATCGCACCAATCTTCCGCTGTATCCCGCGGTGCAAGCCTATTTCCGCAAGCATCAGCCGCCTACGCTGATCGTGTGGGGCAAGAACGACTTCATTTTTCCTGCCGATGGCGCGCACCCGTACAAGCGCGACCTTCCGAAAGTGGAGTTCCACCTGATCGATACCGGCCATTTCGCGCTCGAAGACAAATTCGACGAGATGGTTCCGCTGATCCGCGACTTTCTGAGCCGCAAGATCTCATAGCCTCTCACGAACGGAACGGCCTGCAGGTCGTCGCGAGGTTTTGCCCGAACTCGCCGGCTGCACCCGCAACGTGATCGACAGCAGGACCGTCAGCTACGAGGTTCCGTCAAACGAGGCGCCGCACTGAAGCGAGGCGTCCGGAGTGTTCGCTACCTGATATAAAACGCCACTGGCGCGTTGAACGGCATCGACGACTGCTTCATATCGGCAGGGAACGCGGGAAACGGCTGGGCGCGGCGCACCATCGCGAGCGTCTCGGCATCCAGTTGCGAATGGCCCGACGAACCGCCGAGGCTGACGGAAAGCACCCCGCCGCTGCGGCTGAGCGTGAAACTGACGCGCGAGGTGCCCTGCTGGCCGGCGGCCTTGGCGGCGGGCGGGTACTGCTTGAAGCGCTGCAGGTGCGCGGCGACCATCTGCCGGTAGGACGCCAGCACCGCCGCCGATGCACCGGCACTGGCGGCAGATGCGGCCGGCGCCTGGCGTTCGGCCTTGGGCGAGGCCGTCGTGCGCGGCGCCGGCGGCGCGTCGGTCGGTTTCCTGGCGTCCGGGCGCACCACTTTCGGCTTCACCGGCGTCGGCTTTTTCTCGGGCTCGGCCTTGGCAGGCTCCGGTTTCGGCGGAGTCGGCTCGGTCTTCTGCTCCGGCGGCGCGAACACTTCGGGCTTTTCCTGCGGCGGGGTCGGCTCGATCTGTTCCTGCACGGCTTCCGCCGCCGCGGGCTCGGGCGGCGAGGCATCGGCCTGCTGCATCACGGGTCCCGGTGCCAGATCGGCCTGCGTCGGCTCCGGCGCGGCGGAGACCGGCGCCATGTCGACCATGATCGCCGGCAGGGAAACGCCGGGCATCGGCCGCTGCGTGGACCAGTTCATTGCCAGCGCGATAACCGCGGCGTGCGCGGCTAGAATCACGAACGCTGAGACTCCCCAGCGCCGGGTCGTCGCACCGTCGGAGACCTCGTGCAGCGCAAACGCATTCACTGGCGCTAGCTCCGGCCGTCGAGGCCGACCAGCGCGATCTTCAGATAGCCGGCGTTGCGCAACAGGTTCATCACTTCCATCAGGTCGCCATAACTGACGGCCTTGTCGGCGCGCAGATAGAGCCGCTCGTTCTTGTCGCTCTTGGTTGCCGCATCGATGGCTGACGTCAGCGCCTCGCGCGCAATGACGTCCTCACCGACCGCAACCGAGAGGTCCGCCTTCACCGTGACGAATACCGGCTTGTCCGGGCGCGGCGCCGGCTCGACGGCGCTGGCGGGAAGATTGACGCCGAGATCGACGGTGGCGAGCGGCGCTGCGACCATGAAGATGATCAGCAGCACCAGCATCACATCGATGAACGGCGTGACGTTGATCTCGTGCGATTCGACGAGATCGTCGCTGCCGCCCCGCGTCCTGCCGCCGACTGCCTGACCGAGTCTTGCGCCCATCGCCTGGCCCTCCGTCGTCTACTCGGCGGCGCGCGCCAGCCGGAACGAGCCGCGGTCGCCTTCGCGGCTGATCAGCAGCAGCACCATCGCCGAGGCGTCGCCGAGCAGCGCGCGGTGCGCCGCGATGGTGCGGGTGAGATGGTTGTAGATCACGACCGCCGGGATCGCTGCCACCAGACCGAGCGCGGTCGCCAGCAACGCTTCCGCGATGCCGGGCGCGACGACGGCGAGATTGGTGGTGTGGGCTTCGGAAATGCCGATGAACGAATTCATGATGCCCCAGACCGTCCCGAACAGGCCGACGAACGGCGCCGTGGCGCCGATGGTCGCCAGCACGCCGGTGCCGCGCGCGATCTGCCGCGACATCGCAGCTTCAACCCGCTCCAGCCGCAGCGCCACGCGCTCCTTGAGGCCGTCGTCGAAATGGCCGCCGGAAAGAGCGGCCTCGCGCGCGGCCGACTGGATGATCTGGGCCACGGCATCCTTGCCGCCCCGGGTTTCCTGCTCCGCCCGGGCCAGCACCGTATCTGTTTCCAACAGGCCCAGACGGCGGCGGGCGGTCGACGACTTGCGGCGGACCTCAATGGTTTTGGCAAGCCAGACTGTCCAGGTCGCCAACGAGGCGAAGGCAAGCCCGACCATCACCGCCTGCACCACGATGTCGGCATTGATGAACATATTCCAGGGCGACAGGTTGCGCGGCAGCAGCGCTGCGTCCGTGGCGGCGCGCGCCGCGCCCGGCAACACGCTTGCGCCAGCCGCAACACCCCAACGGATCACCAGGTCCAGCACTGTTTGCTGCATGACCACCTCCCGGACTGATACTGCAGGAATCGGCTACGCCGCGCGGGCGGGCGCGATCCTCCCGGCGAGCGCATGAAAGCGCTGCATCTGGTCGGCACGCAGCGCGCGGGTCTCCTCGCGCCCGACGAACACCTTGAACATGATGCCGCCATCGACATTGACGAAGGCGATGAAGGCTGACGATTTGCCCATGAACGGCCGCTCCACGAAGGCGATCGCTGCGCATCGCTCATGGCGGAGATGGCCGTGGAGCCCCTTCGGCTGCATCAGGTTGAAATAGCCGCGCCCGACTTCGCCCGCCGGAAGCGGCCCGGTGAATTCGAAGATCGCGTCGTCGGTATGGACGATCAGTGTCACCTCGCCCCACTCGGCAACGTCGTTCATGGCAGCGCCGAACTCGCCGCCGGGGCCGATACGCACCATCACCTCCGGCATCGCCTCGAGTACCGCGCGCGGGGAAACCTTCCGCTCCCGCGCCACGTCCTCGATGACAGCGCCCGGATTCTCGGCCATATGCGCCCTGAGGTCGGCAAGCTCCGTGCTCAACATCGCGCCCTCCCCTCAGGCAGCAGCGCTGGACTTGCGCTCGCTCAGGATCACCTCGAAACCTTCGAACTTGGGATGGCCGAGGTAGAGGCTCTCGCCGGTCTTGTTGTCGGCGCGCGCGTGGGCGCGGCGGAACTCTTCCGACTTGGTCCAGGCCTCGAACGCGGCCTTGTCGACCCAGGTCGTATGCGAGGAATACAGCGTGTGATCTTCAAGCACGGGGCCCTTGAGCAGATGAAACTCGACGAATCCGGCCATGTTGCCGAGATAGGATTCGCGCGTGCGCCAGACGGTCTCGAACGCCGCTTCAGCGCCAATCTTCACCTGGAACCGGTTCATTGCGATAAACATTTCGAATTCTCCTTGCTGGGATGCGGGGTTGCGCCTGGCGTACGGTTTGAGTTGGTTGGGAATACGAACGCACCGAAACCGCGCTGGAGCATCAACGCGGCCCGGTGCAACATGATCGGTTATCAGCTCGTCAAATTACGCTCCGCCAAAGTGAATCTTCAAGCCTGCCTTGTAGACCCTGCCCGGTCCAGGACTCGACCACAACACGTCGTTTTGCGTGGTGCCGTCGGTGGAACTGCCGGGAATGGAATAGGGCCGGTAATACTGGTTGAGCAGATTGTCGATCGATGCCGTGAACATGATGTCCTTGGTCGCATGCCAGGTCGCGTACAGATTGACCAGCTCATACCCGGTCGAGGGAAGATATCCGGCGGGGACGTCGTTGTTGGCACCGAACGAAGACCACTGCGCCGCCAGGATCAGCCTGCGGTCGAGCAACCGCACGCCACCAGTCGTCGTGATCTTGCGCGGCGTGATGGTCGCCAGCCCGATATTGGTGGCGACGTTCTTGCCGCGGATCAGGTGACCGGCAACGCCGACATACCATAGGCCGGCATCATACATGGTCTCGGCTTCCACGCCCTCGATCCGGGCGTGCGCGATGTTCTGGTACTGATAGAACTGCGAGAACGTGCCGAACGGAGTCGCTGTCGGCGTCGAGGCAACGAGATCGATGTAGCCTTCGACGTCGTTGCGGAAGACGTTGAACTTGCCGCGGAAGCTGTCGCCTGACGTGAAGATGTCATTGTACTTCAGGTTGAGACCGACTTCCTTGTTCTTGCCGACCTCAGGCCGCAGTCCGGCGTTGGGCAGGAAGCAGAACAGGCCGCTGGTGCCATCGGGACAGGCGAACAAGGCCGGACCGCCGCCCGTGGCGTGGCCGCCCGCGATCAGCGTCTCGGTGATCGACGGCGCGCGATAACCTTCGGCATAGCTCACATAAGGCGTGAAGCCTGCCATCGGCGTCACGCCGAGGGTGATCTTTGGCGAGAAACGGTCGCCGCCGGTAGAGACCGTCCGCGAGTCCAGATCATAGCGATCGTAGCGAATCGCGCTGATGGCTTCGAACCAGGTCGAATAGTTCTGCTTCAACTGGATGAAGCCGCCGGAAACGGTGCGCACGCCGCTCGGCGTGGTGACGTCGGAGTTGCCGCGCGCGTCGGTCGTCACCACGTCGTCGCGGAACGCGTCGAACCCGTAAGTCACCGCATTGCGCCAGTCGCCGACGTTGAATCGCGTGGTGTTGTTGACGTCGACGCCGAGCGTGTCGAGCACATAGCCGCGGCGGTCGCCGACGCAGCCCGAGATGTTGTTGCCGGGAGTACCGATCGGGCAAACGCCGCCGCCGGTGCTGATGCGGTTGTTGTAGGTCTTGACCTGGTCGTTCTCGACCCGGTTGCCATATACCGTGGCGTTCCAGTCGAACCAATTGTCGTCCGGCTTGGAGTACTTATAGGTGATCGTGCCAAGGTAATTCTTCGCGTCCGATGAATAGACCGACGAGCCCGCGATCGCCGCCAGCGGCGCCGCCGTCGTGGTGGCCCCGCGATTTTGCTGCCCGATGCTGTATTGGTAATCCTGGAATACGCCACCGATCTTGACTTCGTGACCATCGGCGGGGCGGACGGTCAGCTTCATCAGGCCTGCCGCAAGCTCATTGCCGGTGTTGCCGATTTCGGTGCCGTTGCCGTCCTTGTAGTTGCCCTGGGTGCGGTACACCGCGCCGCCGAACACGTCGACATTGGGATCGGCGCGCACGCCGCCGAAGATCGAGCCGAGGCCGCGCGCATTGTTGGTGCCACCGGAGCCGGTCATGTCGACGCCCCAGCGCTCGCCCGGACGCACGACGTCGTTGATGTCCTTGGTGCGGAACGAGACCAGGCCGCCGATCGCGCCGGAGCCGTAGATGTTGGATGTCGGGCCGCGCACCACGTCGACGCCGCCGACCAGCTCCGGATCGAGGAAGAACGAGCCGTTGGCATTGTGTCCGGAACGCTGGTAATTCTGCCGCGCGCCGTCCACGACGACGGCAACACGGCCGAAATCCTGCAGGCCGCGGATGTTGATCACGGTCGCGGGGTCGTCGCCGCGCTCCTGGAACGACACGCCCGGCACATTGTAGAAGACATCCGACAGCCGGTTCGGCTGCAGACCCTGGATCTGCTCCATCGATACCGAGCTGACCGGCGCCAGCGCATCGATCGCGCGCTCCTCGGTCTTCGAGGCCGCCACCGTGATTGTGTCAAGCGATTGCACCGGCGCGCGGCCGATCTGCGCGCGCGCGTTCATCACCGGCGAGGCTTGCGCCTCTTGTTGCGGCGCGGCCGGCTTGCGCTTCGACTGCTTCAGCTTTTTCTCGGATGCGCGCGTAGCGGTCTCCGGTCCGGCCGATTGGGAATATGCCGCGCTCGACGATATCAAAGCGAACGAAATTGCCGACGCGCCCAAAACCAAGGCGCGCGAATACCTGACCCCGAAAGCCATACTGCCCCAACCTGTTATTTGTGTCTTGGGTTTGGCTGGCGGGCGCCGCCCTGAAGCGCGGCTGCTTGCTGGCTAATCATTTCCGCGACCGGGCACCCCCGCTCGTGTCGCGTCTGTCTTTGGTTACGCCGCGTTGAGGAACCGGTCAATCAGGCCGGGATGCACTTTATATCGATTGTAAAGTGCAGCTGTTGGATTGCGCGTCGATCAAATTATACAAAGCAGCTGATCGGGAACACAGGGACACAACCGCAATTATGGCGTCACCTTCAGAAGATAATGTCGGAGGCGCCGGAAAGCATGCCGAGAACCCGCCGTCTGCGAAGCGCGTTCTTACCATGAACGGCAGCCGGATCGATAGCCGCGAACTGTTCGCGACCGAGCGCGAAATCATCATCGCGCATGGCGCGGAAAGCTATCGCTTGCGCCTGACGTCGCAAAACAAACTGATTCTGACCAAGTGAACCGGTAATGACACTCTGCCGCACGCTCTTATTATCTGTGGCCACCTGCGGCTTCGTGCTCGGCGGTGCGGCCATCGCTGCGGGCATTACCGTACATGATGCGCGCAACCGCGATGTCACGATATCTGACCCGGCGAGGATCGTATCGATCGGCGGCGCGATCACCGAAATCCTTTATGCCCTGGGTTTCGAGGACCGCCTAGCCGGCGTCGACACGACGAGCCTTTATCCGCCGGCCGCACTGCGCGACAAGCCGAATGTCGGCTATATGCGCCAGCTTTCGGCCGAAGGCGTGCTTGGGCTCAATCCCTCGCTGGTGCTTGCGGTACAGGGCTCCGGGCCAAAGGAAACCATGGACGTGCTGGAAGCGGCCAAGGTGCCGCTGGTGCTGGTGCCCGAAACCTTTTCCGAACAGGGCCTGCTCGACAAGATCAAGCTGGTCGGCCACGCCATGGGTGCGGACAAGCGGGCCGAGTGCCTGACGGCGGTGGTGACCGACGATCTGGCGCAACTCCGCGAGCTGCGCGCCAAGGTGACGAGGCCGGTACGCGTGATGTTCGTGATGTCGCTATTGAACGGCCGGGCGATGGCCGCCGGAAAGAACACCGCGGCGAACGAGATCATCGCGCTCGCCGGCGCCGTCAACGCGATCGACGGCTATGACGGCTACAAGATCATCAATGACGAAGCGATCATCGCGGCAAAGCCCGAAGTGGTGCTGTCGATCCAGCGCGGCAAGGACTCGGTGGACGCGGAGACATTGTACGTCCATCCGGCTTTCGCGCTGACGCCGGTCGCGGCCAACAAGACTTTCATCGCCATGGAAGGCCTCTATCTGCTCGGCTTCGGCCCGCGCACGGCGGCTGCCGCCCGCGACCTCTCGATCAAGCTCTATCCGGGGCTGGCGCCGCAGGCGGAGAAATTCAAGCCCGCCGCCGTTACCGCCAACTGCCGGCTGTGACCACCCTCTCCGACAGCACCGAGCGCGCGAAGCCGCGCAGCGGATACGCCCTGCGTCCGCCCGCTTCGCTCACCCTGCTTTGCCTGCTGATCGCACTTGCCGGAGCGGCGCTGATCGCACTGACGATGGGCGCCGCCGGCATTCCGCTGGCCCGGCTGCCGGCCGCGCTCGGGCTGTGGGGCGACGCCGGACCGACGCTGGCACGCGACCAGCTCGTGCTGTGGTCGATCCGGATTCCGCGGATCGCCGCGGCCGCGATGGTGGGCGCCCTGCTCGCCGCATCGGGCGCCATCATGCAGGGGCTGTTTCGCAACCCGCTCGCCGACCCCGCGCTGGTCGGCGTTTCCTCCGGCGGCGCGCTGGCGGCGGCCGCCGCGATCGTGTTCACCGACAGCCAGATCGGCCAAAGCTTCCGCTTCATGCAGCATCAATTGCTGCCGATCGCGGCGTTTGCGGGCTCGCTGGTCACCACGATCGTCCTCTATTCGATCGCGAGCCGCTCGGGGCGGACGTCGATCGCGATCTTCCTGCTCGCCGGCATTGCGATTGCCGCCATCGCCAATGCCGGCATCGGGCTTCTGGTGTTCATCGCCGACGACCGCCAGTTGCGCGACATCACGTTCTGGATGCTGGGCTCGCTGAGCGGGGCGACCTGGCCCAAGCTCGCGACGCTGGCGCCGGTGCTGGCGCTTGCCTTGATCGCCTGCGTTTCGATCGCGCGCGGGCTCGATGTGCTCGTATTGGGTGAGGCCGAAGCGTTTCACAGCGGCGTCGATGTCGAGCGGCTGAAGCGGATTTCGATCGTGCTGGTGTCGGCGATGACGGGCGTCGCGGTTTCGGTCTGCGGCGTGGTCGGATTCATCGGCATCGTGGTGCCTCATCTGCTCCGGCTGGTGATCGGGCCGGCGCACCGGCTGCTGCTGCCGGCCTCGATGCTGCTGGGCGCCGTGCTGCTGGTGGGAGCCGATACGTTGGCCCGCACCATCGTGGCGCCCGCCGAAATGCCGATCGGCATCCTGACAGCGGCGATCGGCGCGCCGTTCTTCCTCGGCATGCTACTGCGCCAGCGCGGGCTGGTTTCGCTATGACCGACGTTCTCGAAGCGCAAACGGTCTCGTTGGCGATCGGCGGTGCCACGCTGGTCGACGGCGTCGATCTGCGTGTCAGCGCCGGCGCGATGGTCGCCATCGTCGGCCCCAACGGCGCCGGCAAGTCGACGCTGCTGCGGATGCTGTCCGGCGATCTCCGCCCGACCCGCGGGCAGATCAAACTGAAGCAGCGTGACATCCACGCCTATCCGCCGCGGCAACTCGCCCATCACCGCGCCATGCTGTCGCAGCACGTCAACGTCACCTTTCCGTTCACGGTCGAGGAAATCGTCCATATGGGCGCAGGCGATACCGGCCGCGCCGCCGCACAGAAACTGGTCGATGCGGCGCTGGGCGAGGTCGGGCTGGCGCATTTCAGCCACCGGCAATTGCCGACGCTCTCCGGCGGCGAGCAGCAGCGCGCGCATTTCGCCCGCGTGCTGGTGCAGCTTGCCTGCGGCGAAAAGCAGCATGGCCCGGGGCTCCTGCTGCTCGACGAGCCGACCTCCAGCCTCGACATGCGCCACCAGATCGATCTGGTGGAAACAGCGAAACGGCGCGCACAGAACGGCACCGCGGTGATCGCCGTACTGCACGACCTTAACCTGGCGATGCGCTTCGCCGACCGGATCGTGCTGCTGCATCGCGGCAGGCTCGCCGTCGACGGCGGCCGCACTGATGCAATCACCGCCGAAACCATCCGCCGGATTTTTGAGGTGGATGTAAAGGTTGAATACACCGATCAGGGCGCGCCGTTTCTGCTGCCGCAGACCATGCGGCCAGCGGGCCAGCCAATGACATAACGCCGCAGACTTATCCAACGGCGTCACGCTGCTTTCACGGAACTGTCAGCCAATTGTAACAGCCGCTCCGCAAGACACTCCGCATCGTCATCATGAGGAGATCCGCCATGCGCGTGTCGTTGCTCTGCTCCGTCGCTTCGCTATTTTTGGCCAGCGCGGCCTTCGCACAAGGCGAAGGCGAATTTCCCGCCACGTTGAAGGGTCACGCCGTGCTGTCGGCCGAGACCTTTGTCGAGGCACCTGCTGATGCGCCGGCGGATCTGAAGACCGCCGGCAAATACACGACCGGCAAGCGCATCGACGCCCTCGGTAGCGTGATGGGTAAATCCTACGAGCGCCCCACCGGCGTCTCGCTGCCATTCAAGGGCCAGCCGCTGCAGGGCCATTCCGGCATCAAGGTGATGCCGGACGGTTCGTTCTGGGTGCTGACCGACAACGGCATGGGCTCGCGCTACAACTCGGCCGACTCGATGCTGTACCTGAACCGCCACAAGATCGACTGGACGGGCGGCAAGATCGAACGGCAGGAAACTATCTTCCTGCACGATCCCGACAAGAAAGTGCCGTTCCGCATCCTGCATGAGGACACGGCAAAACGTTATCTCACCGGCGCAGACTTCGACACCGAGGGCTTTCAGATCATCGGCGACACCTTCTGGATCGGCGACGAGTTCGGACCCTATGTGCTGAAGGCCGACAAGACTGGCAAGATCCTGGCCGTGTTCGACAGCATGGCGGACGGCAAGCCGGTGCGCTCGCCCGACCATTGGTCGGTGCAGTCGCCGGGCGCGCCGGGCGCGAGCTACACCACGGTCAACCTGCGCCGCTCCAAGGGCTATGAAGGGTTTGCCGCCTCGAAGGACGGCAAGTTCCTCTACGGTCTGCTCGAAGGCCCGCTGTGGGACGTCGAAAAGAAGGATGTTGAAAAGGTCGACGGCAAGGAAGCCGCTCGGATTCTGGAATTCGACGTTGCGGCCGAAAAATTCACCGGCCGCTACTGGCACTATGTCTTCGAGCAGAACGGCCACGCCATCGGCGACTTCAACATGATCGACGCTTCGAGCGGCCTGATCATCGAGCGCGACAATGGCGAAGGCACGACCGACAAGGCGTGTCCGGCCGGCCAGCGCGGCGAGAATTGCTTTCCCGACCTCGCGAAGTTCAAGCGCGTCTACAAGATCGAACTGTCCGACGCCAATGTCGGCAAGCCGGTGCGCAAGATCGCCTATATCGACCTGATGAAGATCAAGGATCCCGACAAGAAGGCCCGCAAGCCGCTGAATGACGGCGTCTTGACCTTCCCGTTCTTCACCATCGAGAACGTCGACCGTGTCGACGAAACGCACATCATCGTCGGCAACGACAACAACCTGCCGTTCTCGTCGAGCCGCGATCCCAACAAGGCGGATGACAACGAGTTCGTGCTGCTGGAAGTGGCGGAGTTTTTGAAGGCGAAGTGAGGTAAGTGCGCGGCCCTCTCCGCTTCGTTGCGCGGAGAGGGTGATCAGAGGGCTACGGCAGCACAGCCGCCCGTCGCCGGTCGAGCGCCTTCGAGTGCACCATCCATGCCGGCAGAGCCTCACCATCGCGGTGTCGCCCTCCGGCGCATGCCGCTGCCCATGCCGATGCGGCACCGAGCAGAATGGCCGTCGCAACCGAGAATGCTAGGATGACGGTGCTGCGGCGTGACCTCGCGATGGCCGTCGTGGCGCTCGCGACGACGCCGTCGACCCTGCGTTCCGCGTCAGTTGCGGCAAGTCCGGTCAGAGCTACGACCTGCTGAACGAGATAGGTTCGATCCTCCGCGCTCATGCCGCTATGGCTCGAGGTGGTAAGAAGGATGCGACCAGCCTCCGCGCGTTCGGCGCTCAGATCGACATTGGGGGCACGGCGACCGGCGCGATAAAGGCGGTCCAGCTCATAACTCAAAATGGGCTCGGCCGCACTCGCCTGCGCCGTGCCTCGCGCCGGCGTTGTACGACTGACGGTGGCGGCGCCGATCCAAGTCGCAAGGATGGCTCCCATCACCACGGCAAGCGCCCAAGTACCGAGTCCATGGGCACCGTCGACGTGCTCGGTCTCATCCACTACTGCCGTGCCGACAGCTGGGGTAGCCGTCGGAGTACGGGTGTGCCCGGCAATGTAACCGCCGAGCCCGAAACTGATGACAGCCTGGATGATCAGATAGAGGCCTGACAGGATAGCAAGCGCCGCGGATGCATCGCGCCACGTCGGCGCCGTCGATGTGACGCCAAGCCCGATGGTCACGGCGAACGTCAGCAATACCGACGACAGCGCAGTCGCCGCCAGAGCGCCGAGGACGATAGGCGACCATTGCAGGAAGCGTGGCGCGACATCGCTTTGCGTCCCCGGGGTGATATTTTCCATCGACATATGCATCGCCTCAGCGAAGGCCGAAGAAGGACAGCACCGCCAGAACCACGACAACCAGGCCGACAAGATAGATAAGACCGTTCATGATTTTTCCTCCATAGGTCCCGCCGCCATTTCCCAAGCGACAATCTTCACAAATCGGCAAAGTTCCCTGATTGCAGAGGAAAAAGTTGCAAGCCGGGATCCCTGGTTGTCGTGTCAACTTGTTGGCCCCGCATGCTTATTTGCAATAGTCGTGCGATCCTTCGTCCGATAATCTCCGAACGTCGTGTCGCGCTGGTCGAGTTGCGATTTCACGCTCGATCCGTCACGCCGGAACGTCGACATGTAGTTCCTGCTCGCCTCCGTCGTGAACGCCAGCGCCTGGATCTCGGTGCCGGCGCGCATCGCGGCGCGCGCGCCCATGATCTCCATGGCGCGGTGCACCGAGCGCTTGTTGAGCTGCTGCAGCTCCACCGGCACTTTTGCGGCGCGTTCGGCAAAGTCCAGCGTACGTTCGTCAAGTTCTGCGAGCGGGAACGACCGTGTCGCAAATCCCCATTCGGCAGCCTCGCGGCCGGACATCGCGTCGCCCGTCAGCATCAGTTCCATCGCGCGGCGCATGCCGACCAACCAGGGGTGATACTGCATGTCGGGCGGGCTCATCAGCCGCACCGGCGGATAGCCGATCTGGGCGTCGTCGGCGACGTAGACGATATCGCAGGCGGTCGCGAGTTCGGTGCCGCCGGCGAGACAATAGCCGTGCACCTGTGCCACCACCGGCTTTGCCAGATCCCAGATCGAGAACCAGCCCTCGACGACGTGACGTGACCACTGACCCGGGCCGGCGGCCGAGTGATACGGCTGGTCAATGCGGTTATCGGCCGACAGATCGTAACCCGCCGAGAAGCACGGACCGGCGCCGCGAATGACTGTGATCGACACGTCGGGATTGCGATCAGCCGCTTCCAGCACCTCGAACACTTCCGCGCGCAGGCGATTATTCAGTGCATTGCGCTTCTCCGGCCGGTTCAGCGTGATGCGCCGGACCCGCGGCCGGGGATCATCGACGAGAATATGTTGATACGGCATCGGTCGGCTTCTCCCTGTTCGCGGGGCTGTTGGGCGGCCCTCGTGCTTCGGCGATGGTATCAGAGATGAAGCCGTCCCACAGCAGCCGGGCCAGCTTGACTTGAATCAACGACAGGAACGGCCTCTCGGCCTCTGATCCTCACTCCATTGATAGGAGAAGTGCGATGCTTGTCCGCGACGTCATGGTTGCCCCGGTGATCACCGTGGGTCCGTCCGCCTCCGTGCAGGAGGTTGCGAAGCTGTTTCTTGAAAAGCAGATCAGTGCGGTTCCCGTGCTGGACCACAATGGCAAGTTGGTCGGCATCGTCAGCGAGGGCGATCTGCTGCACCGGGCCGAAGCCGGCACGGAGCGGCATCGATCCTGGTGGCTTCGCGCGTTGACCGACAGCGATACGCTGGCGGCCGAATACGTCAAGTCGCACAGCCGCAAGGTTTCGGACGTCATGACGCGGGAAGTCGTCACCACGTCGCCCCAGACGCCGCTCCACGAAGTCGCGGCGGTGATGGAGAACAATGCCGTCAAGCGATTGCCGGTTCTGGAGAACGGCCAGCTCGTCGGCGTGGTGAGCAGGGCCAATCTTCTTCAGGCGGTGGCCAGCGCGCGGCAATTGCTCGACATCGCGCCGACCGACAAGGCGATCCGCGACCGAATCCTGTCCAGCCTGAAGAACGAATCCTGGGGCCACACGGGACTGCTGAACATCACCGTCGCCAACGGCATCGTCGACATCTGGGGCATGGCGGACTCCGACGCTGAACGACAGGCGATCAGGGTGGTGGCAGAATCTGCCGCCGGTGTCGGCGCCGTTCACGATCACCTGGTCACGTACCGGGGTGGCGGCTGGCAATGAGGGACTTCCGACCCTCTCCCGCACCGGCGAGAATCGGAAGTCCATCTATCCTCGCTGTGCTCAGCCCGACGGCGTCATCACCACGCTCTTGTCCTTGGGCCAGCGGATCCGCCAGGCGAAGTTGATGTCCTTTGCCTCGCCGGCCTTGGCTTCATACGCCCATTCCAGCACGCCGCGCCTGTCGCGGAGGTTGGTCGCTGACGGCGCCGTGGTCGACGGCAGCATCTCGACGACAATGTCCTCGTTCTCGCTGACCGGCAACTGGTCCTCGATCGCGATCCGGATCGGGAAATCATGACCGTTGCGCACGGTGGTCTTGAACGAACGCTCGTCGGTCTTCGACGTCGTCACTATCAGGCCGGCCGAGCCCTCGTTGCGCTTCAGCACGCTGCGTTCGATCTTGATTTTTTCGTCGGCGCCGAAGCCGAGCCGCACGGTTTCGTCCTTGGCCGCAGCCGCCATCTGGCCGCGACCGACGAACACGCCGTCACGATAGATCGCGACCCGTCCCGGCAGCAGCGGCGCGTCCTCGACCTGTTTGAAGCTCGCTTCGAGGAAGGCCGTTGGGTCGATCACCGGCACGGCGCGAACCGCCAGATCGGGTGCAATATTCGCGCTGGAGACGCGCAATCCCTTGGCGCCTTCGCCGGCGCCAAGGCTGACGCGGCCGGGAATCCGGAATACCACCTGGAAGCCGCTGACGTCGGCGGCGGCCTGCTGCTCGACCGCCTTCTCCATCGCGGGCTCTTCGTTCTTTCCTCCTATAGCGCCGCGGAGCAGTCGCTGCGGGGCTGGCGCAGCTGACGGCATTGCCATATCCGACATCGCCCCCGCAGAGATCGGGCGCGGCGGTTGCGGATATTGAACGACGAGCGACTTCAGGTCGGGCGCGCTGCCGCCCCGCGCGGTGCGCACGGTGGAAACGGCGAGCGCGACATTCGACCAGTCCTCGCCGGTGTTTTGCGTGATCTCGGCGCGGCGCACCAGTTCGAGCGCGGGCTTGCGGTCTTTCGCGCCGGTGTCGAGGCGGGCGTCGTAGAGCGGCGCCCAGCGCGCGTTGCGCACCGAGTAGGTAACCCGCAGCGTCGCCTTGGTTGCCGCGGCGGCCGACAGCTCGATCCGCACTTCCATCCTGCTCGGCGGCTTCTGCGCCCGGTCCTGTTCGAGACGGGCGATTTCACGATCGAGTTCGCGCTGCTTGCGCCCGGCATCGCGGATTGTGCTGTCGGCGCTGGCGACTTCCTCGCCGACCGCAGCAAACGCAGCGCGCCATTCGGCGATCGGCCGCGCCTCACCCTTGTCGCCGATGCCGGCCGGAGAAGCCTCCGCAAACCGTTCGGCGAATTTGCGCCGGGCGGTGGCGGCATCGATCGCGCCCTGCAGATTGACGCGCTCGTCCTTGAGCGCCTCGATGCGCTTGTCGAGTTCGGGCAGGTTGACCGGCGGCGCCGCGCGCGGCGGTTTGGCGTCGATCGCGCCGATCGTGAGTTTCACACCGGCCTCCCCCTCGACGCGCAGCGAGGCTGGATCGAGCGTCAGGGGAAAATCCTTCAGAACGGCCGAATTGTCGCCGGCGGGCAGGTCGAGCGTCACGACGCGGGTGACGCTGGCGCCATCGGGATAGACGGTGACGGCATCGACCGCGGAGACGGCGGCGAGGTCGGCTGCACGCGCGGGCTCCATCGCCAGCACCGTGAAGGCGACGAGGCTCGTCGTCAAAAAGCCGTTCGAAATCAATCGCATGGATACTCTCCTGAACCGGTCGCCGGACGGCAACGGGAAACCTGCCCACCACTCCCGGTCATGAGACGCAGCAAGGGCGAAACCGGTTCGATCGGGAGAGTAACGCCATCGCGGCGGGACCGCGGCGACGGCAGGAAGGTAGCGTTACCGGCTCAGGCGGCGCGCACCGAGTTCAGGAATTTTCCGACCTCGAGCTTGAGGCGGTTGCTGTCGCCCGACAGCGACTGCGCCGCCGAGAGAACCTGGGTCGAAGCCGAGCCGGTTTCGACGGCGCCGGAACGGACGTCGGCGATGTTGGCGCTGACCTGTGTCGTTCCCAGTGCCGCCTGCTGCACGTTGCGGGAGATTTCCTGCGTCGCCGCGCCCTGCTCTTCGACCGCGGCTGCGATGGTCGAGGAAATCTCCGACAGTTTTTCAATCGTGCTGCTGATCGCCCGGATCGCGCTTACGGAATCGCCGGTGGCCGCCTGGATGTCCGCGATCTGCCGGCCGATGTCATCGGTCGCCTTCGCAGTCTGCTCGGCCAGCGCCTTGACTTCGGACGCCACAACCGCAAAGCCGCGTCCGGCCTCGCCGGCGCGGGCGGCCTCGATCGTGGCATTCAGCGCCAGCAAATTAGTCTGTCCGGCAATGGTATTGATCAGTTCGACGACATCGCCGATCCGGGTCGCTGCGTTCGACAATTCGACGACGCGCGCATTGGTATGGTGGGCCTGGCCGACCGCCTCATTGGCAATCCGCGCTGAATTCTGAACCTGGCGGCTGATCTCGTTGACAGAAGAACTCAGCTCTTCGGTCGCGGAAGCCACTGACTGCACATTGGTGGCAGCTTCCTCGGAAGCCGCCTCCACAATGGTGGCCAATTCCTGCGAACGAGTCGCGGTCGTGGTCAGCACGGTAGCGGAGGCTTCCAGCTCGGTCGAGGCCGACGACACGGTGTCGACGATCTCACCAACCGCGCCCTCGAAGGAATCGGCCATCCTGATCATGTCGGCCTTGCGTTGCTCGGCCACGATCCGCTCCTGCCGGCTCTTTTCCTCGGCTTCAGCACGCGCCTTCGCTTCCGCATTGATCTTGAATGTTTCCACCGCCTGCGCGATCTCCCCGACCTCGTCGCCGCGGCCGAGTCCTGGAAGCACGATGGCAAAATTGCCCTTGGCCAGTTCCACCATCGCCGCCGTCATGGCCGTCAGCGGTTTGGAGACCGATCTTCCGATAAAAAATCCAGCCCCCATCACCGATACCGCAATCAGCGCAATCGCTATCTCCATCCAGCGCTGGATGCTGTCGCGTTCCGCCGCATTCATCCGCTCCGCCTCGGCACGGATAACGTTGACCTCCTTCGATACGGCGTCGATCACGGGCTCCACTTTCGCAAACGCCTCCGACATCGCCTTCAATTCAGCCGCGAGCATCAGGGCCTGCTCCATCCAGGCCTGAAAATCGCGCTGATAGTCCGCGAGCTTCTGCTTCAGTTCGGTCCTGGCGGCGTCCGCAACAGCGGCTTTTTCGATCCCGGCGACGAACTCGGCATTTCGCTTTGTCATGTCGTCGCCATACTTGCGGTCACGCCGCAACATGAAATCCTTCTCGTGGCGGCGCATCATCAACATGGTGATCAGGAGTGCCTGATCCTGCATCTGGACGATGCGAGATTCGATTTCGTGAACCGAAGCTCGCAAGCGCCCCTCGAGGCCCGACTTCTCGTCGAGGCCGAGATGCCGCTTCTGTTCGACGACGGCAACGAAGTGCCCCTGATACTTCTTCAGTGAGGCGTTCATTGCTTCGATCTGGCGTCCGAGATCGGGCTTGCCGACGGCAGCGACCCTGCCACGCAGGGTCTCGACGTCGGCGGCAACCGCCTTGGCGATCTCGACCTGGCTCTCCGCCTTCTTCATGTCGTTGCGTAGCAGGAAATCCTTCTCCGCCCGACGGCCTTCCAGCAATCCGACCTCGATCCCCCGATTCAGCTCGGCGATGCTTCGCGCGTTATCGGCGGCGTCGCGATACACCGCCATGGCTTTTTCGCCGTACAGATGCATGCCGCCGATCAGAACGACGCCGACCACGCCAATTGCGCCAATCGCCATGATCTTGTGAGTCAAGCGCAGGGGCATGAAAAATTCCTGAGGTGGTTTGCAAAAGCTAAACCGTTCTGCACCTCTAGCGTGCACGCACGCAACTTTTCGTAAATTTCACCGCCCGTAAGAATACGTGTCGCGACAGGTCGTCTCGCTTCGAAGGCGCGAAACCCGGGCACAGCTAGAAAGCAGCGCACCCCGCACACCGCTACGCACGCTGGCGTGCATAGACTGTCGAGCAATCCATGCGACTGCGCGAACCTAACCGAACCGTCGGGATACGCTCAGCGCATCGAGTATTCCGGTTCTCAGAACACCAGCGCCTTGGCCTGCTTCACCTGCGGCAGTGCCTGCACCTTGCCGAGCACGTCAGCCGGCACAGGGCCGTCGATCTCGACCAGCGCGATGGCGTCGCCGCCCTGCTTGACGCGGCCGAGATGGAAGGTGGCGATGTTGAGCTTGGCGTCGCCGAGCAGCCCGGCGAAGGCGCCGATGAAGCCGGGCTTGTCCTCGTTGGTGACGTAGATCATCGACTTGCCGAACTCGGCGTCGACCCGGATGCCCTTGATGTCGACCAGCCGCGGCTTGCCGTCGTGATAGACCGTGCCTGACACCGAGCGTTCCTGCTGTTCGGTGGTGACAGTGACCGTGATCAGGCTTTCATAGTCACTCTGCGCGGCGCGCACGATTTCGTCGACCACCATGCCGCGCTCCTTGGCGACAACCGGCGCAGAGACGACGTTGACGTCGCCCAACATCGGCCGCAGCAGGCCCGAAAGCACCGCCGAGGTGATCGCCTTGATCTTCATCGAGGCGACGTTGCCTTCATAGGTGATTTCGACCTTGAGAATGCCGCTCTCGGTGAGCTGGCCCGCGAACGAACCGAGCTTTTCGGCGAGTTCGATGAACGGCTTCAGCTTCGGCGCTTCCTCCGCCGTGATCGACGGAAAATTCACCGCGTTCGAGATCGCGCCGGTCAGGAGATAATCCGACATCTGTTCGGCGACCTGCAGCGCGACATTCTCCTGCGCTTCCGTGGTCGAGGCGCCGAGATGCGGGGTGCAGATCACGTTGGGATGGCCGAACAGCACATTCTTGGTGGCGGGCTCCTCGACGAACACGTCAAACGCCGCGCCGGCGACATGCTTGGCGTTGAGCGCGTCGACCAGCGCCTGCTCGTCGACCAGGCCGCCGCGGGCGCAATTGATGATGCGCACGCCTTTCTTCATCTTTGCAATGGCCGCCGCGTCGATGATGTTCCGGGTCTTGTCGGTCAGCGGCGTGTGCAGCGTGATGAAATCGGCGCGCTTGAGCAAATCGTCGAGTTCGACCTTCTCGACTCCGATGTCCTTGGCGCGCTCGGGCGACAGGAACGGATCGAACGCAATGACTTTCATGCGCAGGCCGAGCGCACGGTCGGCGACGATCGCACCGATGTTGCCGCAGCCGATCACGCCCAACGTCTTGCCGGTGATCTCGACGCCCATGAAGCGGTTCTTCTCCCACTTGCCGGCCTGGGTCGAGGCGTCGGCCTGCGGAATTTCGCGCGCCAGCGCCAGCATCAGCGTTATGGCATGTTCGGCGGTCGTGATCGAATTGCCGAACGGCGTATTCATCACGATGATGCCCTTGGCGGTCGCGGCCGGGATCTCGACATTGTCGACGCCGATGCCGGCGCGGCCGATCACTTTCAGCCTGGTGGCCTTTTCGATGATTTTGGCGGTGGCCTTTGTCGCGGAGCGGATAGCAAGCCCATCGTAGTTTCCGATGATCTCGGCGAGCTTGTCCTTGTCCTTGCCGAGATTGGGCTGGAAGTCGACCTCGACGCCGCGATCCTTGAAGATCTGCACGGCGGCGGGGGACAGCGCGTCGGAAATGAGAACTTTTGGCTTTGTCATTGGTCTACCTGAAAGGCTAATGGAGGAAGCCGCTCTTGGCGGCGGTGACGGGAATTCCGGTACGCAGGGTCGCGGCAATCGAACTGCCGTCGAGCGGCATGGCATCGAGAATGCGTCCGCCGAGAATATCGCCGACCAGGGCGCCGCTGATCGCATCGCGAACGTCCTGCCACGCACCGCTGTGATCGACCCCGAGCATCCAGCTTTGCTCGCCGCCCCGCGTCGCCAGCATCAGCCAGGCGCCGCGGACGGATTTGACCGCGGCGAGTTCGCGCGCCAGCGCCTGGATCAAGTCCGTGGGGATTTCGCTGGGATGCGCCAGCATGACCTGCTGCGGCGCTTGCGTTGTGACGGCCTGCGGGCCGCTGAGCTCGAAATCGCCCGCTAGCATCCGCGCCACTTCGCCCGGCGTAAAATCCTTGCCGTAGTCCGATCCCGGATTGAGCACGAATGGCGCGCCGGGATAGCGGGCGAACAGGTCGCGCACCCGTTCGGGCACCGCGACGTGGTCGTCGCGGTACCAGGCCTGCGCGCGTGAGCGTGCGGTAAAGAACGGAATCAACCGCTCCTCACCGCGCACCGCACTCGGCAGCGTCATTTTGACGCCTTCCGGAATCACGGCGTTGCCGTCCGGGCCGGATGCGATCGGACCGTCTGGCACCAGCACCAGTACGATTTCGGCGTCCATCAACGCGCGCGCAAAGCCCGGCCGTTCGGCCGGCTCCGCCGATGCACGCATCAGCAAACGCTCGATGTCGTTCTCGGGTTCAAACATGAGATCGCCTGTGAAAGGTATTGCCGTGCGGAGCATCCGCACGGCTGAACTTCAGGCTGTCTTAAGCCGCCTTCGGCAGCGCGGCTTTGGTCTCGGCGAAAGCCCAGTCGATCCACTGCGTCAGCAGCGCGACGTCGGAAGCCTCCACGGTGGCGCCGCACCAGATCCGCAGGCCCGCCGGCGCATCGCGGTAGTAGGCGAAGTCGTAACCGGCGCCTTCCTTCTCGACCAACGCGACCAGCTTCTTGGAAAACTCCGCCTGCGCGTCCGCCGTCAGCGAGGTGATGGCGGGATCGGTGAACTTGAGGCACACCGACGTGTTCGAGCGGATCGAGGCTTCCTTGGCCAGGAAGTCGATCCACGGCGTCTTCGCCTTCCAGTCCGACAGCACTTTCGTGTTGGCGTCGGCGCGCGCGATCAGCGCCTTGAGGCCGCCGATCGACTTGGCCCAGTTCAGCGCATCGAGATAATCCTCGACGCACAGCATCGAGGGCGTGTTGATGGTCTCGCCTTCAAAAATGCCCTGGTTGAGCTTGCCGCCCTTGGTCAGGCGGAAGATCTTCGGCAGCGGCCAGGCCGGCTTGTAGGTCTCGAGCCGCTCCACCGCGCGAGGGCTGAGGATCAGCATGCCGTGCGCGGCCTCGCCGCCCAGCGCCTTCTGCCAGGAGAACGTCACCACATCGAGTTTCGCAAAATCGAGCGGCTGCGCGAAAGCGGCCGACGTCGCGTCACAGATGGTGAGGCCTTCGCGGGTCGCGCTGATCCAGTCGGCGTTCGGCACGCGCACGCCTGATGTCGTGCCGTTCCAGGTGAAAACGATGTCGGACGCCGGATCGGCCTTGGCGAGATCGGGAATGTCGCCATAGCCGGCGTGCAGCTTGGTGACGTCCTTCAGTTTCAATTCCTTGACGATATCGCTGACCCAGCCCTCGCCGAAGGATTCCCAGGCAATCGTGGTGACGGGACGTGCGCCGAGCAGCGACCACAGCGCCATTTCGACCGCGCCGGTATCGGACGCCGGCACGATGCCGATTTTGTAATCGGCAGGCACCTCAAGCACTTCGCGCGTCAGTTCGATCGCGAGCTTGAGCTTGGCCTTGCCGACCTTCGCGCGGTGCGAGCGGCCAAGGGCTGCGTCCTTGAGATTTTGCGGATTCCAGCCGGGGCGCTTGGCGCAGGGGCCGGAGGAAAAATGCGGCACGTTCGGCCGCGAAGCGGGCTTCGCTACGGTCATGATCTATCCTTCCAGATAGCAAGCCTCCCGTTGGGGGGAGGTGTCCCGTCGCGGTCATTATGGGAATCGCGCCCGATCGTCAAGGAACTTCAGGCGTCTCACGCTCGCGTGATGGGGGCTTCTCCGCGGCGGGCGCAGGCTCCTGCTGCAACAGCCCGGCGGCGTCGGTCACCAGCTTGGCCGCTTCCCGTCGACTAGAGACCTTCAGAATACTGGTCTCTCCGGCCTGCACGACATATTCGCTTCCAATGCGGACGATCGAATATTTCTTCATCTGAAATCCCCAAGCTGCCCAGGCCCCATGGGATACGCGCCCATAGCGGAGACGTTCCGATCCGTAAAATCACGGCCGCGCGCGTAGTTTATCGGTTGTTAACCGGATCGCAGAACCGTGACTACCTGAAGTGTCGTGCAGGAATTCGCTTCAACTTCTTTCCGGTTCGGTCAAAACCGCATGGTCATGCCGACATGGCTGCGGGCAAAACCCAGCCGTTCGTAGAAGCGCTGTGCATCGACGCGGGTATGATGCGTCAGCAATTCGACCACCTTGCAATCCCGCGCGCGGGCTTCCGCCACCGCCCACTGCACCAACTGTTCGCCGATGCCGCGGCTGCGGCAGTGTTTGGCGACGCGGACATCCTCGAGCAGGCCGCGCGAGGTGCCTTGCGAGCTCAGGCCCGGCAGGATGCAGAGCTGCAGGCATCCGACCACGGCGCCCTCTCCGTCCTCGGCGACGACAAGCTGGATATTCGGATCGCGTGTGATCCGTTCGAACGCGGCAAGATAGGACGACGGCAGCGGATCCTCGATCCGCTCCCGGGGGCCACCGAGCGGATCGTCCGCCAGCATGGCGACGATAACGCCGACATCCTCGACGCGGGCAGCACGAATGGCGATCTGTGGCTGGGCAGACATGACGATTTCCGGTGTGGTCAGTGCGCTGACGGGAGCCCGAGGAATTTTTCGGTCTCTCCGATCCAGCGGCGCACCGCGGCGTAGCCGTCGAGGTGAAAGCCGCCCTCATGCGCGAGTCGCGTATAGGCCAGCAGAGATATGTCGGCGAGCGTGACGGCGTCGCCGGCCAGAAACGGCGAGATGGCAAGCTCATGCTCCATCCGCGCCAGCGCCGCATAGCCGCGCTTGACCTTCTCGGGATCGAGATCGGAAGCGGGCTTCTTCAGGTAGAACATCTGAAAGCGGCAGACAGCGATATAAGGCTCATGGCTGTACTGCTCCCAGAACAGCCACTCATCCATCTTGGCTTGCGCGAACGCATCCTGAGGAATGAGGTGCGAGCCGCGCGCGAGATAGCGGATGATGGCATTGGATTGCGCCAGCGAACGGCCGTCTTCGAGTTCGATGGTGGGGACCTGGCCGGCGCCGTTGCGCTTTAGGAATTCCGCTGTGCGCGTCTCGCCCTTGAGCGTATCGACCGCAATCCAGCTGTAGGGCAATGCGAGGTGATCGCAAACCCACTTCACCTTCAGGCAATTTCCGGAACTGGTATCGCCGTAGACCTTCATGCGCTGCCACCCTCGTTGGGGCGGCAGTGCAACAGGCGGCGGCAGATCTGTCAACGGCGACGGGACGGCGCCGCGACGAAATCAGAACTTGTAACCGAGACCGGCGCGGACGGTGTTGATGCTGGTGTCGACCGACGAGGCGAAGCGCACGTATTCCCATTCAGCGCGCATGAACAGACCCGACAGCAGCATGATTTCGGTGCCGAGACCGACCGAATAGCCGTAGATCAAATGGGCGTACTGGCCGTCGGTAGCGCTGATGTCGAACGGCACGTTCTGAAATCCAGGCGCGGCCGCTGGATTGACCTGAGTACCGAACACGCGAGCGGTGCGAATGATATCGGCCTGCCCCAGCGCGATGCCGCCGAACAAATAGGGCAGGAACGGACCGTAGGCGTAGCCGCCGCGCATGCGAAGCGTGCCCATGTCGGAAATATTCATACGCGCGGTGCCTTCATAGGTGACGGCGTCCGTGTACCCGGAAGGAAGCGTGAAGAAGCGCGACATGCTGCCGGTCTGCGATCCGCCGAACTTGCCGTGCGTGTAGTTGATCTCAAGGCCGACGACAGTGTCGGTCCACTGCCAGTTGTAGCCGACGAACCCGCCGAACCCGCTGCCGTGCACCGAGACTTTTCCCATCACCGGCCATTCTGAGATCCGCTGGACTTGCTCCATCTCCAGGCCGTCCATGAGGCGCGCCGCCACGTTTCTCGTCGCACCCGCGAAGTTCATGTTGGAGGTGCCATAGGCGCCATGTGCGCCGATATAGGCGCCCTGCCAGTTCACGGCATTCACGCCCTCAGTGAAGCTGCCGCGAAGTATCGGCAGGTCCGGCATATCGGCCGCCTGGGCGACGCTCGCCGCTCCCCACATCGCAGCCACCAGCAACAATCGACGCATCGCAACGCTCCATCGGACACTCTGAAACTTGCACTGATCATCGCCCGTTAACCTTAACCAATCGTTGTCATGGACATTGTTTCGGCGCGATCTCGTCCGAAAGCCGCCAAACATTTTGCGCGCACGCAACTCGCGCTTCGGCAGACGACAAAAGCAAACGGCGCGGGAAATGCCCGCGCCGTTCGGCAACCGTTAAGGAATGGAAGTCGCGATTAACCTTTGCGGATCATCGGCGGCGGCGGCGCATAAACCTGCGGGCTGGTCAGATCCCAGCGCACGCCGAGCTTCAGATCATGCGAGGTGATGTTCTTGAAGGTCATCGGGTTGTTGATGTTGTTGACGCCATCGAAGGTGCGGAGATCGCCGGTCACGCCGTCGCCCATGTCGAGATAGCGGTAAGCGAGTTCGACGGTAAAGTTCGGCGTCACCTTGTAGGCAAGACCGGCATGCGCCGCCCAGGCGAAATTCCACCTGGCGGCGTCGGCGCCATAGGCGAGACCCGGCAGCGCGCCGCCACCATTGTTAGCAATGCTCTGGTCGGTGAAGCCGTTGATCGCGACGCGCGCGCCGCCGACGCCGGCGCCGATGAACGGAGTGACGCACCACCAGGTGCCTAGATCGACGTAGGCGTTGGCGAGAACGACCCATTCGCTCTTGGTGGCGTGATAGGTATCGGTGCCGACGCCACCCGTATAGGTAATGCGATCGGTGCCGAAGAACTGCGAGTTGCCACGGTACTCACCGGTCGCGTCAGCGCGGAACCAGTTGTTGACCTTGTAACCGACGCCGACGCCGAAAATGCCGGCGGTGTTGAAGCTGTTTCTCTGCACCGAAGAAGTGAGCGTGGAATCGAGCGCGTTGTTCAGACGATCGACGCGCTGGTTGGAAAAGCCGATGTCGCCGCGCAGATACCAGCCACCGAAATCCTCGACGACGGGGGACGCATACGGCGGAGGCGCAATCGCCATGTCGGCGGCAAACGCTGCGTGGGACAACAATGTCACCGCGCCGGCGGCAATGAAAAACTTAACGCTACGCATTGGGCTCGTCCTTTTGTCCGGTGAGGCTTGCTCCAAACGGCCCCACTTGAAAATTCACGGACGGACGATGCCATCAAATGTTTAAGCGGCGCTTAACCCTAATTATTAAGGTTGACAATGTCTGACTTTTTTCTCGCGACGTTATTTCCGGCGTGAATCGCCGCGTTTCCAAAACGCGAGAATGTCAGAAACGGCTCATATCCTAACGATGTATTGCAGAAGATACACCGCCGTCCTGCGGTTAAGGTTTCGTTGAGAGAGTCGGCATCGCCCGGCTTCGCGTAAGCCGCACGCACTCAGCGTGCGTGCTTCGGCATCTTCGGCAGGAACACCGCGAGCAGTCCCAGCGCGGGCAGAAACGCGCAAAGGTGATAGACAAAGGCGATGCCGGTGTGGTCGGCGAGCCTGCCGAGCACGGCGGCGCCGAGCCCGCCGATGCCAAAGGCGACGCCGAAGAACACGCCGGAGATCATTCCGAAGCGGTGCGGCATCAATTCCTGCGCGAACACGATGATCGAGGAAGTCGCCGATGAGAGGATGAGGCCGATGAACACGGTGAGAACCGCGCTTCCGACCAGACCCGCATAGGGTAGCGCCAGCGTGAACGGCAGCGCGCCGAGGACCGAGAACCAGAGGACGTATTTACGGCCGTAGCGATCGCCGAGCGGCCCGCCGAAGAACGCTCCCGCCGCGTTGGATGCGAGGAAGATGAAGAGATAGAGCTGGGCCGCCTGCGTCGAGACCTGAAATTTTTCGATCAGGTAGAAGATGTAGTAGCTCGACAGGCTGGAGACGTAGAGCTGCTTGGAGAACAGCAGCGCGACCAGCACCGCAAGCGCGATTTTCACACGCCGTGAATCCGGGTGGTCCGGATGCCGCTCGACCGCCGCGGACGTCCTCGTCACGATCTGCGGCCTGTACCAGATGCCGATCCGCCACAGGATCACGATTGCCAGAAACGCGATCGACGAGAACCACGCGATGCTTGGCTGGCCGAACGGCACCACGATCAGCGCCGCCAGCACCGGCCCCATCGACGTGCCAAAACTGCCGCCGAGTTGGAACACCGATTGCGCAAAGCCATACCGCCCACCCGAGGCGAGCCGCGCGATCCGCGCCGACTCCGGATGGAACACCGCCGAGCCGAGGCCGACCAGCGCGGCCGCGATCAGGATGATGGGATAGAAATGCGCGACACTCAGCAGCAGCAGGCCGAAAAAGGTAAAGCCCATACCGATCGCCAGCGAGAACGGTTGCGCCTTTTTGTCGGTGAAATGCCCGACCACCGGCTGCAGCAGCGACGCCGTGAACTGGAACGCCAGTGTGATCATGCCGATCTGGCCGTAGTCCAGCGCGTAGGCGTCCTTCAGGATCGGATAGACCGAGGCGATCAACGACTGCATGGTGTCGTTGAGGAAATGCGAGAAGCTAATACACGCCAGCACGACATAGGCCGGCCCCGTGGCCGCCGCTTGGGCGGCGAGGCCCGGCGCCGCTTCCTGCACGATCACCGGCGCGGTCGCAGTCTCCTCCGAAACGATGACGGGCTTGTTCAAGGGCGCATTCCCGGAAAGAACGGCAGACAGGCAATGCCTGTCGTTCTACGGCGCGGCCATCCTCGCCACCAGCATCAATAGCTTATGCCTGCGATGCGTTGCCGCGGCAGCGGTCGCCCGTGCCGTTCTATCGTGATGAAGCCGGCTTACGCCGCCGCGGCGTGGCCCAGCGCGTTGACGATCTGGTCGACGACGTCCTCGACCAGCACGCGGTCGTCGCCCTCGCCCATCACGCGGATCACGGGCTCGGTGCCGGACGAGCGGACCAGCAGCCGGCCATGGCCGTTGAGGCGATTTTCGCCGTCCGATATCGCCGATTTCACTTCGGCATGGTCGAGCGGCTTGCCGGAGCGGTAGCGCACGTTCTTCAGGATTTGCGGCAGCGGATCGAAGCGGCGGCAGACTTCCGACACCGGGCGGCCGAGTTTTTGCACCACCGCCAGCACCTGCAGCGCGGCGACGAAGCCGTCGCCAGTCGTGGCGTAGTCGGACAGGATAATATGGCCCGACGGTTCGCCGCCGAGATTATAGCCCTGCTTGAGCATCTGCTCGAGCACGTAGCGGTCGCCGACCGGCGTGCGCACCATGCCGATGCCCTGCCCTTCGAGGAAGCGCTCCAACCCGAGATTGGACATCACGGTGGCGACGATGCCGGGCTTGGCGAGACGGCCGTCTTCCTTCCAGCTTTGCGCGATCACCGCCAGCAACTGGTCGCCGTCGACCACGTGGCCGCGCTCGTCGACCAGGATCACGCGGTCTGCGTCGCCGTCGAGCGCAATGCCGATGTCGGCGCGCATCTCGCGCACCTTCTTCGCCAGCGCTTCCGGCGCGGTCGAGCCGCATTCCTTGTTGATGTTGAAGCCGTCGGGCTCGACGCCGATCGCGATCACGTCGGCGCCCAGTTCCCACAGCGCTTCCGGCACCACCTTGTAGGCCGCGCCGTGCGCGCAATCGATCACGACGCGCAGGCCGTCGAGCGACAGCTCGCGTGGCAGCGTGCGCTTGGCGAACTCGATGTAGCGGTCATGTACGCCGTCGATGCGGCGGGCGCGTCCAAGGCTGGCGCTCTGCGCGAGGCGGCGGTCGATCGGCTCGTCGAGCAACAGCTCGATCTGCTTCTCGACGTCGTCGGACAATTTGAAACCCTGCGGTCCGAACAGCTTGATGCCGTTGTCCTCGAACAGGTTGTGCGAAGCCGAAATCATCACGCCGAGATCGGCGCGCATCGACTTGGTCAGCATCGCGACCGCCGGTGTCGGCATCGGGCCGAGCAGCAGCACGTCCATGCCGACCGAGGTGAAGCCGGCCACCATGGCGTATTCGATCATGTAGCCGGAGAGCCGCGTGTCCTTGCCGATGACCACGCGGTGACGATGCTCACCGCGCTGAAACACCAGCCCGGCCGCCTGTCCCACCTTGAGTGCGAGCTCCGGCGTGATCAGACCATTGGCACGGCCCCGAATCCCGTCGGTACCGAAATATTTGCGGCTCATGTTACCCCCAGCCATCCCGGGATCCGCCAACCAGGCTGCGAATCGCCGAACGCCCTCGATCAATTACCGGCGGTTATAGTCCCTCGGCGGCCAGGATGGCTTCAAAAAATATGATGAATCATTACGGCCCGACGGCGGCGCTCACCCGTCATTGCATTGATATTGCTCGATCTTTAGCCGATCGACGGACCGAAGACCGGATCCCGCTAGCCGCGCCGCGGGACGCAGTGGTCCGCTTTGGAGGGCGGCGGCTGGGTAACACCGACCGGATCGGACCCCGGAAAAGTCTCCTCCAGCCGCTCCTCTAGAGCGTCCTCGAGCCGGCGATTGTCCTCACGGTCGGCCCGGGCCGGTGTCGACAGGGGCAGCGATGCACGATCCGGTCATGGCTCTATCCTCCTGTCGGGAATGGCCAGCGGAATGCGTGCAGATGCGATTTGGCTGACCATCCAACCATGCTAGATGACAGCGCAGCGAAGAAGGCTAGGAAGGGCCGGGACGTCCATGAAGCACATCACCTGCATTGAGGATCTGCGCCAGTTGCACAAGCGCCGGGTTCCCAGGGCGTTTTTCGACTACGCCGACCGCGGCTCCTACACCGAGGACACGCTGCGCGCCAATTCCGAGGATCTGGCGCAGATCAAGTTCCGCCAGCGCATCCTGGTCGACGTCTCCCGGCGCGATCTCTCCACCACGATCCTCGGCGAGCCCGCGGCGATGCCGCTGATCCTCGCCCCCGTCGGCCTGCTCGGCATGCAGCATGGCGACGGCGAGATACACGCCTGCCGCGCCGCGCAGGCCGCCGGCATTCCCTTCACCCAGAGCACGATGTCGATCTGCTCGATCGAGGATATTGCAGCCAGCGTCGACAAGCCGTTCTGGTTCCAGCTCTACGTGATGAAGGACCGCGGCTTCATCAAGGCGCTGATCGAGCGCGCCATCGCAGCCAAATGCTCGGCGCTGGTATTGACCGTCGATCTGCAGGTGATCGGCCAGCGCCACCAGGATATCAAGAACGGCATGACCGTGCCGCCGGAATGGTCGCTGTCGAAACTGCTCGACTTCGCCAGCAAGCCGTCATGGGTCGCCGGTGTGCTGCGCGGCAAGCGCCGCAGCTTCGGCAACATCGTCGGCCACGTGAAAGGCACCGAGGATCTCACCAAACTGTCGGAATGGACGGCGTCGCAGTTCGACACCTCGCTGAACTGGAAGGACATCGACTGGATCCGCTCGATCTGGCCGGGCAAGCTGATCCTGAAAGGCATTCTGGACGTCGAGGACGCCGAGCTCGCCGCAAAAACCGGCGCGCAGGCGATCGTCGTCTCCAACCATGGCGGCCGTCAGCTCGACGGCGCGCCGTCGTCGATCGAAGTGCTGCCGGAGATCGTCGACACCGTCGGCGCGCAGATGGAGATCATGTTCGACGGCGGCATCCGCTCCGGCATGGACGTGGTGCGCGCGCTCGCGCTCGGCGCCAAATCCTGCATGATCGGCCGCGCCTACGCCTATGGCCTCGGCGCGGGCGGGCAAGAGGGCGTCGCCAAGGCGCTCGATATTCTGTCGAAGGAAATGCTTACAACGATGGGATTGTGCGGCGTGAACACGGTCGCCGAGATCGACGATAATCTGCTGGCGGTGTAGCTGACTTCCCTTCTCCCCTTGTGGGAGAAGGTGGCGGACGCAGTCCGCCGGATGAGGGATTCTCTCAACAAGCAGGACTCGCTGCGAGAACCCCTCACCCGTCTCGCCGCCGCTTCGCGGCAGCGATCCACCCTCTCCCACAAGGGGAGAGGGTAAGAAAAGACCATCACATCGGCGGCGTGAGCCCGTCGCGGCCGACATTGATGCGGGCGGCTTCGATTGTGCCGTCGTCTTTCTTCACCGCGGCCACAATGATGATCTTCGCGCCGGGCTTCAGCTCAGACTTGTCGCTGGCGACGAAGGTGACGATCGGCGTATCCGGCGGCACCACGACCTTCTTTTCACCGTCCTTGTATTTGACCAAAATGTTCTGGCCGTCGGTGCCCTTTACCGTCTGCGCGACGGTGGCGTTGGTCATGGTCGAGTTCGGCCGCAGATCCCAGGGACGAAAACCTTCCGACGCGCCGCGCTGGCTTTCCGGGAAAATATGCACCGCCACCGCCTTCTGGGTGCCGTCGGGCTCCGGCACGCCGGTGACGCCGATATAGGAGCCTTCCCTGATCTCGGACAACTCTGTCTTCACGACGGCGAAGACCGCGACATTGTCGGTGACGCGCACCTTGATGTCGACGCCCTCACGCGACTTGATCGACAGCATGGGCAGGTCTACCGCCTCGATGGTGCCGCGAATACGGACCGTCGGCGGCTGCTGCGCGATGGCACAAAGCGTTGAGCCGGCGATCATCGCGACGGCGGCTAGCGAGCGAACGAGTTGAAGGGAACTGACGGACATGGCGGGTGGTCTCCGGTTTCGGCACTAACCTAACCATTGACCCCGGTCTTTCGGAAAAATTCCGGCTCAAGTCTCCGCGACCAACCGATCAGCTATTCATGAGGTCGGCCTCAACCAAGGCACGAAGTTCCAAGGTCACTTCGGGCCGCCGGCCGAACCACAATTCAAAACCGCGCACCGCCTGGTGCAGCAGCATGCCGAGCCCGTCGGCCGTCTTCAGGCCGCGGGCGCGGGCGGCGGCGAGCAGCGGGGTTTCGAGCGGCACGTAGACATTGTCGGCGACGACGGCGTGCGAAGGCAGCCGCGCGACATCGATTTCCAGCGGCGGCTGCCCCTTCATGCCGAGCGAGGTCGTATTCACCAGCAGGCCTGCGCGCGGCAGCAACCCGCCGATTGCATCCCACGCCACGGGGACGACGCGCGCGCCAAACTGATCGGCCAGCGCCTGCGCGCGCGCAACGGTGCGGTTGGCGAGATGCACGCGCTGGATGCCGCGATCGAGCAGGCCGAACAGCACGGCGCGCGACGAGCCGCCGGCACCGAGCACCAGCGCATCCTCGGCACCGTCCCAACGGGGCGCACAGTCGTCGAGATTGTTGATGAATCCTTCGACGTCGGTGTTGGTCGAGCAGAGTTCGCCATTCTCGAACCACAAGGTATTGGCCGCGCCGACCGCACGCGCCCGCGCATCCGGCTTCGACAGCGCCAGCGCGCGCTCCTTGTGCGGAATGGTGACGTTGGCCCCGACGAAACCGCGCAGCGACAGCCGCAACAGGAAATCCTTGAACTCGTCGGGCGGCACCGCCTCGATGACATAACCGCCTTGGATCCCCAACGTCCGCAGCCAGTAATGATGGATCAGCGGCGAACGCGAATGCGCGGCCGGCCATCCGATCAGGCACGCGGCGGGGGGTTTTGTGGCACTCGTCATATCCGTCACATCGGACAAGCGGCGGGCGCTGTCAATGACCATGGTCCGAGGACCATGATCATCGACGCCTCACAAGGCCCGTCTCACGCCGCCACCCGGTGCGCGGCGATGATCTGGTCGGCGGCGCGGCCGGTGACTTCGGCCATGCGGTCGAACGATCGCGTAAAACTGCCGGCGCCGGCGGTGGCGGAGCGCAATTCGACGATCAGGTCGCCGATCTCGGCTTCCGGCATGGTGGCGCGGACACAGTCCCAGCCCGGCCAGTTCTCGCGGGTGTCGAAGCCGAGGATCTGGCCGCGCCGCGCCGACAGGATGGCGTTGATCTTCGCCGTGGCTTCCGTCGGGCAGACGATCTCCACCATGTGGATCGGCTCCAGCAGCACCGGCTGGCACTGCGGCAGCGCCTCGCCCATGCCGATCCGCGCCGCCGTGCGGAAGGCGAGATCGGAGGAATCGACGCTGTGATAGGAGCCGTCCGTCAGCGTGACGTGAAGGTCGATCACCGGGAAGCCGAGCGGCCCCCGTGCGAGGCTGTCGACCACGCCCTCCTCGACCGCGCCGATATAATTGCGCGGCACCGCACCGCCGACGACTCTTTCGTGAAACGCGAAGCCGCTCCCGCGCGGCATCGGCTTGACCTCGAGCACGACGTCGCCGAACTGGCCGTGGCCGCCGGATTGCTTCTTGTGGCGGCCGCGCTGAGTGGCCGATTTGCGGATGGTCTCCTGATAGCCGATCGCCGGCGGCTGCGATTTGACGTTGACGCCAAAGCGGTCCTTGAGCCGTTCCAGCGCGACGCGCAGATGCATCTCGCCCTGCCCCCATAGCACGATGTCATGGGTTTGCGGATTGTGGATCATCGTCAGCGACGGGTCCTCCTCGTTCAGCCGCAGCAGCGCCTGGCCGAGCTTGACGTCGTCCTTGCGGTCGATCGCCGACAGCGACAACGCCAGCACCGGCGGCGTCGGCTCGACCTTCACCAGCGATGCCGGCGCGGTCTTGCCGCTGGACAGCGTATCGCCGGTCTTGATCGCCTCGAGCTTGCCGAGCGCGATGGTGTCGCCGGCCTCGGCGGCGGCCCGCTTGGTGTCGTGGCCGCCGCTCACCGCGAGAATGCCGGAAACACGCCCGGCCTCGCCGGAGGAAGATTGCAACGTCGCGCCGTCATCGAGATGGCCGGCGAGCAGCCGTGTCAGTGACAGCTTGCCGCCGTGCTGCAGATGCAACGTCTTGAACACATAGGCCAGCGCTTCCTTTTGCGCGGACACGCCGAGCCGCTTTGCTGTCTCGGCCACGCCGGGTGATTCGTGCCGCAGCGCTTTCATCAGCCGCAGCACGCCGTGCTCACGATTCGCCGCCCCCAGCAGCACCGGGCAGATCAGGCCCTCGCGCAATTCGCGCGCGAGATCGTCGAACACCGCGTCGCGCGGCGGTTGGATGTCTTCCAGCAGTTGCTCCATCAGCGCGTCATCGTGATCGGCTAGCTTTTCCAGCATCGAGAAGCGCGCTTCCTTCTCGCGGTCGAGATTGCCGCCTTCCAGCGCAATCACTTCTGAAGGCTTGTGTTCGCGATAGACAAAGGCGCGCTCCAGCGCGAGATCGACAAAGCCTTCGATCAGATCGCCGTTCCAGATCGGGATCTGGCGCAGCACCAGCGGCACGCGCGAGGCGGGCTGCAACGTCGCCAGCGTTTCGCGGATGCGCTTGTTGGCGCGGTCGATCTTGTTCAGGAACAGGAAACGGGGAATGCCGAGATCTTCCAGCTCGCGCAGGATGATCTGCAGTTGCGGCAGCTTCTTCTCGTCCGCCTCGCAGACCACGACCGCGGCATCGACCGCGGGCAAGGCGGCGCGCATGTCGTGCGCGAACTCGATCGAGCCGGGACAATCGATAAAAGTGTAGCTGTCGCCCATGAAATTGGTGGTGGCGGCGGAGAGGCCGACGCCCATCTTGTGGTGGCGCGCCTCGGGGCTGGCGTCGCCGACGGAGGTTCCGGCATCGACGCTGCCGGCACTCTTGATGGCCCCTGTCCGGGCCAGGATCGCTTCGAGGAGTGTGGTTTTACCGCTCTGGAAAGGGCCCACCAGTGCAATGCACCGTGGACCGCGGGGACTTCTGACGTCTTGTCCCATTGCCGCCTCCTGATCTCTGGAGCTCGGCCCGTGATTGGGTCGGCGACTGCCAATGCTCCGCCTGTAGCGACGATTTGGCAAGCGGGAAAAATTCGCTGCGTTGCGAGGTAAGAGAAGGGCCCGATGCCGTCATGGCGATCAGCGCCGTTGGTTTAGCTTCGCAACGAAGGAGGAGCTTCAGGCAAGAGCACAGCAACACCAACATTGCCGATCCGGCAGCAAGGCTGACGCCTTGTTCCCGATACAGTGCGTGAGCGTGGCAAAAGCGCGGGGCGCACCAGCACATAACCGCACTCTTTCGGGCTACAATTCTAATACCGGCGGCCGGAACAGTCATCAATGAAGTCGGCAACGAGGCTCGATATCTCAGCCGGCCGTTCCAGGCTCGGCAGATGGGCTACGCCCACCAACTGATGACCCGATCCATTCGGCATTGTTGTTGCGATATGGCGGGACCGCTGCTGAACATGCGGGAAATCGAGATCACCCCAGATTACGAGCGATGGCACCGCTATCTCGCCTAGACGCTGGAAGGCGTATACGACGTCAAGGCTCGACCCGACCGGCGGCGACCGCAGCACAATGCCATGCATGTCGAGGAACAGCCGACGCGCCTCTCCGGTGACACGCCCCTCGGGCTGCAATGGGCCATCGAGCAAATGGTGCGCTCTGATCGCGTTCACACGATCGAGGTCGCCGGCTCGTTCGGCATCCTTTAGCCTGGCCATCTGCGCCTCGATCTCGGGTGAACGGACCGGCTCCGGCGCGCCGCTCACGTTGGGCGCGATGAGAACGAGCGCGCGAACACGATGTGGATGCAAAAGCGCGGCGTCGAGCGCGATCTGTCCACCCTGCGAACATCCGACCAGGACGATCGGCGCACCGTCTCCTGCGGCATCGATCACCGCCATCAAATCCGCGACCGAGGAAAAGCCCTCCTTTTCCGCGCGCGTCTCGCCAAAGCCCCGCCGATCATAGGCGATCGCGCTGTGGCGTGCGCCGACGGCATCCAGTTGCGCGCGCCACATGCGGCTGTCGCAGACCGCCGCATGCAGAAAGACGACGAGGTCGCCATCACCGAAGACCGTTGCGGCTAACCTCGCACGGCCGGACACAATCTCATGAGTTGAGTGCATGCTTCATGCTAACCGGTGCCAGAGGCACCGGCCAGCAAGCAGCCCGGGTGCACGCAACGGGATGCGCGGAAAAAGAACGCGCATTGCTTCACTACCGTCCCGGCCGCAACTCCAGGCTTTCCAGTCCGGCGGCAATGCTGATGCCGATCTGGCCCTGCACGCTGAGCGGCTGCAGCGCGATCGAGTTGGCGGAGCCGCCGACCAGCACGTTGCCGCCGACGCCGACGCCGAGCGTCGCGCTGCCCTGCGCGCCGACATAATTGCCGGAGAGGTCGCCCGGCCCGAGGCGGGCCACAGGCGCGAACACGCCCCAGGCCAGCGCCGATTCCTGGGTGATGCCGATATCGAGCCCCACTTTACGGATGGTCGCGATGTAGCGGTCCTCTGGCATCCCGTCGGAGCGCAGCACACAGCCGAGATTGGTGACGGAACCGACGATGAAGCCGATGCTGGCGCCGCCGCGGCACTCCAGCACGCCTACCTGCACGCGCTGCATCTGCTGCGCGGATGCGCCGCCAATCGACGAAGCCAGCGTGGCAAGCGAGGCAACGGCTAGGATGAGGAAACGACCCATGAAGTAATCTCCGGCTGGAAAAGTGATGCGAGCAGAGAAACGAAAAAGGCGCGCCGTGCCCGCGGCGCGCCTTTTCTATGCCACAACATCAGAGGCCCTGCCAGATCAACCCGGACGAGTAACGCCTACCCCATACGCAAAAAGGCCCGCTGGCGCGGGCCTTTTCCTTAACGTGCAATCCTCAGCCGCGGCGGTGATGCCGGCGATGGTGGTGGCGGCGCGGGGCGATTTCCACCGGCTGCAGTTCGAGGCCGGCAATGCCGGCGGCGACGTTCAGGCCGGTCTGGCCCTGCACGCTGAGCGGCTGCAGCGCATAGGCATTCGAAGGCCCGCCGACCAGGAAGTTGCCGCCGCCGCCAATTCCGATCGACGCATTGGCGCCGACGCCGCCATAGCTGCCGGCGAGTTCGCCGCGGCCAAGCCGGGTGTTCGGCGCATTGACGGCCCAGGACAACTGCGTCTGCGCGGTGACGCCGAGATCAAGACCGATGCGCTGCACCTTGGCGATGTAGGGTTCGGGCCGGCGGCCGTCGCTGCGGAACACGCATTCGAGGCTGGTCACCGAGCCGACCACGAAGCCGACATTCTGGCCGCCCTGGCACTGCAGGATGCCGGCGCGAACCGCAGGCGCCGCGCTGGCGGTCGCGATCGGCGCCATCAGCGCGAGCGTGGCGAATGTCATTGTCAGAAGGCGCATGTGTCCCGGTCTCCGCATGTTGATGAACAAAATTCAGCGGGCGGACAGGATGGAAGCGCCGTGTCGAAAACATGGCGCTTCCTCAAAAAAGATGGCGCTTTGGAAAGAAGCGATCAAAACATCGCGAGTTTCACGCGCGTGTGATGCGACCCTTGTTCCACGTTTTTCTTTGCGCAACGAAAAGCCGTCCCGCATGGCGTGCGGAACGGCTCGGTTACAGATTTCTTCTTACCGCAGATTGCCGCAGAAGCGCTGGATGCGCTTGCAGGCCTCTTCGAGATCGGAGGTCTTGGTCGCGTAGGAAATCCGGAACGCCGGGCCGAGCCCGAACGCCGAACCCTGCACGACGGCGACGCCTTCGCTCTCCAGCAACTCGGTGACGAAATCCTCGTCATTGGCGATCACCTTGCCGGACGGCGCGGTCTTGCCGATGGTGCCGGCGCAGGACGGATAGACGTAGAACGCGCCCTCCGGCCGCGGACATTCGATGCCCTTGGCCTGGTTCAGCATCGAGACCACGAGATCGCGGCGCTCCTTGAACACCTTGTTGTGCGCAGGGATGAAGTCCTGCGGACCGTTCAGCGCCTCCACCGACGCCCACTGCGCGATCGACGACGGGTTCGAGGTCGACTGCGACTGGATCGTCGCCATCGCCTTGATCAGTTCCGCCGGGCCGCCGGCATAGCCGATGCGCCAGCCGGTCATGCAATAGGCTTTTGAGACGCCGTTCACCGTCAGGGTGCGCTCGTAGAGTTTCGGCTCGACCTGCGCGGGCGTGGCGAACTCGAAGTCGTCATAGACGAGATGCTCGTACATGTCGTCGGTCATCACCCAGACATGCGGATGCTTCACCAAGACATCGGTGATCGCCTTCAGCTCGGCGCGGGTATAGGCGGCGCCGGTCGGGTTCGACGGCGAGCACAGGATGATCCACTTGGTCTTCGGCGTGATCGCCTTTTCGAGATCCTCGGGCCGCAGCTTGAAGCCGCTGGAGGCCGGGCACACCACCGGCACGGATTCACCGCCCGCCAGCGCCACCATCTCGGGATAGCTGACCCAATACGGCGCCGGGATGATCACCTCGTCGCCGGGATTGATGGTCGCCATCAGCGCATTGTAGAGCACCTGCTTGCCGCCGGTGCCGACGATGATCTGGTTCGGCTTGTAGGTCAGGCCGTTCTCGCGCTGGAATTTCGCGATGATGGCTTCCTTCAGCTCGGGAATGCCGCCGACGTCGGTGTACTTGGTCTTGCCGGCCTCGATGGCGTGGATCGCCGCCAGCTTGATGTTGGCGGGCGTGTCGAAATCCGGCTCGCCGGCGCCGAGGCCAATGACGTTGCGCCCCGCCGCTTTCAGCGCGCGCGCTTTATCCGTGACCGCGATCGTCGCGGACGGCTTCACACGGGCGAGCGAGGCGGACAGGAAGGGCATCATCATCTCCTGGCAAACGTCGTGACCACAGGAATTCACGACTTTTTTTGATGGTAACGCCGCACCCTAAGGTGCTGTGCGCTGCATCGCAAGAAGCTTGGCCGGATACGGGGCGAAACTTTGGGGAACACGCCGCCCTGCTCGGTGCGATCGGAGCAATATCGGCGCAATATTCGTAAAGATCCGCTCTGAATTGACGTATCGGAGAAGGACCGGAAGGCTGACGCTTCGGCGGGAGAGCGATCAGGAGCAGCAGCTGCCAAAGAGGCCGCTCTACCCCCGCGAGCGATAGAAAAGGTTCACACCTCTTCGATCGGCTGACTCAAGGTCGGACATTCGCACCCCGATTCGATGTCGCGCGATATCGAAGGCTTGATGCTGTCTGCCTGTCTGCTCTCATCCATGTGATGCCAGCGTCATGGCATAACGTACTGCGCGCGTGCAGTGCAGTAGAGGTTTTCGACTTTTTCCATTCCGCAGGCCTTGCGACGCATTCGTATCGGCATCATTGTTTAGCCGCGTTGCGGCGCGAGAGCTTCCGCTGATCGCCCACGGCGTGTGCCCCTCGACCGAGTGACCCCAACGACGATGTACAAGCTCTATTCGATGCAGCGCTCCGGCAACAGCTACAAGGTCCGCCTTGCGCTGGCGCTGCTCAATGCGCCGTATCACGCCATCGAAGTCGATATCCTCCGCGGCGAAAGCCGCACGCCGGAGTTTCTGGAGAAGAACCCGAGCGGACAGGTGCCGCTGCTGGAAGTCGCCGACGGGCGCTACCTCGCCGAGTCCAACGCCATCCTCTGGTATGTCTGCGGCGGCACCTCGCTGGCGCCGGAGTCGCGCGTCGAGCGCGCCGAAGCGCTGCAATGGATGTTCTTCGAGCAGCACGCGCTCGAGCCCAATATCGGCGCCGCCTATTTCTGGCTGTCGCTGGTCAAGGGCGGACGCGACCTGCAGACGCATGCGCTGGAGGACTGGATGGAGCGCGGCTATGCGGCGCTGCAGGTGATGGAAAACCATCTCAAGACCCGCGCCTATTTCGCCGCCGGGCAGCTGACGGTCGCCGACATCGCGCTGTACGGCTACACCCATGTCGCCGACCGCTGCGACTATGATCTCGCAACCTTCCCCGCCATCCGCGCCTGGCTGCGCCGGGTCGAGCAGACCCCCGGCTTCGTCACCATGGAATGGCGGCCGGCAGAGGTCGACGATCAGGCCGGCATCACCGCTGGCGCATAGTCACTGCTTTTTTCCACTCACATTCGCGCGAGCAGGCGGGCAATAGTTAACAATAGTGGGCATAAGCACCTATTTTGTTAACCTTTGCCCTGATCTCGCCATTTTCAGCCTCTGGTCGCCGCAATGTTGCCGGTGATCGCTGCAAGATGCCGGTGTCGCGTGAGTCGCGGTGATTCGTCGGGTGGTACAAGGATTTAAGCCTATGATGCGGTTATCCGGCGCAGTCGGCTTCGATAGTAGCCGAACGCCCGTCACTTCTTCCCGGTTGTCTGCTGCCATCGCTACATCGCTTGCGATCGGCACGCTGTCGCTTTGCCTGGTGGTCACACTGACGGTGCTGTCGATCAGGGCCACCGTCGCGATGCCCATGCCCTGACGGTTTCGGCTCAAATTCGCATCGTTTTGCGTTATTGGCGAATACGCGATGATCAACATCGCGACGGGATGAGCATGAAGACACCTGTCGGCCTGGTCACCGTCGCGCTGGCGGTCGCCACCCTGCTTGCCGCGACGTTCCTGATCGCCACCGGCACGCGCGGCCAGGCGCCCGCATTCGGCTCGTCGGCCGGCGAACTCGAAGTGCGCACCGTTGCGCGCGGCCTCGCCAATCCCTGGGCGATTGCATTCCTGCCCGACGGCACCATGCTGGTGACCGAGCGACCGGGCCGCATGCGCATCGTCACCAGCGAAGGACAGGTTTCGCCGCCCCTCAAGGGCGTGCCCGAGGTGTGGGCGTCGGGCCAGGGCGGCCTGCTCGACGTCGCCGCCGACAAGGCCTTTGCGCAGAACAGAACGATCTATTTTTGCTTCGCCGAGCGAGCCGACGGCGGCGGACGCACCGCCCTCGCGCGCGCCAAACTCGACAGCGGCAATAGCGGGCTCGACGAGGTCAAGATCATCTTCCGCCAGCAGGGACCGCTGTCGTCGGGCAATCACTACGGTTGCCGCATCGCGCAGGCCGAGGACGGCAATCTGTTCGTGACGCTCGGCGATCATTTCGCCTATCGCGACAAAGCGCAGAGCCTCGACAATCACCTCGGCAAGGTGATCCGCATCGCCCCCGACGGATCGGTGCCCGCGGGCAACCCGTTCGCCGGCCGCGCCGACGCCAAGCCTGAGATCTGGAGTTTCGGCCATCGCAACCCGCAGTCGCTAGCGATCCATCCGGCGTCAGGCGAACTCTGGGAGATCGAGCACGGCCCGCGCGGCGGCGACGAGGTCAACCTGATCGGCAAGGGCAAAAATTACGGCTGGCCGGTGATCGGCTACGGCATCGATTATTCCGGCGCGAAGATCCACGACGCCACGGCCAAAGACGGCATGGAGCAGCCGCTGAAATACTGGGTGCCGTCGATCGCGCCGTCGGGCATGGCCTTCTATACCGGAAAACTGTTTCCGAAATGGGACGGCAGCCTGTTCACCGGCGCGCTGCGCGGCGCCATGCTGGTGCGGTTGACGCTGAACGGCAATGCCGTGACATCAGAGGAACGTATGCTGCAAAACCTGAACGAGCGCATCCGGGACGTCCGCCAGGGGCCGGACGGCGCGCTGTGGCTGCTGACCGACAGTTCGAACGGACGCGTGTTGCGGGTGGCGCCGGCCGCGAAGTGACCGCGGCGGCTATGGCCGCCGCTGCCGGCTCATCCCCATTTGTGGAAAATCAGAAACGCGCCGATCGAAATGAAGAGAAAACCCAGCGCGTGATTCCACCCCAGGGGCTCCTTCAGATAGAGCACCGAGAATCCGGCGAACACGACCAACGTGATCACCTCCTGCATGGTCTTGAGCTGCGCCGCCGAATAGACCGCGCTGCCCCAGCGGTTGGCGGGCACCGCCAGCCAGTATTCGAAAAAGGCGATGCCCCAGCTCGCCAGCACGACGATCGGCAGGGCATTCTCCTTGAATTTCAGATGGCCGTACCAGGCAAACGTCATGAAGACGTTGGACGCGAGCAGCATCAGAATCGGCAATAGCGTCGGAGAAACGGTGGGCATCGATGTCCTCGTTAAATAATGCGCAGCTTTCAATCGCAGGGGTCGGCCCCCGTTCCCGACTTCGATAGCATTTGATTTCAAAAATACGAAAATACGCTGCGACGCGACAACGCCCGCTTAAGACTGGCGGCGAAAAGGCGTGCACGTTCGTAACAATCGGGCATGCTTGTGCCTTAATCCCGCCAAGCGACGAGTACGGCATGCGGTTCAACTGGCGCGCAATCTCCGGTCCGGTTCTGACGACAGTGACGGCGCTGGCCGCGTTCCTGCTCGACCGGCACATCGCCGGCGTTCCCAATCCGGCGCCGCTTTTCGTCTGCATCGTAGCCCTTGCCGCCTCGACCAGCGGCATCGCTTCCGGCATGGTCAGCGCCGCCATTTCAGTGGCGGCTTCCGCGCTGTTCTTCATCAACCACCGCACCACGCCCGGTTACGATCCATCGGACCTGGCGCGCATCGGGCTGCTGGCGGCGACGGCGGGCGGCACCGCGCTGATCACCGGGCTTCTCCGGCAGAAATGGGTCGACGCCTTTGCGTGGGAGACCAAGCATCACGCCACCGCCGACCGCCTGTCGACCGCGCTCGATCAGGTCGATATCGGCATCGTGCTGCTCGACGCCGACACCCGCGCCGAATTCATCAACCGCGCCTTCCGCGACTATTTCGCGCTGTCCGACGAGCAGGCCGACGGCAAGCCGCCCCTCATTGCGCTGATGTATCACGGTCGCGACACCGGCGCCTGGCAATTGCCGGAGGACGAACTGGACGCGTTCATCGCCAAGCGCACCGAGATGATCCGGGCCGGCGATTCCACACCGATCAACATCAACCTCGCCAACGGACAGGTGCTGCGCTTCATTTGCACGGCGCTCCCCGATGGCGGGCGCATGCTGAGCTATACGCCGGTCACCGACCTCGTTCGCCACAACGACGATCCCGGCAGCGGCGACTATTATCGCGCCCTGCGCGACAGCCCCCGCAGCCTCGCCAGGCCACTCGGCGCCGCGCACTAGCGGCGGTACGCCGCGCTGCATGCGACGTTGATCCCCTCCTGCCAAGTCTGTAGGAATCAACGCGCGTCGCGACGCGCTCCTCATGCCAACGGAAATCACGCAAATGCCCGGCGACCTCACCATCCGCTTCGTCACGCGCAATGACTATGCGCAATGGCTGCCGCTGTGGGACGGCTACAACGAATTCTACGGCCGCTCTGGCCCGACCGCGCTGGCGCCCGAGATCACTGCGATGACGTGGGCGCGCTTCTTCGATGCCTACGAGCCGGTGCACGCGCTGGTCGCCGACAGCGGCGGCGAGCTGCTCGGGCTGACGCATTACCTGTTCCACCGGTCCACGACCATGATCGAACCGAACTGCTATCTGCAGGATCTGTTCACGAATGCCGGGGCGCGAGGCAAGGGCGTCGGCCGCGCCTTGATCAACGGCGTCTACACACAGGCCAGGCTTGCCGGAGGATCGCGCGTTTATTGGCAGACGCACGAGACCAACCACACCGCGATGCGGCTTTACAACAAGGTGGCGGACCGCTCCGGCTTCGTGGTCTACCGCAAGCTGCTCTGAGCCGATTTCGCAGGACGGCTGGATCGCGCCGCCTGTGGATAAGTCCGGATGTCACGGCTGCGTAACAAAGCGCGGATAGGTTGCGGGTGCGCCTGATCAGGCCCCCCGTCTCAGGTCACGCGCCCCCAAGCGGCCCCCGTCAGTCGCCGCATTCTGACCGGGGCCGCATCCTTTTGTGCCGCATGGCTGCCAAGCGTTGCCGTCGCGGACTCCGCTGCTTGCCGGGTGAGCCGGCGCGGGCCACAATAGCCTCTCGCCGCGACCATCCCACAGGATCTATCCATGCAAATTCGTAACCTCGGCGGCTCCGGCCTGCGCGTTTCCGCCGTCGGCCTCGGCTGCAACAATTTCGGCCAGCGCACCGACCTGGAAACCTCGCGCAAGGTGATCCACAAGGCGATCGACCTTGGCATCACGCTGTTCGACACCGCCGACATCTATGCCGGCATGGGCGGCTCGGAGACCGTGCTGGGCACCGTGCTCGGCGACCGCCGCAAGGACATCGTGCTGGCGACGAAATATTCCAAACCCATGAGCAACGACGGCACCAAGCAAGGCGCCTCGCGCCGCTACATCATGTCCGCGGTTGAAGCCAGTCTGACGCGGCTGAAGACCGACTACATCGATCTCTACCAGCAGCACGACTACGACCCGCTGACGCCGATGGAAGAGACGCTGCGCGCGCTCGACGATCTCGTCCGCCAGGGCAAGGTGCGCTACATCGGCAACTCGAACTTTCCGGCCTGGCGCATTGCCGAAGCCGAGATGCTTGCGCGCCAGATGAACGTCAGCCGCTTCGTTTCCTGCCAGGACGAATACAGCCTCGTGGTGCGCGGCATCGAAAAGGATCTGCTGCCGGCCGCCACCGAATACAAGCTCGGGCTGTTGCCGTTCTTCCCGCTGGCGAGCGGACTCCTGACCGGCAAATACAAGCGCGGCGCCGACGCGCCCGCCGACACCCGCTTTGCCAAAGCCCCGGCACTGAAGGACCGCTACGTCACCGCGCGCAACGAAGACATCGTCGAAAAGCTGCAAGCCTTCGCGCAGGCCTGCGGCCATAGCATGCTGGAGCTGGCGTTCTCGTGGCTGGCCGCTCGCCCGCAAGTCGCAAGCGTCATCGCCGGCGCCACCCGCGTCGAGCAGGTCGAGCAGAACGTGAAAGCGATCGGCTGGGCACTGAGCGCGGAGGAGATGGCAGAGGTGGACAAGATCACGAAGTGAATCTCGTTCGCCGTCGTCCCGGCCTTCCTCGCCCCCTCGCCCCGTTCTTCACGGGGAGAGGGTCGGGGTGAGGGGCTCTCTCCGCGAATTGAGCCCTATCGATGGACCTGTACCCCCTCACCCGGAGCGCTTCGCGCTCCGACCTCTCCCCGCAAGCGGGGCGAGGTTGCGGACGCGGCACGAGCTTAATTCGACAACTCGATTTGAATAGCGGTGAGGACGCCTTCGATATTCCCGAGCACATCGTTGTTCCAGAATCTCAGCACACGATAACCTTGGTCAGTCAGGCGGCGATCACGAATTACGTCGGCTTCTGATTCATTATGCTGCCCGCCATCCACTTCGATAATCAGACGTCGTTCGCGACAAACAAAATCGCAGATGTAACAGAATATCGGCACTTGCCTTGCAAACTTGTGTCCGTCGATCTGTCGATTGCGAATGCGATTCCAAAGAACCGTTTCTGCATCCGTTTGATTAACGCGCAGCTGTCGTGCGATTTGGATGGTCTTTTCGTTGCTGCCACGCATTGCCCTGCCCCTCACTCGGATTGCTGCGCAATCCGACCTCTCCCCGCAATAGAGCGGGAAGAGGTTAAGCAAGCAATCCCTGCATCGGCTTCACCGCGCCACTATCCGGGAACACGCTCTCTCCCAGCACCTTGTCCGCCAGCCCGAACTGGTCTTTCAGCACGCCCTTCATCACCGCGCGCAGGTCGGTGGTCGGGGCGAGATCGCGGCCCTGATAGAGATTGTTCGGCTTCAGTCCTGGCCAGTCCGCGATCACGCGGCCGCCCTTCACGGCTCCGCCGGCGAGCAGCGCGATGGTGCCGGTGCCGTGGTCGGTGCCTTGCGTGCCGTTGATGCGCGCGGTGCGGCCGAATTCGGTGGCGACCACGATCACGGTGTCGCGCCAGCGCGGGCCAAGTCCCGTCTCGAATTCCGCCAACGCGCCGTCGAGACCGCCGAGCAGTTGCGCCAGCCGTCCGACCGGCCCGCCTTCATTGGCATGGGTGTCCCAGCCGTCGAAGGCGAGCGCGCCGATCCGCGGGCCGTCATCGGCCGCCATCAGCTTCGCCGCGCCGCGCGCCACCAGCCGCATTGCACCGACGCCATTGGCTCCGGGTTTTGGTCTCATGTCGTCGCCCTGCGCGGCCTTGTCCAGCGCGAGGCCTTGCTTCAACGCCGCAGCAAGCGCGGGATCGCGGTGTTGATAGAGCTCGACGAGCCGCATCGCGGTATCTTCCGCCGCCTGCGGCAGCGCGACGGGCGCCCAGCCGACCGTCGGCGCCGCGCCGCGCAGCACGAGCGGCGTGGTCGGGCCGACCGCGAGCGCGCCCGTCACCCGCTCGCCTTTCGGCAGGCCTTCCAGCGCGCGGTTGAGCCAACCGGACTGCACCCGGCCCGGACCCGCAAAACCGCTTTCGAGCACGTCCTGCCCGTCAAAATGCGAACGGTCGCGATACGACGTCGCGACTGCGTGAATCACTGCCGCCTTGTTCTCGCGATACATCCGGGCAAATTCCGGCATCGCCGGATGCAGTGCAAAGAACGCGTTCAGCGGCAACGCCGCGTTCGGCCCATTGGACGTCAGCGCGATCGAGCCATGCAGGCCGGCGTAGTCAGGATCGCCAAGCGGCGCGACGGTCGCGAGCCCATCCAGGGCGCCGCGCAAAATGATCACGACCAGCCGTGGATCGCGGCCGTCGGCGGCGCGCGCGAATTTCGGTAAGTAAGCCCAGGCCGCAAAGGAGGCGCCGCCGAGCAAGACGCCGCGCCGCGAAACCGCCGACGATCTCAGGCCCTCGCAGCAATCGTTCATCGTTTCCATGGGCGCTATCTCCTCTGGAACTCCGGCGACATCAGCAACAGCGCCAGCGCCTGCTGCCGCGATTCCGCTCGCTCGATGGTTTTGCGCGTCTCTGACGATGCCGCGTCCGCCGCCACCAGTTCGAGCAGGTCGCGCGGATCAACGCCGTCGGCGAGCCGGGAGGCGATCTGCGCCGATATATCCAGCCGCAGCTTGATGCCCTCCGGAGCCGCCCACGCCGCGTTGCTGTCGGCAAAACCGTTCGGCCCCGCGGGCGACCACAGCGGCTGGCCCAGCGTGTTGAGCGCGCCGAGGTAGCGGCCGGGATCATTCGGGATCTGCGCCAATAGCCGGCCCGACGCGACGAGGAATTCATACGGCGAGCGTATCTTGGCGAGCGGCGCCTTCCAGGCATCATCGGAATCCACCAGCGCCATCGCCAGCGCCTTGAGCTCGCCGTCGGTTCTCGTGAAGACATCGGCGAGCCGCGCCACCAGGGCCGGTGGCGGATCATCGGCCACGAAGTGACGCGCGAACTTGGTCGCGATGAATTTTGCCGTCGACGGATGGCGCGCAAGATCCGCCAGCACCGCTTCACCCTGCGTGACATCCGGCGCGCTGTAGATCTTCCCCATCACGCGCCGCGCGCCAGGCTGATGCGCATTGGCGTTGAACACGAAGGTGCCGGGCGCACCCAGCCGGCCGAGCCGGCCCGCATAGGTCCAGCCGGTGATGACATTCGCCAGCGCCGTCACGTCGTCCTGCGAATAGCCGCCGCCGACGCCGAGCGTATGCAGTTCGAGAATTTCGCGGGCGAGGTTTTCGTTCAGTCCGCGGTTGCGATTTTTTCCGGCGCGGGAGTCCGGACCGAGCGATTGCTGATTATCGAGAAAGAACAGCATCGCCGGATGCTGCTCGACCGCCTTGAGCATGTCGGCGAAGCGACCAAGTACATGGGGGCGGATCGCCTCGCGCTCGAACGAACCAGCCCACATCCGCGCCGGCCCACCCTTGTTGGCGGAGATGCAGAAATGATTGGACCAGAATGCCACCAGCCGTTCGATGAACCCGCAATCGGCCATCACGCCACGCTGTAGCCGCGCCAGCGCCTCGGCGCGAAAAGTCTTCTGGATGATGTTGAGCGGCGCCGGCGGCGGCTTTGGCGCATTGGGCCGCATCGCGTCAGCGGGCGCCATCGCCGCGTCGCGAGTTTCCGCAGGCTTCGCCGCTTCAGACGCAGGTTCTTTCGGCGCCATATCCATCGCGATGCTGTTCAGCGACAGGTTCCGCCGCTGTATCTTCGCATCCGCCGGCGGTTGGCCTTCGGCGGCGGATGGCGTTGCGGCCTTTGCGGCGGCATCGCGGGCCTGCTGAATCCCGAACTGATAGTCGAACACCGCCTTGCCGAGCGCCGCCGTCGACTGCAAGCCCGGCACTTCGAGCAGCACGCCGCTCGGACGCGCGAGTTCAGCCTTGACGAAACCGCGCGGATCGGACGCCGCGTTGAGAAAATCGCCGGATGCCCCGCCGCGCGCGCCCAAACCAAAGCGGTTGAGCGCAACAAGGGCAGCTTGCGAATCGCGGGCCATCGGATCTCCCTTGGGATCTCCCTTGGGATTTCCCTTGAAACGTCACAGGCGTATAGTCGCTGCGAAGTATAACGCGGTTCGCTATGAACCCGGGATTAATTCCGCGTCAGGATGCGGCCTCATTGATGATACACGCCTTGGAACAGCAACCTGCGCGCCGCCTTTGCTGCGCCCGATGCGGCACTGAGTTCAGTTGCAGCCTTTCCGGACCGTGCTGGTGTGCCGGCGAGGCGTTTCGCCTGCCGATGCCCGTGGACGGCGACGACTGTCTCTGTCCGCAATGCCTGCGCAAGCTGGCCAAACAACACACCGGTGCCGCAACGTGACCGCGAGATGGAACGTCAGTGCCGTCCTGCTCGACATGGACGGCACGCTGCTCGATACGGAAAAGATCTATTTCGACAGCCTCGTCGCGGCGCTCCATGCCCATGGTTACGGTGACGACGCCCCCGCGCTCTGCCACGCCATGGTCGGCCTGCCCGGCCCAGCTTGCGAAGCCATGCTGCTTGATCGCTACGGCGCGCGGTTTCCGCTCACCGAGATCAACCGCGCGTATGTTGCGAACCGCGACCGGTTCATGGAAGCGGGCCTGCCCCTCAAGCCATGCACGCTCGAACTACTCGATGGGCTCGCCGCCGCCGATTGCCCGATGGCGATCGTCACCTCGTCGTCGCGCCGCAACGCCGAGCGCAACCTTTCGCTGGCCGGCATCCGCGCGCGCTTCGACACCGTCCTGACGCTTGACGACGTGACGCACGGCAAGCCGAGCCCGGACCTCTATCTCCTCGCCGCCGCACGCCTTGGCCATGCGCCGGAAGCCTGCGTCGCGGTGGAGGATTCCAACCACGGCGTGACCGCATCCCACGCCGCCGGCGCGATCACCATCATGGTGCCGGACATGACCCCGCCGACCGACGAGACGCGCGCAAAATGCGCCGCCGTACTGCCGGACCTCGGCGCGGTGCTCGCGATGCTGCGCGAGCGCGGCGCGTTCGAGCGCTAGCCGCCGTGCCACTGCCGTGGGGTGGGCACGTCGCTACGCCCCTCTGCCTACCCGGCGAGACCGGCGATGCCGCGCCAGCGCGGCCTCGATCAGCCCATGCGCCGCCTCGCCCGCCGTTTCCATGTACGAGGGATCGCGGTGCAGCAGCACGACCGCGAACGAGCCGTCGAGCAGCAGCAGAATTTGCCGCGCGAGCCGCAGGGGGTCCGCGATGCCCTCCGCCGCAAAGACTCCACGCAGCCACTCCTCGAATTTCTTCTTGTGCGCGGCGCCGATCTTCATCGCGGGATGGCCGGGCATGTTGGCGAGTTCGGCCGACGTCCGCAGAAAGCCGCAGCCCTTCCACTTCGGATGCCGCGCCGACCGGGCGAGATTGAGGAAGATCGCCTCGACCTTCGCCGGCAGGCTGCCCGCCGCCGCATCGAACCATTGCCGGAACAGCGCCAAATTTGGCTGGTCGCGGCCGGCGAGATAGGCCGCGACCAGATCGTCCTTGCTCTTGAAATGATAATACAGCGTCCGCTTGGTGACGCCGGCCCTGGCTGCCACCGCATCGACGCTGACGCCCCGGATGCCGTCATTGTAGAACAGCGCATTCGCCGCCGAAATGATGCGCTCGCGCGTCGGGATGCCGGATCGTGCCATCATCCAAATGTATACCGCCCAGTGAATATACACAATGCGAAGGGATCTTTAGCGTGCTCGTGACTGAGCAGCACGCACGGAGCCCCGCATGTCTGATCCTATCCTGTTCGAAACCGACGACGACGTGGCGCTGGTCACGCTCAACCGGCCCGAGCGGCTCAACGCCTTGAACTACGCGTTGATCGACCGCCTGATGGCCGTGCTGGACGCGGTCGAGACCGACACCACCTTGCGCGCCGTGATCGTGACCGGCGCGGGCGACCGCGCGTTCTCGGCCGGCGCTGATATCCATGAATTCGCGAGCACCATCCGTCACGGTCGCGACGGGGCGATCCGCGACTTTGTTCGGCGCGGACAGGCGATGACCGCGCGGCTCGAAGCGTTTCGCAAACCGGTGATCGCCGCCGTCAACGGCCTGGCGTTCGGCGGCGGCTGCGAGATCACCGAGGCGGTTCATCTAGCCGTCGCCAGCGAGCGTGCGCAATTTGCCAAGCCGGAAATCAATCTCGGCATGCCGCCGACCTTCGGCGGCACGCAGCGCCTGCCGCGGCTCGCCGGGCGCAAGCGCGCGCTCGAAATGCTGTTGACCGGCGATCCCTATTCGGCGGCACATGCGCTCGAGATCGGGCTGGTCAACAAGGTGGTGCCGCATGACGCGCTGCTGCCGGCCGCGCGCGAGCTGGCGGCACGCATCGTCAGGCATTCGCCGCTCGCGGCCGGCGCTGTCATCACCGCGGTGACGCGGGGGCTGAACATGGGTATCGCCGAGGGGCTGCAGGTCGAAAGCGAACAATTCGCCGCGCTGGCGCCGAGCCACGATCTCGGCGAAGGCCTCGATGCCTGGATCGCGCGCCGGCCCCCGAGCTATGCCGGCCGTTGATGTTACGGGTGATAGCTCGGCGACTTTCGCGCCAGCCCGTCGAAGGCATCGAGCAGCCGCTCGCGCCAGGCGTGAACCGGATCGTCTTCCGTCAGCAGCCTGAACGGGCTGACCACCCGCGCCCACTGGAACGCGCCGAACACGATATAATCCGCATAGTTCGCGGCCGTACCGCCGAGGAAAGGCTGCGTCCGCAAGGTCAGCCGCAGCGGATCGAGCGATTTGCGAAAACCTGCGACCGCCTCGTCGCGGCTGGCCATGATATCTTCCAGCGGCCTGCCGAACCGCGCTTCGCGGCTTTCGCGGAAATAGGCCGCGTCCTCCGGCTTCAGATTCAGCGGAATGTCGGCGATGATCAGCGGAGACATGCCGCCGATCACCCCGTCGCCCCACCAGTTCAGCATCCGCCCCATCGCGCGGCCGCCTTCGCCGCCAAACAGCGACGGCCGGTCGGGATAGGCGTCTTCGAGCTAGTTGGCGATCGTCCAGGAATCGATCACGGCACGCTCGCCGTCGAGCAGGACCGGCACCTTTTCCGAGCCATGCGGCGCGATGGCGCTTTTTTCAGTGAAGCACCACGGAACGGTTTCCGCCGACAGTCCCTTGTGCGCCAGCGCCATGCGCGTGCGCCAACAGAACGGGCTGAACGGGCGGGATGGGTCGGCGCCGACGAGTTCGTAGAGCTTGAGAGGCATGGCGACATATTGCGCAAACGGTGGCGATTACACAAGCGCCAACCCGGTATGCCCTCGGCCGCGATGGCGGTGGAAGTGAACCATTGCCTGGAGCGAGAACATTTCCGAACTTCGCTGCGATGGCATGGCGCCCCCGCCAAGCCATCGCAGCCATCATTGAACGTCACGACCGGCGACAGGCGCGGGGACGCCTAGACCGTCGAAATGCCGTCGATCGGGCTGATGTCACCGACGAACCGCAACAGGTCTGCCATGGTGAAATCGCCGGGAGTCTGGGACGGCAGCGTCGGCTTCCAGTTCTTCCCTTTCAGCCACAGGTACGACTGATGATCGCCGTGCACGAGGCCGACGAACACTTCCGCCACGATCGTGGCGCCGACCGGCCCGAGCTTCTCGCCGCCACCGCGTTGCTCCGCTTCCTTGAGGATGTAATACCAGAGCGGCGTACTCTCGTGCATGCCGTGCTTCTTCGCCACGGCGCCGTCCGTCCCCTTGGCGATCTCGGCCGAAGTGAGCGGGTTCTTGATCTTCATCGCTTTGGCGACGTCCTGTCCGGACGGCAAGCCCAGCTTGACGCCGCGCTTCAGATTGCGGAACGGAAGGGGAGGACCACCGTCCGGCAATTCATGCAGTTGGGGTATCAGGAACGGATCGACCTTGCGCGAGGGATTGAGCCGCACATCGGGGGGATTGGCCGCCAGCACTTCATAGTAACGGCGCCAGTCGATGATCCAGTTGCTCGAAAGCACCGGAATCGGCAGCGGCGGCTGCACGGGATCAGGTGCGAGATCTCCGATGATGCCGCCCGACAGGCCGGTGAATCTGAACAGCAGGTCGAGCGTCGCCGGAATGCCGCCGCCCGGCGTGAACTTGCGATTGTGGCTGTAGACTTCGCGCACCATGCTGTGGCCGAACCGGTACGCCGCCGCGGAAAATTCGACCGGCATATAGGGCGTCTTCTTGAACCGGTAGAAGCGGCGACCCTGGTCGAGGATCCTTGCGACGATTCCCTTCTCGGTGACGCGCTCGACGAAATCGTGCAGCACCATCCACTGGTAATGCCAAGTCACCATCTGGCGTGCCTGCGCAAATATTTCGTCGGCCGGCACACCGGACGCCGCGAGTCGGTCGCAGACCTTGTTATGAAACTTCAGCATCGCCAGGTGCGTCTGCGCGACGACGAGATTTTCATCGTTACGATGGTCGCCGATCAGTGCGAAGCCTTCCGGGCTGCGCGGCAGGTCGTTGCGCGGCGTAATCGTGATATCGTCGACGCTGATGGTCTTGCCGATCAGGAGTTTCGGACCGGGCGCCTTTCCGGTGTTATTGCCGGGATTGCGCGCGTAAAGGTGCCTGCTGCCGTCGGGACCGAGGCCGTAGACACTGTCGAGATCGAGTGCCGGCGTGCGGAAGTTTTCGACTGCCAGCGGGTCGGCCTCCTTGTCGCCGAACGACGTGAGATCGAGCGTGATGTCGTGATCGACGAACTGGCCGAGATAGGTGAACCCCGCCGGGATCTTGGTATTGTTGCCGACGGCGTCGCCCGGGTTGGCGTCCTTCATCGCGTCGGCAAGTTCCTTCAGCGGACCGTCGTCGACGGCGAGCGGCTCGAGGTTCGGAAACATCCGCCCGAACATTCCGGGATCTTCATGTCCGGAAAGCGAATCAAGAAATTGCCGGTTCGGTTGGCGGCCACCTTTGCCATGGCCAGGCTGGACATTCACTTGAGTTGCCATCACTTCCTCCAATCGGATGTTGGGAGAAGAGGGGTACCGGTGTGTCGCAATGTCAGGTCAATACAAAGGTTTCAGAAAATCCGATGGATACCCCTCGTAAAGGGTTCAGTCAGCAAAACCCGACTCCAGACTGTGACCAATCGGAGCGCGCTGCCAGCGGTTTATTTTTCGATTTGTGTGATCGACTTCACTTACCCGGCGCGACGTCGAACTCCTTGCGCAATTCGGAGTCGGTGTAGAAGCACACACCGCCATCGAGATCGCGCACCAGCCACTCCTCGAGATAGACGATCTGTGCTCCGCTCTGCCGCTCATGCCGAAGCTCGAGATGCCCGTCATCGCCTCGCTGCATTGAGCAGCTGGACTGAACCCAGTTTGGCCATTCGTGCAGCGGCTGCCCGGTGAACTGCCAGGCGATCAACGCCACGTCGGCTGGGCGTGGCTTCAGCTTGAGGGTTGTGTCCACAATCGTCTCCGAAACAATGAGTCCTGCAGTCCCATAACGCCTTGACCCGGCGAAAGTTGAGCGTTCATCCGGCGATTTCGCCGCGATTCGCCAATAATGCCTATGCGTTTTCGGGATGGATATCCGGGATAGGACGGAGAAATCCGGGAATTGTTCCACCTGGAATCGAATGTTCGTCGAGCGCGGCTCGCCGCCCGCACCTGCCCTAGCGCACCACGGCCGCCGTCTGCCCGAACAGGATCTTGCGTTCCTCCTCGGTGCGGTTCACCGGCTGGCCGAAGTTCGGATTGACCTCCTTTGCCTTGGCGTAGGCGCGCACGGTCGCGGGCCGCGCGGCAATGGTTTCCAGCCAGCGCTTCAGATGCGGAAAATCATCGATGTTCTGGTCCTGGTTCTTGTAGGGCACGATCCAGGGATAGCTCGCCATGTCGGCGATCGAATAATCGCCGGCGATGAATTCGCGATCCGCCAGCCGCTTGTTGAGCACGCCGTAGAGCCGGTTGGTCTCGTTGACGTAGCGGTCGATGGCGTATTGGATTTTCTCCACCGCGTAGTTGCGGAAGTGATGGTTCTGCCCGGCCATCGGACCGAGCCCGCCCATCTGCCAGAACGTCCACTGGATCGCGTCGTAGCGGCCGTAGAGATCGGCGGGCAGGAACTTTCCGGTCTTCTCGGCGAGATAGACCAGCATCGCACCGGATTCGAAGATCGAGATCGGCTTGCCGCCGCCTGTCGGTTCGCGATCGACCATCGCCGGAATGCGGTTGTTCGGCGCAATCGCCAGGAACTCCGGCTTGAACTGTTCGCCCTTGCCGATGTTGACCGGAAAAATCTTGTACGGCAGCCCGGTCTCTTCGAGGAACATCGTGATCTTGTGGCCGTTCGGCGTGGTCCAGTAATAGAGATCGATCATGGGGCGTTTCCCGTCCTGGCTAGCGGCATCGGTCCGATTTGCATGCGATTGCATGAATTTGGCCCGACGGCGCGATGCGAGTCAATGCCGCCGGATGACTCGCGCGTGAATGTGATCGGCTTCAGCCGAGGCGACCGTGCTCGCGCAGCAATTTTTCACCCGAGGCGGTGATCGCGACATGAACGCCCTGCCCGCCAACCGAACGGCGCGCGACATAGCCGCGATCGACGGCATCCTCCCAGATGGTCAGGCGTGGGCATGAGGTCCGCCACGTTTCGATCACCTCGGAATAGGGCCGCGGCTCGCGTCCGATCCATTCGACGAGGTCGAGCACCAGTGCGTCCGTGGTCCCGGTCATCAGCGCCTCCGTGAGAAAGCCGTCAAACTCAAAACGCCATCGCGCTTCCACGCGTGAACAGCAGCCAGCCGCCGTAGAGGATATAGTAGCCCGCCACGGCGGTGATCAGCCGGTTCGCCCAGGTGCGAAACTGCGCGTCGCTCATCGCCTCCAGGATGCGCCGCGCCAGCGTGGTGCCGAGCATCGAGGCCGCAATCGCGACACCGGCCAGCACCGGATCGAGCGTCGCCGCCTGGTCGACGATGCCGCCGAAATAGATCAGCTTTGTAAGATGGCTCGCGACCTGGCACGTCGCCTTGGTCGCGACCACCTCGCGACGGCCGAAATTGCCGCCGAGAAAGAAGGTATCCATCAGCGGGCCGGAGACGCCGGTCATCAGCATCAGGCCCATGCAGATGAAGCCGTAGAACGAGCCCTGCGCGATGCTGTCGGGGTTGGGCTTGAGGTTCTTCGGCATCAGCCGCGCCATGAACGGCGTCACGCCGAGCAGCAGCAGCGCAATCGGCTTGTCCGGCACGTAGCGGATGATCGACCAGGCGCCGAGCGCCAGGGCGCAGCCGATCAGATAGACGAACACCGGCCGCCAGCGGATATGTGCCCGCCAAAGAAAGGCGCGCCAGCCATTCGAGGCCATCTGCGTGATCGCATGCAGCACCATCGCGGTCGGCAGCGGCATCAGCATCAGCAGCACGCCGATCAGGATCATCCCGCCGGCCATGCCGAACAGTCCCGACAGGAAGGCCGTCGCGACCATCAGCACGCCGAGGGCTGCAATCATGAGGGGCGTCAAGGAAAGCCTCCCGCGCAAGTCAGGCTCAGATCGAAGCGCCTGCCGCACCGATTCACGACGTCAATTCTTGGGTTTGCTTTTGCCTCGCTTGTGGCATCGGCGCAAACCGAGTTATCTTGCCCTTGCATCAGTTTTCCTGAGGGTGTTGTGCGGCGGCTGCTCTTTCTCAACGGGATCAAGGCGTTCGAAGCGGCGGCGCGGACCGGCAGCTTTGCAGCCGCCGGCGCCGAGCTCAACGTATCGGCCGCCGCGGTCAGCCGGATGGTGCACCTGCTGGAAGAACGGCTCGGCGTCGCGCTTTTCGAGCGCAAGGCCAATCGCCTTGCCACCACCGCGGCCGGCCGCGCCTACCAGAGCGGGCTGACGCCGCTGTTCGACGCGCTGGCGAGCCTGACCGCCCAGGTCACCGCGCCTTCCAGCGTGCGGGTGCTGACCATCGGCGTCGGTCCCACTTTTGCGATGAAGTGGCTGATCCCGCGGCTGGCGGATTTCCGCAAACACGAGCCGGACATCGACGTCCGCATCACCACCGGTGGCGCCGCGGTGCCGTTCGGCGAGGACTGGAGCTGCGGCATCAAGCTCGGCGACGGCGAATGGCCCGGCCTGGTCGCCGAGCCCTTGTTCGCCGCCGACCTGCTGCCGGTCTGCGCGCTGCGGCTGGCCAACGCCCTCAAGCGCCCCGCCGACCTGAAGGGGCCAACACTACTGCGGGTTGCGCATTCGCCCGACGACTGGCCGTCCTGGCTCGAGGCCGCCGGCGCGGCCCGCATCTGCGCCCGTGGAACGGAATTCGAATTTTATGGCCAGGCGCTGCAGGCGGCCGTCGACGGCCTCGGCATCGCCATGGGCATACGCCCCTATATCGACGACGACCTGGCGGCCGGCCGGCTGGTCGCCCCGTTCGCGTTAAGCGTGCCGAAAGGCATGCGCTGGTATCTCGTGTACCGGGGGTTTGGCACTGGGCAGCGCGATTTTGCCGCGTTCCGGCGCTGGATTGTCCGCGCCGCGGCAGAACCTGCTGTGCGCCGCAGGGGCCAGAGACATGCCGGATGAGAAGATCGAGACGCTGGTGATCGGCGGCGGCCAGGCCGGGCTGGTGATGAGCCACCGGCTGAAGCAGCGCGGAATTTCGCATCTGGTGCTGGAACGCCGCCGGATCGCCGAACGCTGGCGCAGCGAACGCTGGGATGGATTGAAATTCCAGTTCCCCAACTGGTCGGTGCGGCTACCGGATTTTCCGTTTCCGCATAGCGACCCGGATGCCTTTGCCGACAACGACGACATCATCAAATTCATCGATGACTACGCCGCCTTTGTCGCGCCGCCGATCCGCTGCGACGTCGAGGTGACGCGGCTGTCGCGGGGTAACGGCGCGCGCTTCGCCGCCGAGACCACCGGCGGCACGATCGCGGCGAACAATGTCGTGGTCGCCACCGGTCCTTACCAGCGCAACATCGTCCCCGATCTGCTGCGCGATCATCCTGTCTTCCAGGTCCATTCCGCCGACTACAGGAATCCCGAACAGCTTCCGCCGGGCGCGGTGCTGGTCGCCGGCGCCGGCGCGTCGGGTGCGCAGATCGCCGAGGAATTGCTGCAGGCCGGCCGCCGCGTGTATCTCTCGATCGGACGGCACCGCCGCATGCCGCGGCGCTATCGCGGCCGCGACCTCGTGTGGTGGCTCGCCGAGATGCGCCTCGACCAGGTCACGCCGGAAGAGCGCGGGCCGGCGCGCCTCGCCCCGGTGATTTCAGGCGCCAATGGCGGGCGCACCATCGATTTCCGCAACTACGCAACCGACGGCATGATTCTGATCGGGCGCGTCGAGGCGGCGCAGGACGGCGTACTCGAAATCGCACCGGGCCTCGCCGAGAGCATGGCCGACGGCGATCTCGTCTACACGACGTTCCTCGATACCGTGGACGCCTACGTGAAACGTCGAGGCCTGGAACTGCCCGAAGAGCCCGGGGCCCGCGCGACGGTCCCGAACCCGCCTTGCGTCGCCACGCCGCTGACGCGCCTCGATCTCGCCGCGGAAGGCATCTCGGCGGTGGTCTGGGCCACCGGCTACGGCGTCGATTTCGGCTGGATCGATCTGCCTGTCATCGACGACAAGGGCGATGCCATGCATCGCAACGGCATATCCCCCGAGCCGGGCCTGTATTTCCTCGGCCTGCAATGGCTGTCGAAAATGAATTCATCGTTCCTGTCCGGCGTCGGCGACGACGCCGCCGTGCTGGCCGACCATATTCTGGGGCGGCGCGGCTGATCGCGCCCCCCGCGCACGCGCTGCCAGGGGAATGCGAGCGAAAAAATCCAGAGACATGTGAACCGTTTCACAAAGCCCCCGACATGGCCGTGCTCTCCTTGTCCTGATGGGACAATCCGGGGGACACGCCGTGATCTATGGCGGCTTTGAAATTCAATCGTTCGAGGCAGGGAGAGGGCTATGGCACGCCAGGATTCAACGGGCCGACCAGACGCCGGTGGTGATCGACGGGATGGCGTTCCCGACCCTCGAAGTCGGTTTCGCGTGGTCGGATCCGGAAGCGGCGATCGCGGACGCGAAAGCCCATATCGATCGTTTCAAGCCGCGCTTCGCGAATCCGTAAGTACCGGCGGAACGGCCGGCCGGCTCCCGGCGCCGCTTCCCGAACAAACCCTGCAGGCGACGCCGACACTCTCGACCTGTCCCGACTGCGATGCCTCGCTCGCGGTGCTGCGCATCATCCCCGGTCGCGCCGGCGTCGAATACTGGACCCTGCGCTGCACCGATTGCGGCGGCATTCATCTCGATATCGTCAAGCCGTCCGACGCTCCGCTGACGACCTGCGAGACGGGTTCCGGACCCCCCTGCTGACACCTGCTGACATGACCTGCGCAACATCGCGCAGGAGGCCGTTTGCCCTTTTCTAGCTGGTTGACTCATCCCATATTCGCCGGATGGCGAAGAAACCCGACACTCCCAAAAATCCCGGCAAATCCCAGAAATCCAAGGCCCCGAATTCCAGGGCGTCGAGGCCGGACGTTCAGCCGATCGCGCCGGCGCTGGCTGAACTGCTCAACCCCGCGATCAACCGCGGCGACGCCGGCACCGGCTCGGGCACCGGCCTGCAGCCGCCGCCGGACAATTCGTGGGACCGCCGCGCCGGCGGCGAAGCCGCCGCGCACCGTGCCCGCGCCTCGACAAAATCGACGGATGGCCTGCCGGCCGAACCGCTGCCCGACCGCAACACGACAAGTAACGTCGTCGCCCGGCAGGCCCCGCTGCGCCCCAATCCGCAACCGCCGGGCGCTCGCAGCTCCCCGCAAGGCCTCGAGGAAGCCCCGCAAGCCAATTACGGCACCTCGGCCACGATCCCGACGCTCGATCCAGAACTCGCGCGTCAGCTCGGCCTGCCGACGGCGGAGGACGACGACGAGGCGCTGGCCCGGCCGCCGCGCAACAAGATGGAGGCGCTCGGCGTCAAGGCGACGGCGGATGCGCTGGAGAACCTGATCCGCGACGGCCGACCGGAATTCAAGGGCAACGACGGCCAGGTGAGAATCTGGACGCCGCACCGGCCGCCGCGCCCGGAAAAATCCGAGGGCGGCGTGCCCTTCGTGATCAAATCCGAATACGAGCCGAAGGGCGACCAGCCGACCGCGATCAAGGAACTGGTCGAGGGCATCAACCGCAACGACCGCACCCAGGTGCTGCTCGGCGTCACCGGCTCGGGCAAAACCTACACCATGGCCAAGGTGATCGAGGCGACGCAGCGCCCCGCCATCATCCTGGCGCCGAACAAGACGCTCGCCGCCCAGCTCTATGGCGAGTTCAAGAGTTTTTTCCCCGACAACGCGGTGGAGTATTTTGTCTCCTACTACGACTACTACCAGCCTGAGGCCTACGTCCCGCGAACGGACACGTACATAGAAAAGGACTCGTCGATCAACGAGCAGATCGACCGCATGCGCCATTCGGCGACGCGCGCGCTGCTGGAGCGCGACGACGTCATCATCGTCGCTTCCGTGTCGTGCATCTACGGTATCGGTTCGGTCGAGACCTACACCGCGATGACCTTTGCGCTGAAGAAGGGCGAACGCATCGACCAGCGGCAGCTGATCGCCGACCTCGTCGCCCTGCAGTACAAGCGGACCCAGGCCGACTTCACCCGCGGCACGTTTCGCGTACGCGGCGACGTCATCGATATCTTCCCGGCGCACTATGAAGACCGCGCCTGGCGCGTGAACCTGTTCGGCGACACCGTTGAAAACATCGAGGAGTTCGATCCGCTCACCGGCCACAAGCAGGACGAGCTGGAATTCATCAAGATCTACGCCAACTCGCACTATGTGACGCCGCGTCCGACGCTGGTGCAGGCGATCAAGTCGATCAAGAGCGAGTTGAAGATGCGGCTCGACGAGCTCCACAACCAGGGCCGCCTTTTGGAAGCGCAGCGGCTGGAGCAGCGCACCACCTTCGATCTCGAAATGATGGAGGCCACGGGAAGCTGCGCCGGCATCGAGAACTACTCGCGCTACCTCACCGGCCGCCGCCCCGGCGAGCCGCCGCCGACACTGTTCGAATACGTGCCCGACAACGCGCTGGTGTTCGCCGACGAAAGCCACGTCACCGTGCCGCAGATCGGCGGCATGTTCAAAGGCGACTTCCGCCGCAAGGCAACGCTCGCCGAATACGGTTTTCGTTTGCCCTCCTGCATGGACAACCGTCCGCTGCGGTTCGAGGAATGGGACATGATGCGTCCGCAGTCGGTCGCGGTCTCTGCGACGCCGAGCGGCTGGGAGCTCAACGAAAGCGGCGGCGTGTTCGTCGAGCAGGTGATCCGCCCCACCGGGCTGATCGATCCGCCGGTCGACATCCGCCCCGCCCGCACCCAGGTCGACGACCTCGTCGGCGAAGTCCGCGCCACCGCGCAGGCCGGCTACCGCTCGCTGATCACGGTGCTGACCAAGCGCATGGCGGAAGACCTCACCGAATACCTGCACGAGCAGGGCATTCGCGTGCGCTACATGCATTCGGATATCGACACCATCGAACGCATCGAGATCATCCGCGACCTTCGATTGGGCGCGTTCGACGCGCTGGTCGGCATCAACCTGTTGCGCGAAGGCCTCGACATTCCCGAATGCGCGCTGGTTGCGATCCTCGACGCCGACAAGGAAGGTTTTTTGCGCAGCGAGACCTCGCTGATCCAGACCATCGGCCGCGCCGCGCGCAACGTCGACGGCAAGGTGATCCTCTACGCCGACCAGATGACCGGCTCGATGGAACGCGCCATCGCCGAAACCAACCGCCGCCGCGAGAAGCAGGTCGAGTACAACACCGAGCACGGCATCACGCCGGAGAGCGTGAAGAAGTCGATCGGCGACATCATGAACAGCGTCTACGAGCGCGACCACGTGCTGGTCGAGATCGGCGATGGCGGCATGGCCGACGATGTCATCTCCATCGGGCACAATTTCGAGGCGGTTTTGTCCGACCTCGAAACCCGCATGCGCGAAGCTGCCGCCGATTTGAACTTCGAGGAAGCCGCCAGGTTGCGCGACGAAGTCAAACGCCTGCGCGCCACAGAAATGGCCGTGGTCGACGATCCCACCGCCAAACAGCGCAACGTACAGAAGCAGGCCGGCGCCTACGCCGGAACGAAGAAGTACGGCGAGGCCGCCAACCTTCCCGTCAGCGCGATGAAGAAGAAAGGCGTGCAGACGGCCTTAAAGTCGAGCCGTGGCGGCGGTGCCGGCAGCAGCACCTCCAAGGTCCACAAACCCCACCTTGACGAAATGCACGGCCCGGAATCCCTGCCCTACCGCCCGAGCGGCGCCAAACCGCGCAAGCCCGATCTCCCCGGCGGCACCAGGATCTTCCAGCCCACCGACTCCCGCCAGTCCGGTCCCGAATTCGGGCCCGCCCCGCGCTCCAGCGGCGGCGCGCCGGGCCATCGCGGCGGGTGGAAGAAGCGGTGAGCCAAGCAGCGCCCGCATAACGATCAACGTCAGCGCGAGCGAAGTGAAGCAATCCATATCACCGCGCACGCGGACCGACGGATTGCTTCATCGCTACCCTCCCCTGCAACAAACGCTTCGCGTTTGTTGCAGGCAATGACGGCAAATGGACACACCAATGCGAGCTGACCGCACGTCGCCGCACGTCGCTGTCCGACCGGACTATGTCCCGCCCGGCCCATGAGATGAACAAAAGGTTTGTGATCGACCTCACAACCCGCAGGGCCTTGCCGCAAGCGGAATTCGGCAAGCTTTAGCGCATGCAGCGCGCGATATCAGCGGCGCGCTGTTTGCCAACGGTATCCGGTTCAGCTGCGGTTGCGGAGCGCCTTAATGCTTTCGGAAACTTTAAATCCATTTGCCGATTGATCCCGGTGCGGTTCCGTTCAAAATGCGAGCAATCGCAGATGCGGGATCGAACACGGTCAGGGTGGGCGAATGTCCGAGGAATCGAATCGTCAGTTCGTGTTGGACTTTCTCAACACCCTGTACTCCGGCGACCTCGAGACCACGCTGGCGCGCTGCACCGACGACATCGAATTCATTGCAAACGCCCCGGTCGACCTGCTGCCGCATCTCGGCTACCGCCGCGGCAAAGCCGAGATGCGCGAGATGTGGAGTGCGGTGCTGGCCCGCTATTCCGAGTTGCGCTGCGAGGTGTCGATGTCGGTCGCCGAGGGCGACAAGGTCGCCGTCTATGTCCGCGTGTTCCTCCGCAAGAGCATCAATCAGCGCATGATGCAGTTCGACATCGCCGGCTTCTACACGCTGCGCGACGGCAAGGTCTGCCAGATCCGGGAAATCATCGACACCTACGATCTGGTGCAGCAACTGGTCGAACGCGACGTCACCGCGATCCTGACCGGGCGACGTGCGAATCCTTAATCACGCCGGCAAGGTCCGCCTTTCGGCAAGCCGTCGCCATCCACATCATCCGTGCAGCCCGATGCGCCGCTTATTCCGCGCGCGCCGTTGAACCTCGTCGCACTTGCCGTGACCCATCACCAGCCTGTTTCCCGACACGACGGGCGGATGAAGCGCGCGCCGCCGCTTTTCTCAGGCCCGACGGCCGGCTGCCGGGCGGCGCGCCATCCGGTTGGAACGGCTTAAAGGCGCGCATTTTGAAGGCCCTGGCGGGTCCCGTGGTTGTCGCACGGAGGTGCAGACGACGGTATCGGCGGCGCCGAATCTCGAAGCACCCGGCATTGAAAATCGCCGGCACGTCGCGAGCCGATGGCGCTTATGACCGTGAAGTGATCGAAATCCGGCCGACAACGCCGCATTTGTGCGATGCAAAAAACAACGGTTGTAATTTCACATTCCTGATATATTTAAGAGCACAACAGAACATGCAGCAAATCAGCCCGGCGTCGATGGCGACGCCTCATTAGGGCTTGATGGCTGTTTCGAAAATCCAGTTTCCAAGGACCACCTGAAATGACAGAGCATAGTCTCTGGCGTTTTTCGCGCGCGTTTCACCGCGCCATCAATGAACGCCAGCCCGCCGATCTCGACGCCCTGCTCGACGAAGACGTCGACTGGGCGATCTATGGCCCGATCGACATGTATCCGTTCTTCGGCTCGCGCCGCGGCAAGGCGGCGGTGATCGATGTCATCAGGCAGATCGCCGACAACTTTCGCGTCCACCGTTTCGACCGGGAATCGATCATGCTGGGCGTGGATACCGCGTCCTCGATGATGCGTTATTCCCTCACCGCGCTCGATTCGAACAAGCCGATCTCGTTGCGGATTGCCCATTTCGCCCAGTTCAGCGCCGGCCGCCTGACCAACTTCCGCGTGCTGGTCGATACCTTCGACCTGGTCGAGCAAACCGTGGGCTATCCGATCAACCTGCCTCGAATGGCGGTGTAGCTTTCATCCACAATTCCAATCGTCATGCCCGCGCGCGAACAGCAACTGCGCGCGGGCATCCACGTCTTCCTTCGCCAGCCCCAAGGAAGCGTGGATGGCCGGGTCACCGGGCGCGATCACGCGCTGTGCCCGGCCATGACGTTCAATTGAAGTGAACCGAAGCGCCCGCGCCATAATTTTGCAACAGAGTGAACGCATTCTGGGCGCGAGTTGGAATGCGGGCGGGCGATGATTTCCAAAATGCGATGTGGATGGGCGCGGCTGCCGATGCTGGTGGCCGGCGTGAGCGTGGCTTCGATGCTGGCAGCAGCGGCGCAAACCCCGCCGGCGGAAAACGATCCGGACATGCCCGAAGCGGAAGAGACCGAGGCGGCGCCCGACGCCGGCGAGGTCGACATCATGAAAGACATCGACGTCAGCAAGCTCGACTGGAGCCAACTCAACGTCGATGCATCGACCCTGCCGGCTCCCGCACCGAAGGGCAGCGGCGCGTCGAGCCTCCTCGGCGGGATCGACACCGCGTGGTCCGCCAATGAAAAGGCAAACGGCTCTTCCGCGGTGTCGGTCAAGCAGTCGATCTCGCCGTTCTGGGATACGCGGGTCGGCGTCGACATGACGGTCGCGCGGCAGGGCGCGGCGACGACCTCCGAACAGCTCTCGGAAAGACTGGCCAATGGCGGCAGCCTGCCGCAATCGTCCGGCACCGCCTGGGCGGCGATCACCGCCCCCGGCGTGGCCTCGATCTGGGACAAGACTTCGGTCGAGGCTCGCGTCGATCCCGGATCCGAGCAGAGCCGGATCGGCACCTCCCTGAGCAAGTCGCTGCCGATCGGCGAGCAATATTCGCTCACGCTGAAGAACGACTACAATCTGATCCAGCAAGGCCTTGTGCCGGTGCCCGGCATCATCAGCCATCCGGCGCGCAGTGCGGAGACCGACCAGTCGGCCAGGCTCAGCATCGCCGACACCGGCACCAGCCTGACCGCAGGTCAGACCACTTCGGCGTCGGACGACAAATGGCTGCGCAAGGTCGGCGCCGAGCAGAGGTTGTTCGACGGCGTGACGATCTCGGGCTCGATCGGCGAAACACCGTCGGGCGCCGCCAGCAAGAGCCTCAGCGCCGGCTTCAAACGGAGTTGGTGACGGTTTGAGTCGTCCCAATTTGACGCACTTTGCGGCGTGAAACGGCCGCCTCCCGATAATGATCCACGATTGCCGCAGATTGGCCCAGATGCGGCCAAAATCGGCAGCGCAGATGGCGGCGATCTACTTCGTCGTGCGGGGGGATTTCCGCGCTCGCCTGAATGCGAAACAAAGGAATTGCCGATGAACGCCACCATTCGTCCGGAGCAGGCTGATGAAACGCCGGAAGCCGACGGCGATCTCGCCGCCGTATCCGAGGTTGAAGCCGGTATCCGCGAATTCGTTCGCAACGACATCGCCTATCTGCGCCGGCCTTCGGTCCCTGCGGAGACCCCGGCGCTCGACGCCAACGCGGAAGCCACCGTCAACAACGTCAACTCGCTGATCCAGCGCGTCGCCGGCACCTCGCTGGCGGAAATCGAGAAGCTGATTTCCGAACTCGAGAGCCTGCGCGACCTGCTGCATGCCGAAGGCCAGCGCGTGCAGCGCGAGATCTCGGGCTACGCCCAGCTCAGCCAGGCCGCGATGAAGTCGACGCGCATGATCGCCGACAACGTCACGCAGTGGAAGCGCGCCGCCGACGGACTGCGCAACAGCTAAGTCCCATCGTTGCAAAAATCTGACACTCCGCCGCGTTCCGTACCGGAGCGCGGCGGTTTCGTTTGGCACGATTCAATCTGAACTTTATAAACACGGTCGCATCCGTGGACGGATGTCGTCACGTGACGGCAGGCACCTTTTGGGGACTCGAGCGGCGATGCAAAACGTTCAGCCAGACAACATGGATTCCATCCCGCTGCGGCAATCGTCGCACAGCATGGGAACGCTCGTCATCCGCTTCGTCGGATTGCTGACGCTCGCCGTCGTGGCCATGACTCTTATCTGGAGTCGCTGATCCGCGATTGGCGATCCGGATCGCCGCGGGTCATCTTCCGAGCTTGGGTTTGGTCTGCAGCTATTCGCGGACGAACGCGGTATCTTCGATCGTGTAGACGCCGTCGGCGTAGGACTTCACCACCATGCCGGCGGTCAGCATGACGGCCACGGTGACGGTTGCGAAGATAAAGCCGACGAATTTCAGGCTGCTGCGATCTGCCACGATCAATCCCCTCGGTATTCCCCTAATGACGCTTATGGCAGGCCAAAAGTTCAAAATCCGTTAGCAAAAAATCCGTTCCGCGAAGCCATGGATTGCGCGGAACCAACGGCACACTTCGTTAACCATTTGCTCCCGCGTTCCGCCGCGGCACGAAGGCGGTGGCGAGGAACGAGAAAACCACCTCGTTGCGCTGGTTGGTGCCGGTATTGCGGGCCTGCAGGATGCCCCATTCCGGGCGCTTCTCCGACGTCCGCTTGGTTTCGACCTGATTGGAATAGCGGATGGTGTCGCCGGCCAGCACCGGCCTGATCCAGCGCAGTTCACGAAAGCCCGGCGACGGCCCCCACACCGCGACCTGCTCGCCGCGCGCCGCGGCCTCCGCCGACAGGCGCTTGCCGTCGGCGACCAGAAGCTTCATGCAGACCGCGGCGACGTGCCAGCCGGAAGCGGCCAGTCCCCCGAACAGGGAGTTGCGGCCCGCCTCCTCGTCGAGGTGGAAGCGCTGCGGATCGAACTGTGTGGCAAACCTCTTGATGTCGTCGGCGGTAAAGGTGAAAGACCCGAGGTCGCGCCGCGCCCCGATCTCGATATCCTCGAAGAAACGCATCGCTACTTCGCCTCCGCGTGGTCGCGCCGGCGCACGATGATCGGCGATTCCATTTCGCACAGCACCGTACCGGCCGCGTTGCGGATCGTGCCCTTGAAGGTCACGATGCCGGTTTCGGGGCGGCTTTTCGAAACACGGGCCTCCGTGACGTCGACATCGAGCGTCAGGTCGTCGCCCGGGCGCAGCGGCGCCATCCAGCGCATCTCGTTGACGCCCGGCGAGCCGAGCGAAGCGGTTCGGCCGATGAAGCCGTCGAACAGCATTCGCATCATCAGCGAGCCGAGGTGCCAGCCCGAGCCGGACAGCCCTTTCAGCATCGACGCGTTGGCGGCAACCTCGTCCAGATGCATCGGCTGCGGGTCGTATTCAGCGGCGAACGCCAGAATCTCCTCGCGTGTGACGTGCCGCGGTCCGAACGTGCCGAAATGGCCGGGCGTAAAATCTTCGAAGGTCAGCGATGTCATCTATCCGGAATCTGGCTTGAGGATTTGCGGCGGGCAAGCCTGAATGTGGCCGTTATTTGCGGCAATCTCAACCCGTCCACCCGCATGGCTCGTTCGCTGCGGGCGAGCACCGCCTCTGGCGTTCGCCCCTGACTTGCCCGAAGCAGTTTTCGGGGCTAGCCCTGTGCGGTCTGGAACAAGGTTTGTGACTCGCCGGAGAAACCATCGATGTTCGATTTTCAGGATCTGTTTCAGTGGGACCGCTTCATCACGCCCACGATCATCAAGACGTTCTACTGGCTGGTCATCGGCTTGATCGTACTGTTCGGCCTGTCCGGAATCTTTTCCGCGCTGGGCACCATGGCGATCAGCCCGTTCGGCGGATTCATTATGCTGCTGTCCTCGATCGCCGGCGTCATCGTCGGCGTGGTGTTCTCGCGCATCGCCGCGGAATTCATCCTGATCGTCTTCCGCATCAACGAACATCTCGGCGCGATCCGCGACCAGGGCGGGATGCGGTAAGTGGTCTTGCAGCCATAGGTTGGGCAAAGCGCGGCGTACCCACCATTCCGCTCGCACTGGCTGAAAGATCGTGGGCACGACGTGTTGCGCCCTTGCCCACCCACAGGGTCCGCATCCGCGGCACCGATGATCTCAATTATTGAACCTGAAATGCATCACGTCGCCGTCGGCGACGACGTATTCCTTGCCCTCCAGCCGGAGCTTGCCGGCGTCGCGGGCGCCGGCTTCGCCGCCGAGCGTGACATAGTCGCCATAGGCGATGGTCTCGGCTCGAATAAAGCCTTTCTCGAAATCGGTATGGATAACGCCGGCCGCCGCGGGCGCCTTGGTGCCGCGGTGGATCGTCCAGGCACGGGCCTCCTTCGGGCCCACGGTGAAATAGGTGATGAGGTCGAGCAGCTGGTAGCCGGCCCGGATCAAACGGTCGAGGCCGGCCTCTTCCAGGCCCAGCGTCTCGAGAAAATCGGCGCGCTCCTCGCGCGACAGCGTCGCGATCTCGGATTCGATCTTGGCCGAGATCACCACCGCGACCGCGCCTTCCTTCTTGGCGTGCTCGAACACCTGTTTTGAAAAGCTGTTGCCGTCCTTGGCCGAGCCTTCCTCGACGTTGCAGACATAGAGCACCGGCTTCGACGTCAGCAGGCCCAGCATATTGAACGCGCGCTCCTCCTCCGGCTTGCGCTCGAGAAATCGCGCCGGCTTGCCCTCGCGCAGCAGCACCAGCGCGCGATTGACGAGGTCGAGCGCCTCCTTGGCGTCCTTGTCGTTGCCCTTGGCCTTCTTGGCGAGGTTGTCGACGCGCTTTTCCAGGCTGTCGAGGTCGGCCAGCATCAACTCGGTTTCGATGGTCTCGATATCGGCCAATGGCGCGATCTTGCCCTCGACATGGGTGATGTCGGAATCTTCGAAGCACCGCACCACATGCGCCACCGCATCGACTTCGCGGATGGTGGCGAGAAACTGGTTGCCAAGGCCTTCGCCCTTGGAGGCGCCGCGGACCAGACCCGCGATATCGACGAAGGTCAGTCGCGTCGGGATGATCTGCGCGGAGCCTGCGATCGCCGACAACTTGTCGAGCCGGGGATCAGGCACGGCGACCTCGCCGACATTCGGCTCGATGGTGCAGAAGGGATAATTCGCCGCCTGCGCCGCCGCCGTCTCGGTCAGCGCGTTGAACAGCGTCGACTTGCCGACATTGGGCAGGCCGACGATTCCGCATTTGAATCCCATCTTGGCTTCCGATCTTTTGGCGCGAACCCGCCGCTCGTGAATTGATTGAGGTCGTCATACGCGGGCAGAAGGCGCGCGGCGCCGTCTTCCCCATCTAACGCCCCGCGTATCCATCTTCCTTTGAGAGGATGGATCGCCGGATCAAGTCCGGCGATGACGATCGAGCTTATGGCCCGCCGTCTTCCTTCTCGAAAAATCCCTTGGACTGCAGCGCCAGATGCACCTTGTTCTGGAACGTCGAGTCCTTGCCCGTCGCCAATAGCCCGGCATTGTCGGCCACCGCCTCGCACAGCGCTTCCACCCACGGCCGGTCGCTCTTGGCGAAATCCGACAGCACGTGGCTGTGCACCAGTTCCTTGACGCCGGGATGACCGATCCCGAGCCGCACCCGGCGATAGTCGTTGCCGATATGCGAGGAGATCGAACGCAGCCCGTTGTGGCCGGCAATACCGCCGCCGATCTTCACGCGCACTTTCGCCGGCGGCAGTTCGAGTTCGTCCTGAAACACGGTGACGTCGGAGACGGCGAGCTTGAAGAAGTTCGCCGCTTCCTGAACCGCGCGCCCGGACTCGTTCATGTAGGTGGTCGGCCGCAGCAGCACGACCTTTTCGCGATCGAGCGTGCCCTCGGACGTCTCGCCCTGAAAACGGCGGCGCCATGGTGCAAAACCATGACGCCGCTGGATCTCATCGACGACCATGAACCCGATATTGTGCCGGTTATCGGCGTATTTCGAACCGGGATTACCGAGACCGACAAACAGGCGCATGACGCGGCATCCCGCCGCCCGTTACTTCTTCTTGTCGCCACCAGCCGGCGCCTTCGCGCCAGCCGCCGCAGCCGCGGGAGCGGCAGCCGCCGGAGCAGCGGCACCCGCCGCAGGCGCAGCGGCGCCACCGGCCGCAGCCGCCGCAGCCGCCTTCTGTTCTTCGGCGTAGCCGGACGGCGGCACGATAGTCACCAGGGTCGCGTCTTCACGCGACAGCGACTTCACGCCGGTCGGCAGCTTGATCTCGGACAGATGCAGCGAGTGGCTGATTTCCAGCGTGCCGACATCGGCCTCGATGTACGGCGGAATATTGTCGACCGAGCACTCGAGTTCGATGGTGTGGGTGACGATGTTGACGGTGCCGCCGCGCTTGACGCCGGGCGAAACTTCACCGTTCACGACGTGAAGCGGGACGCTGACGCGGATGGTGGCGCCTTCGCCGAGCCGCATGAAATCGACATGCAGCGGGAAATCACGCACCGGATCGAGGTGGAAGTCACGCGGAATCACGCGGTGCTTCTTGCCCTCGAGATCGATGTCGAAAAGCGTGGTCAGGAAGCGGCCGGCCAGGATGCGCTGGCGCAGTTCCTTGTCGTCGACCGAAATGGTCACGGGGGGCTTGTTGTCACCATAGATCACTCCGGGCACTCTCCCGGCGCGACGCTCTGCCCGGGCGGCCCCCTTGCCGCTCTGCGGACGCGCGGTCGCCTTCAATTCCTTGACGGTCGCCATCGTGTTAAGTCCTTGTTTTCTAAAAAGTTAAAGGCCGCATCGCGGCCCGTTGCCGTCCCACAGCAAGCCTCCAGGGGTGCGGGGGCTGCGGACGTGGCGGGCTTTTAGCCTCAAAGGGGCGAAATGACAAGGAAATGAAGGGGTCTTTTGGCGGTTTTGACCGGTTTCAGCCGATGGCGGCCCTCAGCCGTCATGCCCGGCCCCAAGCAGCCCAAGGGTGCTCCGGACCGGGCATCCACGTCCTTGCCGCCGCGACGAAGGACATGGATGGCCGGGACATCCGCGCGAAGACGCGCGTTTGCCCAGCCATGACGATGGGTGAATCCTTATCCGCCGGTGTTCGCGCCACCGGCGTCGGGGGCGGCCGTCGAGATGCCGAGCTTGGCCTCCAGCGCCGCAATCCGGCCCTTGAGCGCCTCGTTCTCCTCCCGGGCCAGGCGGGCCATGTCCTTGACCGCGTCGAACTCCTCGCGCTTGACGAGGTCGAGGTCGCGCAGGATGCGCTCGGCCTGATTGCGCATGACCGTATCGACCTCACGCTTGACGCCCTGGGCGGCGCCGGCGGCATCGTTCATCAAACGGCCGATCTCGTCGAAAAACCGGTTGTTGGTCTGGGTCATCTCAAAACGCTCCGGTCGGTGATCGTTACCGCATGACAATGGCGAGCCCAACGTAAAGGTTCAAGGCAAAGGTGCAAGTGCGCCCTGGAGCATGATCCGGAAAAGTGGGAACCGGTTTTCCGAAAAGATCATGCTCAAACAATGAGATGAGAGCATGATGTGATTTCTTGAAATCGCATCATGATCTCGAGATGCCGGCGCGGCACCCTGCCTTGTCATGCCCCGGTTTCCTTGCAATCGTATCAAGCGCTTGAGCCGAAACCGGAATCACAACCCAAAAATCACAACCAAGAAGAAACGCCCATGATCGACCAGCAGATCGATATTGCGACCAAGGACGGCAAGACCACGACCTTCATCACCCACCCCGAACGCGGCGGACCGTTCCCGGTCATCATCTTCTACATGGACGCGCCGGCGATCCGCGAGGAACTGCGCGACATGGCGCGGCGGCTCGGTACGTCCGGCTATTATGTGATGCTGCCCAACATGTACTACCGGTCCGGCGTCATGGAACTGGGGCCGATCCCGCCGGATCCGGAGGCGCCCGAGCGCAAGCGGATGTTCGGCTTTATGAACTCCATCAACATCCCCATGGTGATGGACGACACCAAGGCGCTGCTCGCCTTCGCCGAGACGCAGCCGGCCGCGAACACAAAAATCGTCGGCACCGTCGGCTACTGCATGAGCGGTCGCTACGCGGTCAACGCCGCGACGCATTTCCCGGATCGGGTCAAGGCCGCGGCCTCGATCTACGGCACCCATCTGGCGACTGACCAGCCCGACAGCCCGCATCTGGCGGCCAGCAAGACCAAAGCCGAGCTCTATTTCGCCTGCGCCGAGACCGACATCTATGCGCCGCAGGAAATCATCGACAAGGTCGCATCCGGCATGAAGGGATCGAACAACGAGGTCGAGGTCTATCCCGGCACCCATCACGGCTTTGCCTTCCCGAAACGTCCGGTCTACCACCGCGACGCCGCCGAACGGCACTGGGAGCGGCTGCTGGCGCTCTATCGCCGCAACCTCGTGCCGTGATCGCGAAACGGCGATGACAGAAATCCGGCTCAGGGATTACCAGAATGCGGACGCGGAAGATCTGAACCGGCTTGCGGTCTCGGCCTTTGAACAGTTCCGGGACCATTACGGCGACTGGCCGGCGATGCTTGCCGGCCTGTCAAAAACGTCGGCACTCAGCGTGGGCGGAGAAGTCATCATTGCCGAGCTCCAGGGCAAACTCGCAGGCGCTGTTGCCTATTTCCGGCCGGACAGTCGAAAAGCCGCGTTCTTCGATCAACGCTGGCCCATCATTCGTATGCTGGTCGTCGACCCCGCGTTTCGCGTAAAAGGAGTTGGGCGAGCCTTGAGCGATGAATGTATTGCCAGAGCCAGCCGCGACGGGTCGCCGATCATCGCGCTCCATACCAGCCCGATCATGTCGGTCGCCCTGCCGATGTATCTGAGGATGGGGTTTGCCAAAGCCTATGACGCTCCGCCGATCTTCGGCGCAGCCTACGCGGTCTACACCAAAGCCCTGTGAGCCAGATGCAATTCCTCACCATCGCCTTTCCGGCAATCGACCCCGTCGCCATCTCAATCGGACCGTTCGCGATCCGATGGTATGCGCTGGCCTATATCTCCGGCATCGTGATCGGGTGGATCTATGCGCGGGCGCTGATTAAAAGCGAGAAATTATGGGCCGGGCCGGCGCCGATCGCGCCCGTACAGCTCGACGACTTTATTCTCTGGGTCACCCTCGGCATCATCCTCGGCGGCCGCACCGGCTATGTGCTGTTCTACAATCTTCCCCTGTTCATCGAGCATCCCCTCGCCATTTTCAAACTATGGGAAGGCGGCATGTCCTTTCATGGCGGCTTCCTTGGCTGCGTCGCCGCGGTGATGTTGTTTGCGCTGAAGAACAATATCTCCATCCTGTCGCTCGGCGACATCACCACTGCGGTCGCGCCGATCGGAATTTTCCTCGGCCGCATTGCCAACTTCATCAAGGGCGAGCTGTGGGGGCGCGAGGCGGATGCCAGCGTGCCCTGGCGGATGATCTTTCCCGACGACGCGAAGCAGCTTTTCCGTCATCCAAGCCAGCTCTACGAAGCGGCCCTCGAAGGCATCCTGCTGTTCGCGATCCTGGCGGTCATGGTCCGGATGGGGGCCTTGAAGCGGCCCGGCCTGATCCTCGGCAGCTTCATCGCGATCTATGGTCTGGCACGTATCACCAGCGAGTTTTTCCGTGAACCGGACCCGCAACTCGGATTTTTGTGGGGCGGGCTGACCATGGGTATGCTGTTGTCGGTGCCGATGATCATCGTCGGCGCCATCCTGATCGTGAGGGCATGGCGCGGCGGGACGCCAGCGCCTATACAGAAGTCGACTTAAGGCGGGCCGTGACCGAACTTTCACCGTTGCAGGCAGAGATCCAAAAGCTGATCCGATCGTCGGGACCGATGCCGGTCTGGCGCTACATGAAGCTGTGCCTGACGCATCCCGAACACGGCTATTACGTATCGCGCGATCCGTTGGGCCGCGAGGGCGATTTCACCACCGCGCCCGAGGTCAGCCAGATGTTCGGCGAGTTGCTCGGCCTGTGGACGGCATCGGTGTGGAAGTCGATCGGCTCGCCCTCGAAGCTGCGGCTGATCGAGCTCGGCCCGGGCCGCGGCACCATGATGGCAGATGCGCTCCGCGCCATCCGCGTGCTGCCGCCACTTTACGAATCGATCGATATCCATCTCGTCGAGATCAACCCGGTGCTGCGCGAGAGACAGCGCGCGACGCTGTCGGGAGCGCGCAACATCAGCTGGCATGACAGCCTCGATGACGTGCCTGATGGCCCCGCGGTCATTCTGGCCAACGAATATTTCGACGTGCTGCCGGTTCATCAGGCGGTTCGACGCGAGACCGGCTGGCACGAGCGTGTCGTCAATCTCGACGACGACGGCAAACTGTCATTCGGCGCTGCGGAAGAACCGATACCTCGCTTCGAGGTGCTGCTGCCGCCGCTGGTGCGCGCAGCCCCGATCGGCGCCGTTTTCGAGTGGCGGCCGGACAGCGAGATGATGAAGATCGCCACGCGGGTACGCGACCAGGGCGGCGCGATGCTGGTCATCGACTACGGCCACATGCGCAGCGACGCCGGCGATACGTTTCAGGCGATCGCCCGCCACAGCTTCGCTGATCCCCTGAAGCATCCGGGCCAGGCCGACGTCACCGCCCATGTCGATTTCCAGGCGCTGGCGCGCGCGGCGGAAGACGTCGGCGCGCGCGTGCATGGCCCTGTGACGCAGGGCGACTTTCTCAAGCGGCTCGGCATCGAGACGCGGGCGATCACGTTGATGGGCAAGGCCACGCCGGAAGTTTCCGACGATATTTCCGCCGCGCTGAAACGGCTGACCGACAGCGGCCGCGGCGGCATGGGATCGATGTTCAAGGTGCTTGCGGTCACCGAGCCCAACCTCGCCATGGTCGCGGGCCTCAGCGACGAACCATCAGCGCCGGCGCCGGGAGACGCAGCAGAATGATGTTCGGATCGTCGCTGCTTGCAGCCATTCCCGGGCTGCGCCACGCGTTCTTCACCCGCGAGGGCGGGGTGTCCAATGGAATCTATCAGGGGCTCAACGGCGGGCTCGGCTCCAGCGACGACCCGGCCCACGTCGCGGAGAACCGCCGACGCATGGCCGAACGGATCGGCGTGACGCCCACGAATTTTGTCAGCGTGCACCAGATCCACTCGCCCGACGTCGTGGTAGCGACCGGACCCTGGCCGGGCGACAGGCCGCGCGCCGACGCGATCGTCACCCGCACCGAAGGCATCGCCATCGGCGTCACCGCCGCCGATTGCGGCCCGATCTTGTTCGCCGACGCCGGCGCGCGCGTGATCGGCGCGGCGCATGCCGGCTGGAAGGGTGCGCTGACCGGCGTGCTGGAATCCACCATCGACGCCATGGAGAAACTCGGCGCCGACCGCTCCTGCATCGTCGCCGCCATCGGTCCCCTGATCCGCCAGCCCTCCTATGAAGTCGGCAGCGAATTCGTCGAGCGCTTTCTGGATGCCGACGCCGAGAACGGCGTATTCTTCATCCCCGCCGATCGCGCGGGCCACGCGATGTTCGACCTCGCCGGCTACATCCGGATGCGGCTGGAAAATGCCGGCATCCTGATGATCGACGATGCCGGCGTCGACACCTATTCCGACGAGCGCTTCTTCAGCTACCGCCGCTCGGTGCACCGCAAGGAGCCGGACTACGGCCGCCACGTCCACGCCATCGCGCTGGAAAGCGAGTAGCTACTTCACCTTCAACACCACCTTGCCCCGCGCCCGGCCGGCTTCGAGATAGCTCAGCGCGTCGGGCAACTGCTCGAAGGCGAATTCGCGATCGATCACCGGCTTGATCGCGCCGCGATCGACAAGGTCCGCGATCTCGCGCAATTGCTCGCCGCTCGGCTCGGTGAAGAACCAGCAATAGGATGCCCCGGCTTGCGCGCTCGCCGCATAGACACTGCGGCTCATCAGCCAGATCGCCGCGCGAACCACAAACCCCTTGCCCTCGCGCCGGGCGAAATCGCGATCGGGCGGACCGCTCAGCGAGATCACGGTGCCGCCCCGCTTCACCACCTTGAAGGCGTCGACGGTGAAGGCGCCGCCCAGCGTGTCGTAGACGATGTCGTAGCCGCCGCCGACATCGAGATAGTTTTCGCGGTCATAAGCAATAACCCTGTCGGCGCCGAGCGATTTGACGAAGTCGACATTTTTCGAGCTCGTGGTCGTCGTCACCTCGAGCCCAAGATGCTTCGCATATTGAATCGCGAAGGTGCCGATCCCGCCGGAGCCGGCGTGGATCAGAATGCGCTGGCCGGCGTGGGCCTTGACGCGCGAAAATCCCTGCAGGGTCGTCAGTCCCACCAGCGGCAGCGCCGCAGCTTGCGCATACGAGACGGCAGCGGGCTTCAGCGCCACGAATTTCTCCGACAGCGCGATCTTCTCGGCAAAGGTGCCGATGGCCTCGCGCGGGGCGCGCGCGTAGACCGCGTCGCCCGGCTTGAAGCGGGCCG